>CAZLYT010000194.1:0-13137 GCA_964563515.1 uncultured Candidatus Competibacteraceae bacterium | reverse complement strand
TCGGCCAGCCTCGCCGAGAGAGTAGTTCTCCGACTCCGTGAGTCAGTTGAACGGGGTTCTCCCGCTGCGGTCTCAGTAGCCACGCAACCTCCCGCCATGGAGAACATGTCCCGTAAGCTCGTCGCCCTCCTCCTCAGCCTGGTCTGCGCCGGCGGCAATGCCCAGAGCATCACTTTGCCCGATATCGGCGATCCCTCGAGGGAGGTCCTCGCGGCCAGTGAAGAGGCCAAGCTGGGTCAGCAAGTGTTTCGCCGCCTGTTGGCCCAAGGGGTCGTACTGGAGGACCCCTTCCTGCAGGACTACATCGACTCCGTGGGCCAGCGTATTGCCCTCTATGCCCGCAACGATGCTGGCAACTTCACCTTTTTCATGGTCAATAACCGCGCCATCAACGCTTTTGCCACTCCCGGTGGCTACATCGGCGTCCACACCGGCCTCCTCAGCGCCACCCGGACCGAGGGGGAGCTGGCCGGCGTGCTGGCTCACGAGGCAGCCCACGTGTCGCAACGCCACATCGCCCGTTGGTTCGAGGACTCACAGCGGTCTCGAATACCTCTGGCAGCCTCGCTGCTCGCTGCCGCCCTGCTCGCCTCCGCGAGCGGCGAAGCCGGCCGTGCCGCGATCACTGGGGTGTTGGCCGCCGACGCCCAGCACCAGCTCGACTTCACCCGTAGCAACGAGCAAGAAGCCGATCGGGTGGGTGTCGACTTCCTCCTGCGCTCCGGCTTCGACCCGTATGGAATGCCGGATTTCTTCGACCGGCTGGCGCAAACCACCCGCTTCTATGGTGGCGCCAATGTGCCAGAGTTCCTGCGTACCCACCCGGTGGAGGCCCGCCGGATCGCAGAGACCCGCGCGCGGGTGGAATCGATGGTCCCCAATCGTCCTCGGGATCGGGATCCGTTGGAGTACCATCTGGCCCAGGCGCGAGTGCAGGTGCTCGGTAGCGATTCCCCGCGGGAGCTCGCCGAGAGCTTCAGACAGAGCATCGGCGAAGGCAATAACCGCAATGTGTTGGCGCAGCGCTACGGCCTGGCGCTGAGCCTGCAACGGGGCGGGGAGCTGGATGCTGCAGCCAAGCAAGCGGATCAACTGCTCGCAGAACGCCCAGAGTCGCTACCCTTTTTGATCGCCTCCGCCGAGATCGCTCTGCAAGCGGGACGAGTCGATGAGGCCCTGAAAATCTACCAGCACGCTGCCTCGCTCTATCCCGGTGACTACTCACTGTCCATGAGCTACGGTGACGCCCTAATCGCCATCGGTGAACCGCGCAAGGCGATGGGTCTGCTGCGCCCCCGGCTCAACGTCGACGCCGTCCGCAGTGCTGCATTGGCGCTCTACGCACGCGCCGCCCAAGCCGCCGGGTTGACGGCCGACAGTCACGCCACCATGGCCGACTACTACAAGCTGCGCGGCAGCAACACCCTCGCCATCCAGCAGATCGAGCTGGCCCTGCGAGCCCCGGACCTACCGCCCTACCTGCGCCAGAAGCTGACCGCGGAGCTGGAGCGGCTGCGCCAGCAGGTAGCCGCGGAAGCGAGCTAGGTCCGTCCGTCCCAGGCAGATGCCGTTTGGAGCTAAGCTTCTTCGCGCAGGTTTGAGCTCGGTTTGCGGTGGACGCGGCAGCCGTTATGATCCGCCCGCGGCGTAGACCATGCTTGGTCGACCGATGGTTGAGGAGACGGCGATCGACTCCAAATTGACTTGAGGAGAATCGGATGCAGCGACCCCTCGTCTTGCTAGCGTTAGGAACCGCCGTTTTGATGGGGGTCGGAGTGGCCGGGCTGGCCACGGCGGAGGATGCTCAGACGATCGAACAAGGTCGGCAGATTGCCTTCGATGTGCTCAAGGGTAACTGCCTGGCCTGCCACGAGATGGCTGGCGGCGACTCGCCGGGAAACATTGGTCCACCGCTGGTGGCCATGGCAGCGCGCTTCCCCGACAAGTCGAGGCTACGGGCCCAGATCTGGGATCCCAACGCCACCAATCCGAGCTCCATCATGCCGCCATTTGGCTTGCATGGAATTCTGAGCGAGGACGAGATCGACAAGGTGGTGGAGTTCGTCTACTCGCTTTGAGACAGCTGCACGCCGGTCTGCAATCCTCAGCGCCCAGATTCGCCAGCAACGGCGCGCTGATACCGGATCATTGGAGGAACGTGACGTGAATCATTCCAGGCGAGTCTTTTTGAAAGGGGCCGCCAGCGTAGGCGTGATCAGCATGGCCGCCGGTGCTGGATTGTTGACGCCGGCACGTGTGCTGGCCAACGTCTGGCCCACCGAAGCCTTCGACTCCGACACCGTGGACGGCGCCATGAATGCGCTGTACGACACCACCGAGGCCACACCCAGCGAGGCCATCGTAATCAAAGCCCCCGACATCGCCGAGAACGGCGCGGTGGTGCCCATCACCATCGAAACCGACTTGGCCAACGTCGAAAGCATCACCATCATTGCGCAGAACAATCCGGCACCGCTGTCGGCAAAGTTCGATTTCGCAGCCAATGCGAAGCCCTACGTCTCCACTCGGATCAAGATGGGCGAAACCTCAAACGTCATGGCCCTGGTGAAGGCAGACGGCAAGATCTACAGCGCCAGCAAGGAAGTTAAAGTCACCATCGGCGGCTGCGGCGGCTGACGTTTCGGCTCACCGGGAGGCAACCCGACCATGTCCAGCATCAAGGTCCGCGCCAAGGCGCAAGATGATTTAGTTACCGTCAAGTGTCTGATCAAGCACCCGATGGAAACCGGTCAACGCACCGATAGCGCCACCGGCGAGAAGATTCCGGCTCACTACATCCAGGAAGTGCTGTGCGACCACGACGGCACCCGGGTACTGACCGCGGCGTGGGGACCCAGCATTTCCCAGAATCCTTATCTGTCCTTCATCTTCAGCGGCGGCAAAACCGGGGACACGATCACCATCAGTTGGACCGACAACAAGGGCGAGTCCGACTCCCTCGAGGCCACCATCGACTGAAGTCTGCGCGCTCCAAGACGAACCAACAGGAGGTGCCATGCGAGCCTTGCCATGGTTGTTGAGCGCCACTTTGCTGGTGGTCACGTCGGTGGGCGCGACTCCCCAGGAAGAACTGCATGAATTGCGAGCCTATTTCGAAAAGCGCTTTCCGCGATACCAGCTCGAAGCCTTCGTAGACGGTGCCTATGCCCTGGACCAGGACGCGCGCACGCAATGGCAAGCCATCGAGGAGTTCCCTCCCTACGAGATCGACCTGGAAGCAGGCGAGGAGCTCTTCGACACGCCGTTCGCCAACGGCAACAGCTACGCGGATTGCTTCCCCAACGGTGGCATCGGCATCCGCCAGAACTACCCCTACTTCGACAGCGAGTCGAACCAGGTCATCACCCTGGAGTACGCCATCAACCAGTGCCGGGAAGCCAACGGCGAGAAGCCGCTACGCTACAAGCGTGGCGACATCGCCGCCATCTCCGCGTACATGGCCTACACCTCCCGGGGCAACGAGTTGGATATCAAGGTGCCAACGGACGATCCCGGTGCCATGGCTTGGTACGAGCGCGGCAAGCAGATGTTCTATGGCAAGCGCGGCCAGCTCAACATGTCCTGCGCCGACTGCCACGTCTACAACGCGGGCATGTACATCCGCTCTGAGCTGCTGAGCCCGGCTGTCGGGCAGATCACCCATTTCCCCGTCTACCGGTCCAAATGGGGCAGCCTCGGCACGCTGCATCGACGCTATGCCGGCTGCAACGAGCAAGTGCGGGCCAAGCCTTTCGACGCTCAAAGTCCCGAGTATCGAGCGCTGGAGTTCTTCCACACCTACATGAGCAACGGCATGGAGGTGAACGGTCCAGGTGTGCGCAAGTAGTTGAGACATGTACTGAGCGCTCCCCGCGGGTGCTCGGCCGTGATCAGATCGCGGCCTCTGCAGCAGGCAGCGTTCACCAGCCTATGCCGAGCCGCAGCCGCGGCGCCCCAGCGCTGGTGAGGTCGGGCGGGCTTTCCTAGAATGGGGCCGACCATCGCCCGTAGCTCTCCGTCACCAGCTCCCACCGGCGTCTGACGGATCAGGCTCCAATAGGACAGGCTTGTGCACCACCTTTCTGAGGACTTGTCGCCCGCGCCAGGCGCCTCCTCCGTCGCCGGCTGATCTCAGGTGTCCGAGGAAAGCTTCGCAGACTCCCTGCAACGACGGGTCGAGGCCACGGTTGCCCATCTCTCGGCCTTTGCGGCGGCTTGGTTTGCAGCTCTGGCGAGCGCTGGCGAGCTCCCGGCCGCGCCCCACTCGCGCAAACCGTACGCCGAGAGGCTCCTTACAGCATTTCGCTCCGCAGATGGTCTAGCCAGCACCGGCTTCCCCCATGCCCTAGTGATGGAACCCATGGCGACAGCCCTAGGCCAGCGCGCATTGGCTCCGTTACTTGGGTGGTTTCAGGCCCTGACCGGCGCGGGCTCCACTGGGGAGGCGGGGCAGCAGCATCTGCAGAAGATGGTGGCCAGCTTGGAGGGGTTGGACTACGCCGCCACCGGCCACAAGCTGGCGCATGCACAGACCAAGATGATGCGGGCACTACTGGATTTCCGTGGCGCCACCGAGCACTGCGTGCAGCTCTCGTCCAAAGCTACGGAGACGGCGGTCGATGCCTTTGAGCGGCACTCGATCGAGCTCGCCACCGCACCGGAGTGGGACCCGGGAGACCTGGAGGCGCGCTATCGCGAGTGGCTTGACTGCGTCGCCTGCAGCTACTCCAAGCTGCTGCGGGACGACGACTATTTGTTGGCCTTCGGGGCCCGACTCAACGCTGCCGCCGACCTTGCCCAGGCGGTTCACGAATGGGTAGCGGCATTCCCGATGTTCGAAACCAGCTCGGACTCATGGCTGCCGTCGCCGCCCAGCCAACTCACCACGGAGCCCAGCCGCGCACCACCAAGCCGACGCGGCCCGCTCCCGCCCCAAGGCGATCCGCTGGCGCGGGCACAACAACAGCTGACGGCGTTTCAGCAGCGGGCGGTACAGCGCCTATCGGCGCTGCGGGGACACGGCCGCGCCGGGAACGGGTCCTGGGCGCGGGAAGTCGTTTGGCAGCACCAGGGCATGCAGCTCTATCGCTATCGCCCGGAAGGACCCGCCACCAGCGGCATTCCGCCACTGCTGGTGGTCTATGCCATGGTCAATCGTCCCGGAATGCTCGACCTCCACGAGCGTCGGTCCCTGTTGCGAGGTCTGCTGCAGCATGGCGTGGAGGTGTACTTGTTGGACTGGGGCGATCCGGGAACGAGCCGACAACGGGTGAGTCTGGACGATCACCTGACCCAGTACCTGGCCCAATGCGTAGACGTGGTGCTGAGGCGGAGCAAACAGCAGCAGATAAACCTCCTCGGCGTCTGCCAGGGAGGAGTTTTCGCGTTATGTTATGCGGCGCTCAATCCCGAGCGGGTGGCTCGGCTGGTAACCATGGTCACGCCGGTGGATTTCCACTCCCCCGACAACGACCTGGCGCGGCTGGCACGGCACGTGGACTTCGAGCGCCTGGGGGCCGCCAGCGGCAACGTGCCGGGCGGTCTCCTGAACGCGCTGTTCCTATCCCTGTCGCCCATCCGGCTGGGTCTGCACAAGTATCTGGACCTGATCAAGGCGCGCGCCGACACTGAGCAGCTGGAAGACTTCCTGCGCATGGAAAGCTGGATCTACGACAGCCCGGACCAGCCCGGACGTGCCTTTGCCGAGTTCGGACGGCAGTTTATCCAAGCCAATGCCCTGACGAGGGGGTTGGCACGCATCGCCGGTCAGCGCATCGACCTGGGACAGATCCGCTGCCCGGTGCTGAACGTCTACGCCACCGAAGACCACCTGGTCCCGCCCGCCTCGGCCCAAGCGCTGCGTCGGCTGCTGCCGGCGGCAAAGTACCGGGAGTACGCCTTCAAGGGCGGGCACATCGGCATCTATGTCAGTCGCAGAGCACAAGGGCGGGTTGCGGGTGAGCTGGCAGCATGGCTGCAGGAGCCGTGAAATCATCCGCGGCAGCCGCCTGGCGGCGTCTCGCTCATGAATCCTTCGATTTGCTCTCGGTGGTCTCGGAACCCGTCTTCTTTTCCACCGGCTTGGTGCTCTTACGAACTTCCTCGGCAGCCTGGCGGTAGAACTTCTCCTGCATGTTCTTCCAGATGGCGAGATTCTGCTCGGCGAAGTCGTGCATCAAACTGAGGGGGTTCAAGCCTTGGCTGATGGGGCTCAGACTACGCACCTGCTCACGGACGAGGTGCTGCTGCTCCACGAATCCGCGCAGACTCTGCTCCAGGTAACGACCGATCAGCCCCTGCAGGGTATCACCGTAGAAGCGGATGATATGTGCCAACACCTCAGTGGAGAAAATCGGGTCGCCCTGCTCCTCCTGCTCTGCAATGATCTGCAATAGGATGGTCCGGGTGATGTCCTCACCTGAGCGGGCGTCGATCACGTGGAACGTGGCGCCGTCCAACACCAGCCGCTTGACGTCCTCGAGAGTGATATAGCTGCTGATGGCCGTATCGTAGAGACGGCGGTTGGGGTACTTCTTGATGACTCTGGTTTCGCTCATGCTGCTCGTCACCATTTTCAGGGCGGGTACTCACTCGATGGCATGCGGCAAGGCGCCGATGTCCCTGTTCTCATCCGTTGTCTTGGGTGTCCACACACCAGTCGCTGCATGCGCCACGAACTGCGCCGGGCCCAGACTTCGGTGGACACGTCCATGGCGCACCACAAGCTGCAGCATTCGCAGCAAATCCACCGAAGAGGTAAGCCCCTATCGGACGTCTTATGCTATTGGGCCGGCCCCTCACCACGGTTCCGTCGCGGCAAGGAGCTTTGGGCAGCGACTATCGAAAGCTGTGTGCGCCCATGGGCGCCGGAGCAGAGTGCGTATCGCAGCATGGGATGATGCGCTGCAATACTGAACGCCGGCACCGGCAGTGTCAACCGCAGCATAGGCAGCCACCAAGCGGTTCTTCCGGGGCTTTATCGGTCACCTCGCTGCGGCCATTGTGAGGAGCCGATGTGCCGGCCAATCCCCCCAGTATCAGCGGTCCCCGGTTAGGCCGCCGGACCGGAGGCACCATGACCCTGTTGCACCAAGCCGTCATCTTCCTCGCCGCTGCGGCATTGATCGTGCCGCTGTCGAAGCGTCTCGGCCTGGGCGCGGTGCTGGGCTACCTATTTGCCGGGGTGCTGATCGGCCCCCAGTGCCTGGGCTTGTTCCGTGACGTAGACGGAATCCTGCACTTCGCCGAGATCGGCGTGGTGCTGCTCATGTTCATCATCGGGCTCGAGCTTCACCCCCGTCGTCTCTGGGTCATGCGCCGCTCCGTATTCGGGCTGGGACTGCTGCAGGTGGTGGTGAGCGCGGCCCTGATCGCTGGGCTGGCCTTGGTGCTAGGGCTGGAGCCTGCCACCGCCGCCGTTGTTGGAGTCGCGCTATCACTGTCCTCCACCGCCTTTGCGCTACAGACGCTCGCCGAGCGCGGAGAGCTCGCGTCGCGCCATGGCCGCGCCGCATTCTCCATCCTCCTGCTGCAGGATCTCGCCGTAATCCCGGCGCTGGCGCTGCTACCTCTGCTCGCGCCGGGAGGCATGCCTGCCAGCGACGGCATGGGGCTGGCCGCGGCCAAGGCGGTGGCGGTGGTGGTCGCAGTCATTGTCGGCGGGCGTTACTTGTTGCGGCAGGTGCTTCGGCTGGTGGCGGCAACCGGCGTCGACGAGATTTTCACTGCGACCGGCCTGCTGATCGTGGTGGCCACCGCCCTGTTGATGGAACAGGTGGGCATGTCCATGGCACTCGGCGCATTCCTGGCCGGCGTGCTGCTGGCGGATTCCGAATACCGACATCAGCTGGAAGCCGATGTCGAGCCGCTGAAGAGCCTGCTGCTGGGGCTGTTCTTCATGGCGGTTGGCATGTCGGTGAACCTGCAGCTGGTCGCTACGCAGTGGCCACAGACGCTAGGCTTGGTGCTGGGTCTGGTGCTGGTCAAGGCATTGGTGCTCTACGGGCTTGGCCGCTGGCAGGGCGGGCTCAACCGGGCCCAGGCCCGACGTCTGGCGGTGTCGGTATCCCAGGGCGGCGAGTTCGCGTTCGTCATCTTCACCGCCGCAGTGGACGGCGGATCCCTGCCCGATGACCTGGCCGACCTCCTGGTGGCTGTGGTCAGCCTGTCCATGGCTTTGACACCGATCCTGCTCCTGGTAGCGGACCGGCTGGATGCTCGCGAGGCTACCCAAGGGCAGGTGGCACCGAGCTACGAGGCGCCACCCCCCGACCGGCGGGTCATCATTGCCGGCTTCGGTCGGGTGGGCCAGATCGTCGCCCGCATCTTGCGGGCCAAGAAGATCCTCTTTACCGCTCTGGAGATCAGTCCCGAGCAGGTGGACTTCGTCAAGAGGTATGGCAACGAGGTGTACTACGGCGACGCGTCGCGGCTGGAGCTGCTGCGAGCAGCGGGGACGGCGCACGCGACCGCCTTTGTGCTGGCCATCGACGAGCCCGAGGCGTCGCTGCGCACGGCCGAGGTGGTGCGGCGGCATTTTCCGCAAATCAAGGTCTACGCCCGGGCCCGCAACCGCAAGCACGCCTATCAGCTCATGGATCTGGGAGTCGAAGTGGTGTGGCGTGAGACCTTTCACTCGAGTCTGGAGATGTCGCGCGCCTTGCTGCGCGGCCTGGGTTTCGCGGGTGGCGAGAGTGATCGGGCTGTGGAACGCTTTCGCCAGTTCGACGAAGAGCGCCTCTATGCCCATCGCAACCTCCACGACGACGAGGCGCGGATGGTGTCACTGGCCCGAGAGGCGGCACAGGAGCTCGAGGAGCTGTTTGCACAGGATGCTGCCCAGGGCGAGCAACCGAGCTGATCGCGATTCGCGACACCTTCAGCGCTGCATTGGGTGATGCGTCAGGCGATCCAAAGCCCGCGCACCGGATGACACCACCCCAAGCAATGCAGCCCCCCCTCATGGCTTTCCATCTTGTTTGGTGGTGCCTGTTCCCGTCTAATTGCCGGCGCCGAGTGGAGAACGTGGTGATCCCAAGGGCGCCTCCCCCTAGAGCCGCAGTCGAGGAGCTCTGGCAGCACCGTCGACCGGCGAAGCCACGCCGCGATACAGCCATCACTCATTGAGCCATTGCGACCAGTCCCAGCATGCCCCTCTCTTCCTCACCGCTCATCGCTTGCCACGAGTGCGATCTGTTGCAGCAGCGCATAGCCCTCGCGCCGGGTGGCCGGGCTTGTTGCCCACGCTGCGGGGCGCTGCTCTATAGCGAGCCGAAGGGTTCGTTGGATCACACCTTCGCCTGGACCCTGACCACAGCGGTGCTTCTCGTGCTGGCGAACGCCTTCCCCATTGTCCGGCTGGAGCTGCAAGGCCAGGAGAACTCTGCCACCTTGGTGGGTGCCGCGCTGGCACTCTGGAATCAGGACATGCAGCCGGCTGCCGTTCTGGTGCTGATCACGCTGGTGGTGGCCCCGGCGCTGGAGCTGGGTGCGCTGATTTACATGGTCGCACCCATGCGCTTTGGCATCATCGTGCCAGGCTTCGCCCAGGTGTTCCGCCTCAGCCGCGCACTGGGCCCGTGGCAGATGTTCGATGTCTTCATGCTCGGCATCATCGTGTCGGTGGTGAAGCTCGGCCACCTGGCCAAGGTGGCACCCGGGATCGGCTTGTGGGCCTTCTTTGGGCTCATGTTCGCCTCGGTGGCGACCTCGGTTTCCAGTGATGCTCAGAGCATTTGGGCCCGCGCCGACGCCACCAGGCGCCTTGGGGCGAGCCGTGAAGACAACCCGGAGCCGACGTCGTGAGTGCTGTCGTCACCGCGGCCAGCCGTGGCCTGGCCGCCTGTCACGCCTGCGGGCAGTTGAGCCGGCTCGATGTCGAGACCCATGGCGCCCACTGCCCGCGCTGCGGCAGCCCCTTGCACCTGCGAAAACCCGGCAGTATCTCGCGGACTTGGGCCCTGGTGGTCGCTGCCTGCATCATGTATCTACCAGCGAACCTGCTGCCGGTGACCATCACCCGATCGATCGTGGGAGTTCAGGCCGACACCATCATGAGCGGCGTGGTGTACTTCTGGTCCAGCGGCTCCTATGACCTGGCCATCATCATCTTCACCGCCAGCGTGTTCGTGCCGCTCGTCAAGCTGCTGGCGCTCACCTTCCTGCTGGCCTCGGTGCAGTGGCGCTGGCGCTGGGAGCCAATGCAGCGGCTCAAGCTCTACCGCATGGTGGAGTTCATTGGCAAATGGTCCATGCTGGACGTATTCGTCGTCGCGCTGCTTGCCACGCTGGTGGAGTTCTCGACGCTTGCCGCGATCTCAGCAGGCCCGGGCATTATCGCCTTCGGCGCGGTGGTGGTACTGACCCTGTTCGCCGCCATGGCTTTCGATCCGCGGCTGATCTGGGATCCGGAGAGCGAGTGCACGGCAGGAAAGGAGTCTCATGCCCGAGAATGATCAACCGCCGCACGACGATCTGCCAATGGCGGTGGTGCGCCCCGCCCGGGGCCACGGGCTTCCACTGGTTTGGCTGGTGCCGCTGATTGCAGTGATCGTCGGCGGTTGGCTGGCGGTGCGGACTATCCTGGAGCAGGGTCCGACCATCTCCATTAGCTTCCGTACCGCCGAAGGCCTCGAAGCCGGTAAGACCAAGCTCAAGCTGAAGGAGGTCGAAATCGGCACGGTGCAGTCGATCGCGCTCGCCGATGACCCGGGCGGCGTGGTGATCACCGCCGAGTTGGCGAAGCAGGCCGAGCGCTTCCTGGTCGAGGACACGCGCTTCTGGGTCGAGCGGCCGCGGGTGACCGGCAGCAGCGTGAGCGGCCTCGGCACCTTGCTCTCCGGCGCCTTCATCGGCATGGATGTCGGTCAGTCGCAGCAAAGTAGCCGCAGCTTCGACGGCCTCGAAGTGCCGCCGATACTGACCGCTGGGCGATCCGGGCGCTCTTTCATGCTGAAGTCGGCGGATCTAGCCTCGATCTCCTACGGTACCCCGGTCTACTTTCGCCGCATTCAGGTGGGCGAGGTCATAGCCTATGAGCTCGACCAGGACGGCCAGGGTGTTACCGCCACGATCTTCATCAACGCTCCGTATGATCGCTACGTGTCCGCGGAGACCCGCTTTTGGAAGGCCAGCGGCGTCGACCTCTCTTTGGACGCATCGGGCTTCCAGGTGCGCACCGAGTCGCTGGTAGCCTTGTTGGGTGGCGGTCTCGCATTTGCCGACCCACCGAACATGGAACCTGACGAGCCGGCATCAGCGGACAGCGTCTTCACTCTCTACGAGGGCCGCGCGGAAGCCTTCAAGGCCCCGGATACCCGCGTGGTGCGCTACGTTTTTCTGTTCAGGGAGTCCGTCCGCGGCCTTGCCGTTGGCGCCCCCGTCGACTTCCGTGGCATCGTCGTCGGGGAGGTGGTCGACATCAGCGTCGACTTCGATATCGAACAGCAACGCATCGATATGCGGGTGGAGATCGATATGTATCCCGATCGACTCCGATCCCGCGCTCACTTGATCGCCGCCGACATTCCTGAGATCGACACCGACGCCTGGCGCCAGGAATGGCAGCAACTGGTGGACGCCGGGCTGCGGGGACAGTTGCGTACCGGAAACTTTCTCACCGGCCAGCGCTACGTGGCCATCGATTTCTTCCCGAGCGCGCGCCACGCAAGCATCGACTGGTCGGCGTCGCCGCCGAGGCTGCCGACGATTCAGGGCGGATTGGAGGGCCTGCAGGAGTCCCTGGCCAGCATCGCAGGCAAGCTCGATCGGATCCCCTATGAAGAGCTTGCGGCCGACGTGACCACAGCCCTCGACTCGCTCAATCAACTGCTGGACGGCGCCGACACGCTGGTACGCCGCCTGGACGCCGACCTGACACCGCAGATCGAGCAAACGCTAACACAGGCTCGCAGCTCACTGGCCGCCGCCGAGCGCACGTTGGGCAGCGCGGAGCGGACCTTGGCGCCGGAGTCGCCCATTCCTATGGAGACCCGTAACTCGTTGCGAGAGGTCGGCCGCGCGGCGCAATCGTTGCGGGAGCTGGCGGACTATCTGGAGCGCCACCCCGAAGCCTTGTTGCGGGGCAAGTAAGTTGAGAGGTGCATCAGGCCGTTCGGCCGTAATGCACCATTCTCCGCGGCCCGCTGCGCCTCTTGGCGGATTACGCTGCGCTAATCCGCCCCTCGGCCTACGGCCTTTGGACGTGGGGCAACCGGAGCTAGCGGCCGAGGCCTGCGATCGCTCGAAGCTCGCTGGCTAGCTCCCGGCTCAGCGCTTCCAGGGCACGGCTTTGGGCAGCCACCAGCCCCACGTAGTCCTCGCCCGCAACCGGCTCCGACAACGCGGTGCGCCCGGCGCCCAAGAGCTTCAGGCCAAAGCGATCGGAGGGATCAGGGCCGATGATCTCCCACCGGGTATCGAGGTCGACACTACCGCCCAGCACCCCGTCGAAGCGAAGCACGTCGAAACGGACCCGATACTTGGGGTCGACGGGCTCGTCCCAGGGGTACATGGCCACATCGTCGATTCCCAGCAGAATCGATAGGTTCTGCGCTAGCACCGGGACCAGATTGCCCTCGAGGGTCCCGCCCCAGCGGCGAAACTCATCCTTCTGCAGGCGATTCGGCGCCGGCCGGGTGACCAGTTGCGGTCCGTCCAGGTAGTCCGGCAACCGCACCGGCCCGACCCCGAGGGACACCCCCTCCCCCTCCTCGGCTGCGGACGCGACGGCCGAGGAGGATTCCATCGGCGTCAGCACATAGAACTCCGCGGGTGGGGTGGCGGCGCAGCCGGCGACCGACACCAGTGCCGACGCCAGAATCCACTTGTTCGCGGATCGAGGCTGCTTCATTGTCCCTGCCGCCCTCGATGAATCAGCGAAAAATCCCACAGGCAACGAGGCTGGGCGTTTCCTGCGGGCCGCATCGGACCCCAATGCGTGTGTGAATTTCCGGGGCGACGCTACTTGCTCAACGCCACCTCCAGCTCCGGTAGCAGCTGGAACAGGTCGCCCACCAAGCCGTAGTCCGCAACCTGAAAGATCGGTGCTTCCTCGTCCTTGTTGATGGCGACGATCACCTTGGAGTCCTTCATGCCCGCCAGGTGCTGAATGGCCCCCGAGATGCCAACGGCGATGTA
>CAZLYT010000193.1:0-13985 GCA_964563515.1 uncultured Candidatus Competibacteraceae bacterium | reverse complement strand
GAGCCACTGTAACTGTGATTGAGAAAGCCCAAGCCGCCGGACCAACGATTACAGAAGTTGTCCGCCAAGGTGGCGGTGGAGAGGTCGTTCTGCCAGGCCCGGCCGCGAGGCCAGATCTTGCCGATCCACGCATCCGGGGAGGCTCCAAAGAAGCTGTACAGCGGGCCGTCCTCCTCGTGCCAGTTGCGGGTGGTGGCCGAAAGCCCCGAGGCGCGCATTCCGGCCGCCTCGAACAGGCCGGTAAGCTTGTCGACGAAGGCGCGCTGGCGCTCTTCGGTGTCGATTCCCACGTGGTATTGATCGACGCTCGCCACCGAGATCATGTAGATCTCGCGCTCGAGGAGCTCGCCGACGATGGCCTCGGTGAGCACGTCGCCGGTGGTCTGAACAATCACCTTGACCCCGCCCTGGTCGCGGTAGCGCTCATTCAGACGCTCGATGACAGGATAAGTGACGGCACTTCGCACCGGCTCGATCAACGACTCTCCGCCCGACAGCACGATGCGCCCGATCTTCTCCGACAAGCTGCCATCGGGCTTTGGGTCGTCCAGGTCCAGGTAGGTCAGGCGCTCCGGAAAGCGGTCGATGATACGAGGGAAGTTGCGCCGGGCCTCCTCCACCACCGCATCCAGCTCACCCCGAACATAGGGCCGGAAACGGTCCTCGTAGC
This sequence comes from uncultured Candidatus Competibacteraceae bacterium, assembly GCA_964563515.1. Lineage (GTDB taxonomy): Bacteria > Pseudomonadota > Gammaproteobacteria > Competibacterales > JAHEDQ01 > CAZLYT01. Next base: position 13,315 of record CAZLYT010000193.1, on the reverse strand, counting down.
AATGCTTGCAGCGCCGGTGGCAGGCCCAGCACATCACGTAGTAGATCGACTCCATGGGCTCCTCGGGTACTGTGTATCCTCGACGCGGGACGGCCTCGCGTCCCGGGCTAAAGCCTACGCGCCAGATGCCGTGGTCGATGCGCCGGCGAGTCGTTGCAGTGACTGCAATGATGACCGCAGTACCGGGACATGGTTGCAGCGATCGCAGCAGCGTGCGTCCTCGTGCCCGCACGCACGGCGGTACGGGGCCCAGCCGCACTCTGGGTGTGTCCTTCGAACGATGTCGGGAACGGGTTCGAACGGCCGTCACACTCTGCAGACGCTCCCATTCGATATCCCGGAGGCCGTTGTCTACACTGAAATCATCCGGCTCCCAAAATCCACCAAGGTTGCAATTTTGGGGGAGTTTGCAGAGCTAAAGCGCGTTCCAGCTGTGGGAGCGATGTAAGTCGCGATGGAGCGCGCAGCGCCCCATTCCTGGCCGCGGAAAGGCCGGCGCGCTCACCCGCGCCATCGCGACCCACCTCGCTCCTGGAATGCTATTGGCTCCGCGACAGCGCGCGGCGACGGCGACGGGGGCGGATCATCCACCGGGACTAGGCTGCGTCGTCAAGCGATAGCCAACACCCGGCTCGGTATGCAGGTAGCGCGGCTCAGTGGGCTCGTCGCCGAGCTTCTGACGCAATCGAGCCACGATGATGCGAAGGTAATGGGTGTCCTCGGTGTGAGTGGGGCCCCAGACCTCCCGCAGCAGATGGGTCTGGGTCACCACCCGGTCGCGGTGGCTGAGCAGCATCCGCAGCACCGCGAACTCCTTGCGGGTGAGGCGGACTTCCTGCCCTGCCACTGTCACCCACCGCCGAGGCAGATCGATCACCAGGTAGCCATCGTCGTAGCGGCCGTTGCCGCCTTTCTCGGGGCGGCGATTGCGCAGCAAGTTGCGCACTCTGGCCAGGAACTCCTGCAGGCCGAAAGGCTTGGTGACGTAGTCATTGGCACCGGCATCCAACACCCTCACCTTCTCCTGCTCATCGGCTCGGACCGAAAGCACGATCACTGGCACACTGGACCAGGCTCGGATCTCCTCCAATACCTGCTTGCCGTCCATCCCCGGAAGTCCGAGATCGAGCACCACCAAGTCCGGCTGCCGGGTCGCGGCCAGCTGCACACCTTCGGGCCCGGTGCTGGCCTCCAGCACCTGATAGCCTTCGCTGGCGAGGCTGATCCGTAGAAAGCGTCGTATCTGCACCTCGTCGTCGACGATCAGGATCCGGGCGGTCGTTCCCGAGTTGCCCTCAACGGTTTTGCTCATCGCCATCGTCGTCCTCGTCTGCCGGGGGTTCGTGCACCGGCAGCCGGATCGCAATGGTGGTGCCGCGGCCGGCTGGTCCAGCCAGAGCTTCGATGCTACCGCCGTGGGCCCCGATCATGCCGTGACAGATGGCGAGTCCCAGGCCGCTGCCGTAGCGTCCGGTATCGCCCCGCTCGCCAGAGAAGAACATGTCGAAGACCCTTTTGCGGTCCGATTCCGGAATGCCAGGCCCCTGGTCGGTGACAGTGATCAGCAGCTGAACGCCGTCGCGCCGGCCGGCGATGCGTAGCTCCCCATTCCGTGGCGAGAAGCGCGCGGCATTCTCGATGACATTGACCAGCGCCTGCTCGATCAGTGCCGGGTGCACGTAGAGCAGAGGGAGCTCCTCGGGAATGTCCCGGATCACGGCAATGGTCGAGAACAGCTCCCGAGTACGCCGCAGCGCAGCACCCACCAGGTCGGCCAGGCTGACCCAATCGCGGGCGAGCTTCAGGGTGCCATGGCCGAGCCGAGTCATGTCCAACAGGTTCTCAATGTATCGGTTGAGCCGCTGACCCTCCCCCAGCACCGCGTCCAGCAGCTCCTGCTTGTCCTCGTCGGAGAGTCGATCACCGAGCTCGCGCAGCGTGCTGGCGGAGCCGAGCATGGAGGCAAGCGGTGTGCGCAGGTCGTGGCTTACCGAGGACAACAAGGCCGAGCGCAAGCGCTCAGTCTCTTCCGCCAGCCGCGCCTGCTCCAGACTCGAGCTCAGCTGCGACCGAGCCAACGACAGGGTGACCTGATTGACTAGCGCGTCGAGCAGCAACAGCTGCTCGGCGCTCGGTCGGATTGGCAAGGCCGACAGCTCGATCCCGAGCACGGCATAGCAGCAGTCCTCGAGCACCAAGGGCAGGAAACGCCAGCGAGCGCTGCTCAGGGTATCGGTGAGGTAGCCGCTGGGTTGCCCATTGGCGAATGCCCAGTCGGCGGCAGCTTGGGACTTCTGGTCGAGTTCCACGGGCTCCGGCGCGGCCGCCGCCACCACCAGCTCGTTGCGCTCGCCCACCCAGGTCAACAGGCAGACCGGCACCTGCTCGAATCGGCTGATACTCTGCACCGCGGCCCGCTGGACCGCTGCCGGGTCCGGCGCCTTGGCCAGCTGCTTGTTCAGACCGAGCAGCTCCTGACTTTGCGCGTTGGTGGCACGCAAAGCGGCGACTTGGGCCTTCAGCCGGCTGGCCAGGTTGCCACCGATGATCGCCATCACGAGGAAGAACAAAACCGTCACCAGCTCGTGGGTGTGGTGCATGTCCAGGGTCAGTCGCGGCTCGGCGAAGAAGAAGTTGTAGGCCACGAAGCTCATGCCGGCTGTCGCCATGGCCGGTGCCAGCGACGTCCGCGCCGCCACCACCAGCACGCCGGTAAGGAACACCAGCGACAGATTTGGAAGCGCGAGTGGCAGGACCCGCTCCAAACCGGCGGCAATCAGCGCTGATACCGCCACCGCCAGCACGGCGACGCCGTAGTCGCGCCAAGTAGCCCGCCGAAGCGCTTCTGCCGCTGCCGCGTAACCGCGGCGCAAGGGTGCAGGGCGCTCGACTTCAGAACCGATAATGGTGATCTCGAAGTCGGTGTTTTCGCGCAACAGCCGTTGGGTCAGAGTGCGCTGGAACAGCCCTGCCAGCGGGCGCTCGCGGGTGCGGCCGATGACGATCGTGGTGGCATTCTGGTCACGGGCGTAGGCGAGGATCTCGGCAGCCATCACGGTGCCGCGCAAGGTGACGCGCTGGCCTCCCAACTGCTCAGCGAGCTGAAAGGCACGCTCCAGCGCTTGCCGCTCCGCGGCGGTGCGTGACGCACCCGTTTCCACATAGATCACCGTCCAGGGCGCGCGGCGGCGGTCGGCGATGCGCTTTCCCGCGCGCACCACCTGCTCCGCATTGCGTCGCCCGTCGATTGCGATGACCACCCGCTCGCGCACCGGCCAAGGACCTTCCCGCCCATGGCGCTGCATGGCAAGGCGCAGGTCCGCGTCCACGCGATTGGCAGCGACGGCGAAGGCCATTTCGCGGAGCGCGGTGAGGTTGGAGGTACTGAAGAAGCCATCCATGGCCGCGCGCGCCTGCTCGGGAACGTAGACCTTGCCCTGCCGCAGCCGCTCGATCAGTTCGCTCGGAGCTAGGTCGACCAGCACGATATCCCTGGCCTTCTCCAACAGCCGGTCCGGTACCGTCTCCCGCATGCGCACCCCGCTGATGCGGGCAACGCTGTCATTGAGGCTCTCCAGATGCTGGACATTGAGGGTCGTCCAGACGTCGATGCCCTGTCCCAGGAGCTCCTCGATGTCCTGGTAGCGTCGCGGGTGGCGAGTGCCGGGGATGTTGCGGTGCGCGAGCTCGTCCACGAGCACGGTCTCAGGACGGCGGGCGATGACCGCATCCAGGTCAAACTCCTCGAAGCTGCGGCCGGCATACGGCAACGGCTGCAGCGGCACGGCCTCGATGCCTTGACACAGCACCTCGGTTTCGGCCCGGCCATGACACTCGACCACGCCAATGACCAGGTCCCGACCCTGTCGCCGCGCTTCCTGGGCCGCGTGCAGCATGGCGTACGTCTTGCCCACTCCGGGAGCAGCACCCAGGAAGATCTTGAGGCCGCCGCCCTGTTCCCGGTCCAGAGCCGCCAGCAGCGCCTCTGGGCTCGGCCGACGCTCGAAATCGAGGGCAGCCATGGCTCAGCCGGACGCAGGCGCGTCCAACGCCAAGTTGAGGCGCAGGACGTTGACCCGCGGCTGACCCAGCACCCCAAGCACCGGACTCTCGGTGTGCTGCTCCACCAAGCGCCGCAGCGTCGCCTCCGCTAAGCCTCTGGCGCGCGCCACCCGTGGCAACTGCACCAGGGCGGCAGCGGGGCTGATGTGGGGGTCGATGCCGGAACCGGAGGCCGCAATCAGCTCCCCGGGAATCTGCTGTGGGGGCACGCCTTCGCGCGCAGCAATGGACACCGAGTCCGCCGCCGCACGTAGTCGCAGGGACGGGTTGCTGGGCGCCCAGTTGGAGCCGCTCAAGGCGAAAGGATCATAGCCGGCCGCGGACGGGCGGCCGTGGAAGTAGCCCACGTTAGCATAGGGTTGACCCACCAGCTCCGAGCCGATCACCTCACCGTCGCGGAAGATCAAGCTGCCCTGAGCCTGGTGGGGGAATAGCAAGCGGCCGAGCCCCGTGACCAACGCCGGATACAACCCGCCGCAGAGAATGAACAGCACGGTCGCGGTCCGCAGCATCGAGACCCAACCTCCCTGGTTGCCGGCGGGTGTCGGGACTGCGCGCGTTTCGGTATGGGCCATGGAAGTGCCTCCATCAGCCGACCAGGCCGAGCGCCAGGTCGATGACCTTGATGGCGGGGAACGGCAGCAGGACACCACCGACCCCGTAGAGCAGAGTGTTCCGACGCAGCAGCGCTGAGCTGTTGCCGGCCCGATAGTGCACGCCACGCAAGGCGAAAGGGATCAGCGCGGGGATCACCAGCGCGTTGAACACCACCGCCGCCAGGACGGCGGAGCCCGGACTGCTCATGCCGAGCAGATCGAGGCCCGCCAACGCCGGGACACTGCTGGCGAAGATGGCTGGCAAAATGACGAAATACTTGGCGACATCGTTGGCCAGCGAGAAGGTGGTCAGAGCCCCGCGGGTGATGAGCAGCTGCTTGCCAATCTCCACCACCTCGATCAGCTTGCCGGGGTCCGAGTCCAGGTCCACCATGTTGCTGGCCTCGCGCGCCGCCTGCGTGCCGGAGTTCATGGCGAGGCCCAGATCGGCCTGAGCCAGGGCGGGGGCGTCGTTGGTGCCGTCACCCATCATGGCCACCACGCGGCCTTTGCCCTGCTCCTCGCGAATCAGCTCGAGCTTACGCAACGGCGTTGCCTCGGCGAGATAGTCATCGACGCCCGCCTCGGCGGCGATGGCAGCGGCGGTGAGTGGGTTGTCCCCGGTAATCATCACCGTGCGCACCCCCACCTCCGAGAGCTGGCGCAACCTCGGCTGGATCCCGGGCTTGATCACGTCCGCCAGGGCGATGACGCCCAGCACCCGATCACCGTCGGCGACTACCAAAGGGCTCGCGCCTCTACGACCGATGCGCTGCACCAGCTGCTCCACCTCACCGGGAAAGCGACCACCTCGCGCCAGCACGAATTTCCGAATGGCATCCGTGGCACCCTTGCGCAGGCTGCGGCCGTCAGCGAGATCGACCCCCGAGAGCCGGGTCTCGGCCGAGAAGGCAACGAAATCGGCGCAAGAGTCGGTGGGGGTCTCGCGCGCGCCCAGCTGTCGGGCCAGCTTGACTGTCGATTGTCCCTCCGGCGTGGCGTCCGCCAGCGACGCCAGCAACGCGGCTTGATATAGCTCCGCCTCTCGCACCTCGCCGACCACGTGCATCTCTGTGGCTTGGCGATCACCGACGGTGATGGTGCCGGTTTTGTCCAGCAGCAGGGTGTCGATGTTGCCGGCGACCTCCACCGCCTTGCCGGATTTGGCGATCAAGTTTGCCCGGATCGCCCGATCCATGCCGGCGATCCCGATCGCGGGCAGCAATCCGCCGATGGTGGTCGGGATGAGACACACCAGCAACGCCACCAGCACCGGCACCGACACCTCCACGTCGAGGAAGCGCGCCACGGGAACCAAGCTCGCCACGACGATCAGGAACATCAGAGTCATGGCTGCGAGGAGCACCGTCAGCGCGACCTCGTTAGGGGTCTTCTGGCGCTTGGCGCTCTCTACCAGCGCGATCATGCGGTCGAGCAGGGTATTGCCTGGGTCGGCGGTCACCGCCACGACGATCTCGTCGGAGAGCACCTTGGTGCCGGCGCTGACGCCGCTGTGGTCGGTTCCGGCTTCCCGCAGCACCGGCGCCGATTCCCCGGTAATGGCCGACTCGTTGATGGTGGCGGCGCCCTCCACAATCTCTCCATCTGCGGGGATCAGCTCCCCGGCGCACACTCGGACCCGGTCGCCCTTCTTCAGGGCCGCCGCGGGCAGCACTTCTTCGCCGTCGCGCCCCACCCGGCGGGCAGTGAGCTGAGCACGGGCCGAGCGCAAGCTGGCGGCGTTGGCCTTGCCGCGGGCTTCCGCCACCGCCTCGGCAGCGTTAGCGAACAGCACCGTGATCAACAGCACCAGGGTGATGGCCAGATCGGTGCCGTAAGGCTGTCCAGTGAGGGCCGCCGCGAGGGAGTACCCGGCACTTACCACTGTGCCTACTGCGACCACGAACATGACCGGATTGCGCATCAGTGATTGGGGCGCCAGTCGTCGCACGGTCTCGAACGTCAGCTGGCGCACCGTCACCGAGCGCAGTGCGGATCGTCGCCGGCTCTCGCGTCGCTGCACTCTGGCATCGACAGCTTTCATAGCGACAGTCCCTCGGCGATCGGTCCGATCACCAAGACCGGCAGGAACGACAGCAGGGCGAACATGACGATCACCCCTAGGGTCAGGACGCCGAAGGTCGGCGTCTCCACGTCCAGACTGCCGCGGCCCGCCGGAGCCGCCCGCTTATCGGCCATGCGCGCGGCAATGGCGAGGGGTGCCAGGATCGGAATGAAGCGTCCTAGGATGAGGTTCACGGCACAGCTCGTATTCCACCAAACGGTGTTGTCACCCAGCCCCTCGAGGCCGGAGCCGTTGTTGGCAAAGGCCGAGGTGTACTCGTAGAGCACCTGGGACACGCCGTGGTAGCCAGGGTTGGAGGTCTGGGCGAGGCCCGGCACCGCCAGTGCTAGCGCCGTCATGCCCAGGATCAAAAGCGGCTGGATCAGCAAGGCCACCGACACTAGCTTGATCTCCTTGGTTTCCAGTGGACGCCCCAGGAACTCCGGGCTGCGGCCAATCATTAACGAGCCCAGGAAGGCCGCTAGCAGCACAAACAGCAAGAAATTGATGAGCCCGACGCCGACGCCACCGAAGGTGGCATTAATGAACATTCCCATGAGGGTGGCCAGCCCACCTCCCGGGTTGAAGGAGTCGTGCATGGCGTTGACTGATCCGTTCGAGGTCTGAGTAGTCAGCGTGCCCCATAGCGCAGAAGCGGTGGCGCCGAAGCGCACCTCTTTGCCTTCCAGATTGGGACCTTGCGAGGCCAGGCCCCGGAAGGCCGCGTTCGGTTGGTTCTCGGACCACACTGCAAGGCTGCTGAGGGCGCCGGAGATTACCAACATGATCCCGAGAATTCCGGCGGCGAAGCGCGCGCGACCAGTCAGATAGCCGATCATGAACACCGCAGCCATAGGCAGCAGCACGATCGCCACCGTCTCGGCGAAGTTGGAGACGGGGGTAGGGTTCTCCAGCGGCACCGAGCTGTTGGGCCCGTACCAACCTCCACCGTTGGTACCGAGCTGCTTGATGGCCACCATCGCCGCCACCGGCCCCAACGGAATCCTTTGCTGATCCAGCGCCGCTGCCGGGTCGATGGTGTTGGCCATTCGAGCGCCCTGGAAAGTGCTGGGCACGCCCTGCCACACCAGCAACAGGGCCGTGACGAAGGCCAGGGGCAGGGCCACCCGCACCACGCCGCGCACCAGGTCGACGGTGAAGTTTCCTACCAACACTCGGCCATCGGCATCCCGTTGGATCTGGTCCGGCCGCGCCATGAGGGTTCGCAGGATTGCCACCAGGACGGCAAGTCCGGCCATGGGAGTCACCACTTGCAGCATGGTGATCCCAACCATTTGTGACAGATAGGAGAGCTGGGCCTGCCCGGAGTAGTGCTGCTGATTGGTGTTGGTGAGAAACGACGCAGTAGTGTGCAGCGCCAAGTCCCAGCTCATACCCGAAACCCCGTCCGGGTTCAGCGGCAGCCACGCCTGCAGTCGCAGCACTCCATACACCACCACACCGAGCACCACATGCAGGCGCAGCATGGCCAGCGCGTAGCTCCGCCAGTCCATGGTTACGGCTGGGTCGCAGCCACTGAAACGAAAGATGAGGGCCTCGAGTGGGCCAAACAAACGATCAAGCCACATGGCCCGGGGGTAGAACACCGCCGCAAGGTAGCGCCCTAGGGGCCAGGCGAGCAGGAGCGCACAGGCGTAGATCAGGATCACCTCGTTCACAGGTGGTTTTCCAGGTAGACGAAGCCGAAGCAGAGCGCCATCAGCCCAATCAATATGAGGAGGCCCATGGTCAGAAGCGCTCCGGCCGCAAGATCGCCCACGTCAAATACACCCCCAGCAGGACGCAGAGCAGCAAGAGTACGTAGGACATAGGGAATGCTCCGAATACCGATTTGACTAGGGCGATCGTTCTGCCGGCGACTGCAGAGTATGGAGTGAGGCCGTTAAATCTCCATTGCTCGAAGCGGCCATCCTCAGAAAAAGCGCGCAAAGTTTTCGGCAGGGAATAGCTGAAATGACTAGCGCTGCGTCATGAGGTATCGGCGAGAGAATTCTCACTGCGCTCAGTTTCGCCAGAACGCCGGCGTGAACAAGATGAGCAATGTGAAGACCTCCAACCGGCCGACCAACATGGCGAATACCGCCAACCATTTCACCACTGGACCGACCGAAACGAAGTTCGATGCCACCTCACCTAGCCCCGGTCCAAGCAAGTTGATCGAAGCCGTTACCGCTCCGAAGGCCGATTCGAGGTCAAGACCAGCGGCCATCATCGCCACCGTCAGCACCAAACTGGTGAGGATGTACAGCGAGTAGTAACCCCAGATCGAGTACACCACCTGCTCCGGCACTTTGCGGCGCCCCAGTCGGATCGGCGCGACCGCATTGGTGTGGGCCAGCAGGAACATCTGTCGGCCCCCCATCTTGGCCAGCAGCACCACTCGGACGACCTTGATACCACCGGCAGTGGAGCCGGCGCAGCCGCCGATGAAGGAGAGGATGGCAAGGGTTAGCGGCACGTGCAGCGGCCAGTCCGCGAAGGTCGCCGTCCCATAGCCGGTGCTGGTGATGACCGAAGCCACCTGGAAAGAGGCTTGGCGTAACGAAACGCCAGCATCGCTGTATGTGCTGGTGGAAGCGAGCGTGCCTGCCACCGCCAAACTGAAGGCGGCGAACAGCAGCAGGTACCAGCGAACTTCTGTGTCACGCAGGTACTGGAACGCGCTACGTTGATTCCAAGCCAGATAATGGACCCCGTAGTTGATTCCGCCGAGCAGCATGAACACGATGCAGATGATCTCGATCGTAAGGCTGCCGAAAGTGGCCATGCTGGCATCGTGGGTCGAGAAGCCGCCAGTCGCCAAGGTGGTGTACGCGTGGCTGATGGCATCGAATGCCGACATCCCTGCCAGCCAGTAGGCCAGGGCGCACACAATCGTGAGTCCGAAGTAGATGACCCACAGCGCGCGAGCGGTGTGGGTGATACGCGGAGTGAGCTTTTCCTCCTTCGCGATCCCAGACGCTTCCGCCCGAAAGAGCTGCATACCGCCGACGCCGAGGAGCGGCAGAATGGCCACGGCGAGCACGATCACCCCCATCCCACCCAGCCATTGCATTTGCTGACGGTGATAAAGGATCGATAGCGGCAGCTGGTCCAGTCCAACAATGACCGTCGCTCCAGTAGTCGTGAATCCGGAGACGGCTTCGAACACGGAATCGGTGATATCTAGATGCAGACCGAGCCGGAACGGGATTGCGCCGACTACTCCGAGCACGGCCCAGAATAGGGCAACGATGAGGAATCCATCTCGAATCATGAGTTCGCTGCGATCATGGCGCACCGGCGCCCAAACCAGCAGCCCAACTACGGCCGTAATGACGGCTGCTGCCAGAAAGTGGCGTGCCTCGCCGTCTGCGTACCATAGCGAGATGCCTAGTGACGGCACGAAGCTCAAACTGTAGATGGCCAGTAACAGACCCTGCAGCCGGGCGATGGCTCGCCAGTTCATGGGGAGACGCTCACAGTCGTGGACAGCATGGAGTGCCGATAGGCTTTCAGCTGCGGCCCAAAGCGACTTCGCCAGCACGGGTGAGATGGTAAGTGGTTCGTACCCACTCTAACGGCAATTGCAGGGCGGACCGCTTTTCCACCAGCCCAAGGTTTACAAGTTGATCAACGACATCGGGCGGACAGGGATCGGTCAAGTCACGGCCGTCTTGGGCGATGCGCCGCAAGCAATCCAGCTCGCGGGGAACAAGACCGCGCATTTAGAACTCCGAAACAGCTTTGTTGGCGTGGGACCAAGCATAGGCTTCAGAGGCGTAAAGATGCTCTCATATCCAACCGCGCGCGCGTAAAGCCTTCGTAAACTCCGCCGGTTTTGTAGCTGATCGATGAAAACTATCTTTGCTGTTTTAGGACCTATTGCAGAAGAGGTAACCATGAACCAGATCGACTTCGGATTGGCGGGGAAGCGAGTGCTCGTTACTGGTGCCAGCCGGGGCATTGGCGCCGCTGCGGCCCGCGCATTCGCCGCGGCGGGAGCTCGATTGGCCCTGCACTACCACAGCCAACCAGGCGCGGCGGAGGAGCTCGAAGAGGCTAGCTTGCACCAGGGCGACTTCCGTCAGATGGCAGATGTGGAACGGGTCGTGACCGAGGCTATCCAGGCCCTCGGAGGGCTCGACGTGCTGGTCAACAACGCGGGCCACATGCTCGGGCGCTTGCCACTCGAGACCATGACTGACCAGGACTTGGACGCGGTCTTCGATCTGAACGCGCGCTCGGTGGTGGTAGCGACCCGCACCGCCCTGCCGGCGCTGACCCACGGCGGCGGCTCGGTCATCAACGTGAGCTCCATCTCAGCCCGCACCGGCGGCAGCCCGGGCTCTAGCATCTACTCCGCCTCGAAGGCCTTCGTCTCTACCCTGACCCGGGCCTGGGCCACCGAGCTGGCGCCCCGCATCCGGGTCAATGCCGTTTCCCCCGGCACCGTCGCCACCTACTTCCACGAGATCTACTCCACACCGGAGAAGCTCGAAGCCACCCGCAGCAAGATCCCCCTGCAACGCCTCGGCACGGGTGAGGACTGCGCCGGGGCTTTTCTCTACCTGGCCTCCCCCACCCTGGGCGGATACGTCACCGGGCAGGTCATCGAGGTGAACGGCGGGCAGCTGATGCCTTGACTGACCAGTGGGTCCCGCTGGGCGGCTCGATATGGCTGATCGCGACCGCGTCGATGCAATCGTGGTGCTCGGCGCAGCAGTCTGGTCCGGGGGCAGACCCAGCCCCATCCTGCGGGGCCGCTTGAGCCATGCCGTAGCCCTCTTTCAAGCGGGCGCCGGCGAGTACTTGCTGTTCTCAGGCGGCGTTGGCAAACATCCACCCTCCGAGGCCGAAGTCATGGCCCGGATTGCTCGCGATGCCGGGGTACCATCAGAGCGGTTGGTGCTGGAACGGAACTCCACCAACACGCTGGAGAATGCCTTGCACTGTCGGGCCATCCTCCGTGCCCACGGCTGGCAGCGCATTACAGTGGTGACCGACGACTACCACCTGCCCCGCGCGCTGCTGGCCTTCCGGCTGTTGGGTCTGCATGCCTCGGGGTCCGCGCCACCGAGGGACGGCGATGGGGTTCCACGGTGGCTTCGGACCTACGCCATTCTGCGAGAGCTGGTGGCGTTGCCCTGGTACGTGTTGAGGCTGTTGCCCTACAGGGTTAGCAAACGCCCCGTGTGACTTTGGAAACGCTGATCAATCCATCTCCCTTGAGGGAGAGGGTAACATGCTGTTTTCATTACCCCCCACCCCACTCCGCCCCCTTGGCTCCGCTCTCCCCAAAACCTGGGGGCGAGGGAGGATTGATCAGTGCCTTACCAGGTCCATTCGGCCCGTTGGACCGGAAGACGGTGAGCCGTCAGCTTCCGTATGCACAAGCTCAGCGCACTTGCATAGGGGTGAATGCACCCGCGCTACGCCTACGCAGCGGCACTGGAGATTGTCTCTTCCTCATTTATACGACGGTATCAACACGTGGAGTGGAACAGGCCGCCCACAGCCTCACCCCGAGAAGCCAGCTCATTATAGATTTCGGCTGCTGAGTTGGTCTCTGCAAAATGCACCGTAATCTGCTTGCGTTCTAAAAGGTCGAGGGTCTCCTGGCAGGTATGAAGCATTAACAGCATTCCTCGGGTCAACACCACCGTCTCGCTGCCGTGCTCCAGCAACTCGGAAACATCGGCTGGCTGGATGCCGGGTAGATGCCGAGTCCCGGTCTCTCGCCAATTCCATTCCCGGCCTCCGCCCGGCCAAAGCTTGAAATCCTTCCCAACACCAACTCCGTCGACCTTCATTCGTCCCCACGATAACCCGCTGATTCGCGGAGACTCTCGCCCTTCCTCATTCATAGCCATACCTCGATTGTCGGGTGAGCAGAGCTCTCTTAATCACCAATAGGGAGCTTGGATTCTAGGATGCTACTATTCAAGATTGGTAGATCATACTTCCTGGGTGACTATTGGCGGGCACGTGAGCGGCCAAGCCGCGGCGCGGCTTGGCCGTCCGCCACGCGAGGCGGGCGAACTCGACACAGTTGTTAGGTCGCGGACCTACGGTGCTTCGCCGCATATTCGCGCAGCGCCTAGTTCACGGCCCCGGAGGTTTCGAAGAGATCACGGGGATCGGAATCAATGAGCACGAGTTTAGACCGGCGCTATTCTGCCGACTGCCGCTGGACCGGCATTTGCCGAAGCAGAGAGTCGGCTAGCTAGGGTGCTCCGTGTTGAGCGCATAGTTACGCAGTAGGTCAAAATCTGTCGTTGCCGCACTTCCCAAGGTTGTTGATCTTGGTTTTGCCGAGCATTTTGAGTAGGAGATTACGGAAAAATCGAAGAACTGGATAGAGCACCACGGACACGGTCTTTGATTTGAACATCCAGTAGTTCAAACGGTTGAATAGATCGGAACGGCTACTGATAAGTGCAAGCGCATGTATTGCGTCGGAACCATAGTAGAAATTATTACCCATTTTTAGCACCATGCCTTGATCTATATCCAGGCCTTGCGCGGTAATCTCATCTAAGACCTCGCTCTGCTCGCGCGCATCAATGATCTTCAATTCGCCAATGCTTTC
>CAZLYT010000192.1:0-21864 GCA_964563515.1 uncultured Candidatus Competibacteraceae bacterium | reverse complement strand
TTGCCAATGCCATCTTTGCCCTCACGGGTAAGCGTCTGCGACACCTCCCGATCCGACCGGAGGACCTGCTTAGCGCGTGACCCTGGAAGTTGCCGTCGCCCTTGCTCAGACCCGCGGCTGGCGATCAGATGCGCAATCCGGGAAGATTGCGTGGCAGGCGAGCGAGGAGCGGGTGAGGATGAACGAGGAGCGGGTCGAGGACTCGGAGGATGAGGCTGGCGTCGTGCAGTCGGAGAGGCGGGCGGCTCGCGATTTTATCCGCACCATTATCGTTGAGGACCTCCGCACCGGCAAACACGCTCAGGTGGTGACCCGATTTCCGCCGGAACCCAACGGCTACCTTCACATCGGTCATGCCAAGTCCATCTGCCTCAACTTCGGTATCGCCCAGGAGTTCGGCGGGCGATGCTACCTGCGCTTCGATGACACCAACCCGGAGCGGGAAAGTGTCGAATATACCGAGGCCATCAAGCGCGACGTGCGCTGGTTGGGCTTCGAATGGGGCGACGACCTGCGCCACGCCGCTGACTACTTCGAGCAACTCTACGGGTGGGCCGAGCACCTGATCCAGGCGGGTAAGGCCTACGTGGACAGCCTGGACGCCGCCCGCATCCGCGAGCACCGCGGCACGCTCACCGAACCGGGTCTCGAAAGCCCGAATCGCGGCCGCAGCGCCGATGAAAGTCTGGATCTGTTCAGGCGCATGCGAGCTTGCGAGTTTCGTGAGGGTGAGCTGGTGCTTCGGGCCCGCATCGATATGGCCTCGCCGAATCTCAACATGCGCGACCCGGTGCTATACCGGATCAAGCACGTGGCCCATCACCGCTCGGGAGATGCCTGGTGCATCTACCCCATGTACGACTACACGCATCCGCTGTCCGATGCCATCGAAGGTGTTACCCACTCCCTCTGCACCCTGGAGTTCGAGGATCACCGCCCCCTCTACGACTGGGTGCTGGACAATCTCCCGGTGCCGTTTCGGCCGCGCCAGATTGAGTTCGCTCGACTCAACTTGAACTACACGGTGATGAGCAAGCGGCGGCTCAACGAGCTGGTCATCGGCGGCCATGTCAGCGGCTGGAACGACCCCCGCATGCCCACCATCTCGGGTATGCGGCGCCGCGGCTACACACCGGCGGCGATCCGGGATTTCTGCGAGCGGGTGGGCATCACCAAGAAGGACGCAGTGATCGACATGGGGCTGCTGGAGAGCTGCGTGCGCGACGACCTGGACCGCGACGCGCCCCGCGCCATGGCCGTGCTGCGCCCGCTCAAGGTGGTGATAGAAAACTGGCCCGAGGATCGCTTCGAGACCGTGGAGGCGATGAATCACCCTCGCCGCCCGGAGCTGGGAACCCGTCCACTAACTTTTTCTCGGGAGCTATGGATCGAGCAGGAGGACTTCATGGAGGATCCACCTCGGAAGTTTCATCGGCTTGGACCGGGTCGGGAGGTGCGTCTTCGCTACGGCTATATCGTACGCTGCGAGGACGTGGTGAAGGATCCCGTTACCGGGCAGGTGGTGGAGCTACGCTGCCGCTATGACCCCGACACCCGCAGCGGCACCCCGCAGGCCGACCGCAGGGTGAAAGGGACCATCCATTGGGTATCCTTATGCGATTGCGTCGATGCCGAAGTGCGACTCTATGACCGACTCTTCACCGTAGCCGAGCCCGTTGCCGACAAGACCCGCGACTTCAAGAGCTTCCTCAACCCCGACTCGGTGCAAGTGCTGTCCGGCTGCAAGCTGGAGCCGGCCCTCGCTGGTAGCGAGCCGGAGTCTCACTTTCAGTTCGAGCGGCAAGGCTACTTCTGCCCGGACGTAGCGGACTCGACTCCCGAACGGCCGATTTACAACCGCACCGTTCCGCTACGCGACACCTGGGCCAAGATCGAGCGCCGAGGCGGCTGAGCGTCTGCTCTCGCAGCAAGGGCCTCCCTACGGTGTAGGGCGCAATCGGCCTTCCGGCCGTATTGCACCGTCTCAAACGACATCCGGAAGTTGGATTACCCGGTACCACGTAACCGGCTTATCTCCAGCTCCGGTCTGCGTTTCAATCCGAGCGGAAGCCCACTCGTTTATGGCTGCCATCGCAGAACGGCTTGTTGTTGGAATGTCCACAGCGACACAGGTAGCCTTCCGCGCCGCTGCAAACGTCTTCTCCGAAAGCGTCCATCAGCTTGAACGACCCCTTGAAGGCGAACGGACCATCCTGGTTGCAGGTGACGTCGAGGGTGTCGCCGGCGGCGTCGCCAGCGCTGACCTGGGAGGGGTCGGGCACCGTGCCCTCGTGCTGGAAGCCAATGTCCTTGTGGCTGTTGTCGCAGAAGGGCTTGGATTTGGAAGCGCCGCAACGGCACAGTGCTACCCGGCTGTCCTCCAGCAGTATGACGCCGGCACTATCCAGGATCCGCACCCGCCCGCGCAGGTAGAGCGGGCCGTCGGGACTCACGGCGACGCTGTTCTCCCGATCGGCCTGCTCAGCGGGGCCACCGTCCAGGCGCTGGAAATGCAAGGCTCCGGTGGGACAGTGATGGATGGCGCCGGCCACCTGGTCCGCGGTAGCGGCATCCGGATTCACCCAGGGCTTGGCCTTGGGGTCGAACACCGAGGGTAGCGTTCTGACGCACTCCGAGGCATGGATGCAGCGGCCGAGGTCATAGGTGACCTCGATCTCTTGACCTCGGTAGACAATTATCTTTGCACTCACGGTTTGGTTGCCTCGGATGGTGGCACGGCTGCGGGCCCGCGGCTCAGGATTTGAGGCCGGCCACTTGGCGCAGCCGCAGTTGCGTGCGGAACAGAGGGCGAGGGGCCATGCCTCTCGCCACCTGGTCCGGGTTGAAGGGAGTGAGCCGTCGCTCAGGTTTCCTCGTCCCAGGGTTCCTCGCCGAACTCGTCTTCGTGCTCATCCCAGGGCTCGTCATCCTCATTCTCGTCCCAGCGGCGGCGATGCGGTCGTTTGGAGCGCAGCGGCTCGCCCCAGCTCTCGTTGTCGGCCTCGTCGTCGTTGTCGAGAGGTTCCGATTCCAGAGCGTCTACCGGACCGCTCCAATCCTCCGGCTCCTCGGCGGGTTCGATGTCCAGCTCCATCCAGTTGTCGAGATCGAGCTCCTCCAGGTCGCCGTCGAAGTACTGGATCTCGACAGTTTCATTTAGTTCGTCGACGGCGACCACCCGGAACAATTGGCCCTTATCCAGGTGTTCGTACCAGTTTCCAACGATGGGATCGGCGTCGTTGCTCATGGATCACTATCCTGAAATGGTTGGAGGCGGTCGCCAGAGCCACCTCGTTTCAGAAAAGTAGCATCCGCTGCTGTCGCAGCAAACCGCTTGGGCGCTGGGCCGCTAGAGCTTGAAACGCAGCCTGGATTGTCGCTTGCGAGCGACGCCGATCAACGTCTGACGGATTGGAGCAGCGGAGGGGAGCGATGAGGGGGCAGCCTACCGCCCCTGGAATCTTGCTGACTAAATGTGACGACTACGCCCTAGGGATGCCAGCTGATCCGCGCCGGCCAAGGCGGCTAGCCCGCGGTCGCCAGGGTTTGGCACTTGCTCACCACCAGGCTCGGCGGTTCGAAGTTGAAAATGAAGGGGCCGGCTTTCGACAGGGCGCTGAGGCCAAGAATGAAACGCGTCTTGCCCGGGAATACTGCCGCCTCCACGTCGTTCAGCCAACAGCTGTCGCCTATGCGAACCGTGTCGATGTTGTAGACCGGCACCACCAGCTCCGAGCCGTCGGCGAGCACGCCCCGTAGCCGCCGCACGTAGTCCGCCCGATTCTGCCGCAGCAGGTCGGACAGCGCGGCCTCGTTGATGGTGAGATAGCCGGAGCCGGTATCGACCAGGAGCTCCACGTCACCGTGGCCGCCGATTTCCCCTTTGATGTAAAAGGTCGCCCGGCCTTTGTTTTCCATCGGAATGGTGATGGAAAAGTCAGTTTCCGTGGCATGCCCGGCGACAGCCGCCAGTATCAAACCCAGGCAACAGGCGGCGAGGTACGTTCTCATCAAAGCACTTCCGGCACTTTCTGAACCCACGCGGATTCAGCAGATCGCATGCCATGGCCCGACGCTCAGCTGTCACTGGCAGTGATTTCTGACAGCTCTGCGGCCGCCTCGCGCACGCGCTTCGGCATCGTCACCAACGGGCGCCTGGATTTGAAGGCGCGCACGTCTTCAATGAGTGCGCCGAATTGGCCGTCTGCGCCGGTGTCGTCGGCACCAGTGCCGCGAGCCGCCACTGCCAAGGCCCGACGCCGATCTCCGGTGAGAAGCGATCGATAGGCTGCTGTCAGGTCCTCGGGGGTGAGTTTGCGCACCTCCTCAGCAATCCGCTCCCGGGTGTCGAACTGGTAGTGGTGATAGCTCAGATCCCGCCATAGATCCGAGGTCTTCTCCGAGAGCGACTGCGGTCGTTCCACTAGCTTGCTGATCAGGGCCGACTTGTGGCGCTCTACTTCGGCAGCGCTGAGCTTGGCGACCGGCTCACTGTAGCTAGCAAGGAAGACCTCGATCTCCTCGATCAGTCGAGATGGTCCCGCCACTGGGGACTGCACAGCGAGCACCATGCCGGGCACCTCGATCAGCGGCATGGGGGACGCGAACACCAGATATCCCAGCTGGCGCTCGGTGCGCAGCTCCTCGTAGAAAGGTGCAGCCACCACCTGGGCGAGCAGGCCCATTGTGGCACGGTCGGCGAGGCTGGCTTCGCGTCCTTGGATGTAGAAAGTCAGCGCCGAGTCACTTTGCGTCACCGGGATCTCTCGCACCGGGGTACCTCCGCCCGCGGCGAGCTGAATGACCTGGGGATCGGGCACCGGCGCCACTTCCGCCGGCTCAACGAGGGCGCTGGCGACCTGCTGGCCGAGCGCGCGGGCGTCGTCGGCGAGTAGATTGCCGTGGGCCAGCGCGGTGGTGTCGAGCCTTGCGAGCAGGATCGGGACGAAGTGGCGCAGGTCGTCGTAGTCCAGCGGTCGCAGTGCGGCGAGCAGGTCCTGGTCGCTCCAGTACGGTGATACCAGCAGGTTGGAAAGCTCGGCGAAAGCCTGATCCGACGGATCGTCCCGGCTGGAGTTCTCCAGACCTCGCGCCAGGTGGGCTTTGATGTCGTCAAAGCGCTGGTCGGGGACCTTGGGCTCACGCAAGGAGGCCAGCAGCTGCTCCAGAAGCAGTCCCTGTTTGCCGCTGTAGCCACTGATCTCCAGGGCAAATCCGGAGAGGGTAGGGTCAATGGAGAAGCCCAGGCCAGCCAATCGGGCCGGATAGGCGTACTCGTTCATGGCCTCTGCCACGACCCTGGTGTACAGCTCCAACAGCGCGCGATCGCGGGCGCCGGTGCGCACGGCGGGCGAATCCACCGCCACCTTGAAGTCGGCTCGCGGTACCCGGAAGGTACGGTCCTGCAGCCACCACAGGTCGAAGCCGGGTTCGGCCATGATGTGCTCTGGAATGGCGCTGTCCTGAGTCGGCGGCTCGAGTGCCAGCCGCTCCGGAATAAAGGGATTGGGCGCCGGCAAGGCCAGCCCGGGGCCAGGTTTGGTGCTCTGCCACAAGACCAGGCTGTCATCGGGGATGGTGCCCGCCGCGTAGCGGGTGCCGAAGTATTGCGCCTCGTGCTCGGTGGGCAGCCCGGGCGCAGTCAGCGTGATCTGCACGTTGTCAGGGGTCAGTCGGCTCAAGTAGTCGCGGATCAGTGTTGGCTCGTAGTCTTCCCAGAGGTAGCCGGCGCGAAGCAGGTCCTCGGGCGAGTATCTGCGCAGCACGCGCGCCAGTGAGCTGGCGTAATACATGGGGTCACCCTTCTCGGCGAAGCGAAAATCAATGGCCCCCAGTTTGCGGTGCTCGTCGAACCGCCACTCGTCGATGCCCCGCTCCGCAATCAGCTGCAGATAGGCAAACACCTCGGCAATAATCTTATCGGTGGCCTGCAGGCCTGCCTCGGTGAGCTGCAGGTCGAGCTCGAAAGTGGTCTCGACGCCCAGATCTTGTCCCCCGCCTGCCGACAGCCCATCAACCCAGCCCTTGGCCTTGAGCAGCGAAAGCAAGCTGCCTGCACCCTCGTGACCCAGCAGATCTGCCAAATAGACCAAAGGCTTGGCGCGGTAGTGCTGCACGCTGCTGGGGACCGGGAAGACGAGCTCGAGACGCTTCTGATCCTTCAGTGGAACTACGTCGAGGCGTTGCGGCAGGGTGCCGGGTGCAAACAATGGCACCTGGACCTTGGTCTCGGTCACCGGGTACACCGGCACAGCGGAGAATTTGTCCTCGGCCCAAGCTTCCAGCTGATCCAAAGACTCGCGGCCCAACACCACCAGACTCATGCCTCCCGCCGAGTAATGCTTTCGGTAGAAGTCCAGCAAGTCCTCCCGCACCGGATCGTTGGGACGGTCGGCGAGGGTTTCCAACGAGCCTATGGAGAAGCGCGAGTTTGGGTGCTCCGGATTCATGAGCTGTTTCTGCGCGGCGGCGGTTCGCCAGTACTCCGAGGACAACTTCATCTGGTACTCGGAGTGGACCGCGTTCATTTCGCGCTCCACGTAGGCGGGCGTGAACAGCGGCGTGACAAAGAATTGGGAGAAACGATCCAGCGCAGGCTCCAGGTGACTCGCCTCCACGCTGAAAAAGTAGTTGGTGGCGTCAAATGCGGTATAGGCGTTGTGGCTACCCCCATGGGAGCGGATAAAGGCTTGATACTCGCCCGGATTGGGGTACTTCTCGGTGCCCAGGAAGAGCATGTGTTCGAGAAAATGGGCGAGGCCGGCGCGATCTTCCGGATCGCTGGAGCTACCTGCACCCACGTTGAGTGCTGCCGCCGCGCTATCGGTTGCCGGATCCGATATCAGCAGCGCCTCCAGGCCGTTATCGAGACGCAGCAGACGATAGTCGCGGTCGTCGTTGGGGCTCTTTACGATGGCATCGGCAGCTGCACTCAACGTGGGCGCGAGCAACAGCAGTCCAATGATCAGTAGCAGGATTCCCTGGCCGGGCAACTTGGCGGCCCAGCAAGATCGGCGTCTCACATCTACATCCTCGAAGGTCAAATCGCGGCGCGCGGCGTCGGGCCCTCGGCGTAATGCCTTCAGGGCACCTCGACTTGGAGCTGGACCCAGCCCACACGGCAGCTACCCACTCGTAGTCGTAGCCGGCCGCTGCCGCGAATGGTCCACTTCAGCTCGCGCTGATCCCAGCTGCCGTGGCTGCGCGGCGACTGCGGCGCCAGGCCGTTGCCATGCCCTCCGCGGCCCCATCCACCCAAATGCCCGACCTCCTGTCGGCCGGCACTGGAATCCACCAGCTCGCAAGACTCCGCTTCGACCACCGCATAGAGCGGCTCGTTCCATGGCAGCTCACGAGACGAGGCGAGTCCATGGGTCGCCAGATACCCCAAGTTGCGTGCCGTGACCTGCAGCTGCGTGAGTCCCTCGCCCAAGGGGCTCAGCGCCGGTTGATCCAGCGTGACTCGTGGCAGCAGCGAAGCGACCCGGAGCAAGGCGGCCGACTGCTGTTCGCAAATGCCCGCGATGCGCGGCGTCGGAGGGTTCCAGATTCCGTGCCTGGCATCCAGTCCGCCCACCTCGACCTGGCCCAGCTGAGGGTGCTGCATCGATTTCCAGCCCGGGAACAGCTTGCCGCCATTGTGCTCCCGGTCCCACTGGGCAAGTTTCAGCAGCTCGCCGCGCCCGACCTGGCTGTAGTAGTCCACGAACCGCTTGGGCCGCTCCATGCCCAGCTCCCTGAACAGATCCCACAGCTCGCAGACGTAGGCGATGCATCCTCGCTGGTGAAAGGCATAGTCGATCATGCCGCCGCGCAACGGCGTCTCCGGCGCGTAGGTGAACTCCTCGAAGCCGCTCACCGTGGGATAGCCGGTGAAGTGCTGGTTCCACTCTTCGATTTGGCGGAACAAGGCCAGGTCCTGCGGATGCATCTTGGTGTCGGGTTGGTGCCCCAGGGGACGGATGAAAACTCCGCCGAAGGTGTGCAGATTCAGCCAGGCAAACAGGTTGGGATGGGCGGAGGCGAAGGCGATGATTGCCGCCGATTCGGGCTCGCTGCCCGGGTGCGGACCGGCTCCTACCTGCTCCGGCTCAGGTGCCCAGGACCAGGGAAAATTGCGGTTCAGGTCGGGATCGTTGTCGGCCAGGTAATGGGGGTCGGGAACGGTGGCCCCGTCGAAGTTTTCGATCTCGCCCTCGGGGTAGAGCTTGAAGGTAGGGCCCTCGTCTTCGATGGCGCGGGGGACCATCACACCGGGCGCCTCGGGAGCCTCGACGAAATCGCCGCTGACGTGGCGCTGGCGCATCAATAAGGCTTGACCATCGCCATCCACGTCCCCGGCGATCCAGCGCGAGCGCTCGCGGTTGGGCCGTACATCCCGTGGCACCGAGCGCACCCAACGTCCGGTGCATAGCACCGCCTCGGCGCCGTCGGGTGACATACGAGGCAGGATGTAGAACAACACCTGGCGCAGCTGCCGACGCAGGTGGTCGGGCAGCGTATGAAGCGGTGCCTGTGGTTGCAGATGTAGCCGCAACACGTCCTCGGCGATGGCCAGCGCCACGCTCGAGCCGCAGAGTTCGGAGGCGTGCATGTTGCCGTCGACCCAGACCGCCGGGCGAATCCGCTCCGGTTCCGGTCCCAGGGTCAGCAGCCAGAGCTCACGGCCCTCCGGTGTGCGGGTGAGGGATTCCAGCTTGACCAGCTGTGGAAAAGCGTCGGCCCACGCATGCAGCTGCTCGCTGAGGGTGAGGTAGTCCAGAAAGCCTTCGCGGAAGCCGCGGTAGCTTTCGGTCAACCGCGGCTCGGCGCCGACTGGTCGCGGGTTCTCGGGCACGGCTGGTGGCTCCCATTGGCAGACGATGGCTTGGCGATGGTAACTGTCGTCAACCGAGGCGCGGTAGCCCGCAGTCGTGGGCGCCCCTGGAAACCCGATGGTAATTCTTTAACTGAGGGTAGAACGGCTGTAGCTATACTCAATCAAAGACTTGAAGAGCGCAGCTGGTGCTATCTCAACGTCGGCCCCGCGCTCGGGAGGCCATAGTGAGAATGTGGGCGTTAGGCAGTTTGCGGCGACTCATCGGGCCGCTCACGCTAGCGTCGGTCCTGGCGCTGGTGGGAGGTTGTGCCAGCACCGAAAGCAAATCCGATTTTGGCGCCTTCATGGGTGCTGCCCTCGGTGGCGTGATCGGCAAGCAGATCGACGACGGCGCCGGCGGAATCGTGGCCGGCGCGGTGCTTGGCGGCCTCCTGGGCTATCAGATCGGGAAGTACATGGACGAGCGCGACAAGGAGCGGCTGGCAAAGACCTTGGAGCAGACGCCTACGGGGCAAACCGAAACCTGGACCAACGAGCGTGGCCGGCATTTCGAGGTCACTCCCACGTCGGACAGCTATGCCCAGGCGGGCAAGGAATGTCGCCGCTTCACCCAGGTCGTGGTGGTAAACGGCGAACAGCAGGAAGTGGAAGGCACCGCGTGCAAGGCGGCCGACGAGCCTACCTGGGCCGTGAGCTGACTGCAGGAGCGGGTGCAGTATGCAGCGAAAGATTTTCCGCCACATGCCCGCCCGTGTTCTCGCCTGGGTCATTGCCTGCGGCCTCGCCGTGTCGCCGCTTGGCCTTCATGCCGACGGCGGCGCGGCGTATCAGAGTGATTTGGCCCAGGCGGCTGGGGCACGGCCGATACCGGTATCCACCCGCTTCGACCGAGGCGACTATGGCGGTGACGACGTCGGCCGTGACCGCGGCGGTGGTGACGATGGCGGCAGCAGCTGGGTGGTCCCTGCGATCCTGGTCGGGGTTGCGGCGCTGGCGGCGCTGCATACCTTGAACTCCGATGCGGCCGAGACTCAAGCCGAGCAGGCGCCCGGTGACGAGCTGACGGCGCGCGAGCGCGAGGTGCTCAGCGACGTGCTGCGCAATGGCCCTCGCTTCCCGACCCAATACAACACCAGCGCTTTTGCCCTGGTCGGCAGTGGCCGTGCCGGATGGCCGGTGGTCATCGACTTCGAGAGAAGCAGCCCGGGCTACGTCTGGCTGCGGGTTCGGGGCCGCGGAACCCAGATCTACACCTACGCCCTGCATCCACTGGGCACCGGCAGGAAAGTGGTGCAGTTGCAGTTGCCGGACGACCTCGGGGACACGCTGCGTCCGATCATGATGACGGTGATGGCCACCGAGGATCCGCAGGCGCGGATACCGCTGCCGGACTTTCGGCTCTACGCGCTTGGTTGCGGCCCACGCGCCGTGGGCTCGGTGGCGATCAACCAGCTTCGTTTCGGGCCGGCGGACATCGACGTGCGCTTGGACGAGCGTGCCCGCTACCAATTCCGCACCAGCTCCGCATTCCAGCGTCTGGCCGTGGAGTTTCTGAGGATTCCCGGCGCCCCGGACGGTGAGCACCAGATCCTGGTGGGCAGCCTGCAGCTACCCACCGGCTCCGAGCCGGGACAGGTGATCGGGCGCGATCCACCGCGGACCTGGAATGGCCGCGACGAATCCGAGCGTGTCTCCCTCGGCGATCATCGCCTGCGGGTGAGGGGATGGCATCCGGACGGGGACTGGGTCGGAGCGCTTTCGGATACGGCAGTACGAGTACTGGATTGAGCGCGTAGCGCGATCTTTCATCCGGTCAGGGCGACTGCGGCTCCACCAGCTCGCGCCAGGTCTCCAGGTCCAAGACCTGGACCCGCCAGCCGGTCGGGCCGTCACTACCCTCCAAGCGGGTGCCCGTGGCGAGCTCCAGGTTGCTGACGGGATCGTCGTCGAGGACGTCGGCTCCCAGCCGCCAACGCCGTACCACCTGGCCGGACCATAGGGTGAGCGCGCTGCCGTCCGTGGCCGCTGCCACGCCTTGCAGGCGTTCCTCGTGTGGCAACGAAGGCGTCAGCGGCGTACCGAGCCGAAGCGCCCACACTCGCGCGCCGAAGTCGTCCCAGGTAACGGCCATCGAGTGTTCCGGCACCAGATCGGCGCCCAGGATGGATGGAGGATGGCGCAGCAGCGGCCCGCTGGCGTCGATCTCCACCAGGGTCGCTGCCGCGCCCCCCCACAGCAGCACGGCGTCCTCGCCGGCCGTTGTGGCCCCACTCACTTGCTCCAGGCCAGGAGCACGGACCCGCTGCGCAATCGGCGATTCTCCGGTCAGGTCCCAGCGCTCGATACGGCTCGCGTCTTGCCAGGTGTAGGCTTCGCGCCCGGCGCCGGTGAGAATGCCTCCAGCGAGGCCGCCGGTGGCCAGGGTCAGGGGGCCGTCACTGCCGCCATCGCTCCAGATTCTGGCCAGACCGTCGTCACCCAGCAGCAATACCCGCTTCCCGTCGCCGCTGATGCTGGCGAAGGTGGCCGTACCCGGGTGGCGTAGCGAGGGCAGCTCCAGGGCACGCTCGGTGTCCCACAGTCGGGAGCGGCCGAGCTCTCCCCATAGCAGGAGTCGGCCACCGTCGCTGCTGAACTCGGCCTGCAGCAGCGGGGGAAATGTCGATGTGGGCGGGGTGCCGAGGCTGCCCTCCAGAGAACCGTCGGCCAACCTCCAGACCCATGCTTGGCCTTCACGCCAAGCGGCGGCTCGTGCTCCTTCCTGGTCCAGTGCGACGCCCTCCAGCCGACCTTGGGGAAGGTCCTGTAGGCGCCGGCAAGCGGGCGGCCGAGCACTACTGGAATCCCACCGACACAGGTCGCCTTCGGCGCTCGCCATGAGCAGCGACTCAGCCGACGGCGGTGCCTCGACTGCCCGCAGCCTGGCGTCGGTGGGCAACTGCGCACTGGCGGTCACTGCCGGCCCCAACACCCAGCGCCGAGCCGCGCCATCGCTGCTCCAGGACACCAGAGCCCGGCCGTCGTCGACGAAGGCAACGCTGCCGATCCGGCCCGCATGCTGTAGTGGCATGCCGATCGGTTGCCCGGTGTCCGCATCCCAGCGCTGGGCTCTGCCGTTGCCATCCCAGGTGACCAGCGAACGCCCGCCAGGTGCAAAACTGGCGCGACAGGCCCGACAGCGGCCGCGAAGCGCCACCGGGCGCGCCTCGGCATCTCCGAATCGCCATAGTTGCACGGTGGAGCTGATGCCGCAGGTCGCCAGTCGCGAGCCATCCGCGGACAGCTCAACACAGGTGAGCGCGTCCCCGTGCCGGTGCAGGGGGATGGGGGCATCGGCATCGGAAGGCAATCGCCAAACGGTGCCGTCAGCGTCCCAGATCAAGTAGCTGCCGTCGGTTGCGGGGCGCGCGGCGTCTACCGGGTAAGGCATGGACAGGGTCCGCGCGCTGGCGGCAGGCGGCTGCCACAAGATCAAGGCCGCCTGGTCGGTCCACAACAGCACCCGTGAATCCTCGACTCCCACCGCCGCCCCAAAGACGCGCCCCGGGCCCGGCAGTTCTGTCGGGGCGCCGCCATCTGCCGGCCAATAGCTGGCCAGCGGGGCTTCGCCAAACGTGATCACCGCACCGTCTGGCCCCACGGCCTCGAGGCCAAGCAGCCCCGGTCCATGCTCCAAGCGGTGGGCATCCCCTGGCCTTGCCCTGGGGTCCCAGCGCAAGGCGACGCCTGCCTCGGTCTGGGCCAGAACCGCCGAAGATTCCGGGTCGTAGTAGGCGTGGCGCAACGGGGCGGGCAGCCGCAGGCTGGCGACAATACTGTCGACCCCTAGATCCCGCACTCGCAGCTCCCGGTCGCCGAATACCGTCAGTAGCCGCTGCGGCGGTGGTCCCAGAGTCGCCAGCCCGCGCTCGCCAGACTCCAGCGCCATGTTCGCGGGCGCACCGCTGGCCGGCCATCGCATGGCCGCGCCGTCCCCCCACAGCATCAGGTCGCCACCGACAGTCACCGTGCCCCCGCTGGCTGCCGTGCCCAGACCGGCGACGTCGACCAGGCGGTCGCCGGCGACCAGGAAATCCAGCGCACGCCTGGCCGCCGCGGCCCGTTCTGGATCTCGGTAGAGCGCCGCAGACTGGGCGAAGTGGTGGGCGGCCAGGAGTGGATCGCCGACGCGGTCGCGCTGGTCCAGGGCCGCGATGTTGTGGGCCACCGCAAGCTGGGCCACCGCCGCCGCCTCGCCGCTCTGCGCGGCGCTGCGTTGATAGAGGGCGAACACCGTAAGCCCCGCCAACAGTGACACCAGGACCGCCAGGGCGCCGGCTGCCAGCAGACGTCGACGCCGCGCCTGCAAGGTGCTGGCCCGGATCAGCTCGGCGGTGGACTGATCCAGTGCCGAGCGCTGACTGCGCAGCCAACGCTGGGCCTCGGCCAGGGATTCACCACCCACCAGTCGCCGCTGGCGCTGCCAGTCCGCGACGGCGGCTGCGAAGCGCCGTTGCCAGCGCAGGAAATCGAGATCCTCGTCTAGCCAGCGGCGCAACCGGTGCCAGCGGGAAAGTACCGCGGCGTGGGCCAGCCGCAGCATCGGGTCGGCGGCATCGGCACGATCCATGGTCAAGATGCCGGCCTCTGCAAGGCGTCGCAGGGGCTGCTCCGAGCTCTTCGGCAGTCGGCTGAGTGGCTGCCAGCGGGGGAGCAACTGGCCCTCGGCGCCGGCTCTGACCAACAACCGAATGGCTGAACGCAGCGCTTCGGCTTCTGCAGTCTCCTGGGGTTGCAGATCCGCCGCCCGTTCCGCCGCTTCATCGATGCAGCTGTCGAGCTTGCCCACCACCTCGCGATATTGCTTGGCGTCGATGGTTTTGCGGCCGCCGAAACGGTCCCACAGTGTGCGCAGTGCCAAGGCGAGAGCCGGTAGCCCGGCGCCGGCCCGCACTTCCCTGCTGAGGGCGACCACCAGCTCCGCCGCCATCTCGGTACCCAGCAGACGCCCGGGTGCAGCGATCACGTCTGGCAGCAGGTTACCCGGCAGTGGTGCCACGGCGAGCTCGAAGTGGCTCAACTCGCGCAGTGGGCTCTCGCCGAAGTCGCCCCGTTGATCGTCGCGCAAGGTGGCCACGGCGATGACGCCGCCCTCGCTGCGCGTGAGCAGGCCGATAACTGTGGCCTCCAGAGCGCCCGCCGTGCCGAGGCTGGAGGGCGGCCCAGCTTCCCACAGTGCCTCCAGCGGATCCAGGATCAGCACCACGGTCGCGCCGGGTTTCCCGCAGGACTCGCACAAGGCGCGAACGAAGCCAGGTGGGTCTCGTGAGGCCAGCTCGGCAGCGGCTGCCGACTCGCAATCGGCGAGCTCGCAGGTTCTCCTCACCGCCACTTCCAGCGGCTCGATCTGGTCGCCGATAGGCGAGAAGGGAACCACTGGCAGCCATCCTGGCTCGCGGCTCAGCCGGGCATGCACGCCCGCACGTGCCACCGCGCTCTTGCCTATGCCGGGGGCCCCGGTGAGCAGCAGCAGCCGCTCCGAACCTTCCCTACGCATGCGCTGGAGCTGAGTCGACGCCTCCGCGATGGTGGCATCGCGGCCGAACAACACGCCCGCATCGCCGATCTGGAATCCGGCCAGTCCCGGGTAGGGGGCACGGCCTGCAGTCAAATCCGGCGCGGCCCCGAGCCCCGCACTCTGCAGACCCCGCCACAGGCGCTGGTAGCCCAGCGCAGGGTCGGCGGCCAGATCAACTACTTGGGTGTCCGCCAGAATCGGGGGTAGCTCGCAAGGGGCAACCAGCGCCGGCAGGATCGGCTTGTCCAGGGCCCGGGCCTGGGTGATCTCCGCGAACACCCAGCGTGAATCGAGGGCCGCGGGGCTCCACAGCACCACCACCGCCTGACAAGCCGCGAGCTCCTGGTACAGGTTCCGCTCCCAGTCGGCGCCGGCGCGGATCCCGGCTGCGGGGTCGGAGTCCAAGAACAGCGAATGACAGTCGCGATGCCGCAGATCCTCCGCCAGCGCCTCGGCGGCGGCTCGGTCCTCACTGCTGTGACTGATGAAAACAGCGGCCACTGAAACCTGTCTTGACTGGAGAGCCCAGATCCAAGGTTAGCGGCAGGCCACCAGCAGTGCCTCACACGCCGGAGTGGACGAACGATCGAATTAGTCGTTCGATTGACTATATTCGATGCCGAGCGCAGGGTGGCGAGCTTGGCGGGGAACCATGCATCCGACCCACCTCAAATCACGGGACGAACGGGGCGATTCTACCCGCCGGGCACTGCTCGAGGCGGCGCTGGTGGCCTTCGCACGCGACGGCTTCGACAACGTCAGCACACGCCGTCTTGCCACGTTGGCGGGGGTGAACCTGGCCGCCATCCCCTATCACTTCGGCAGTAAGGAAGGCCTGTATCGAGCGGTGGTGCAGTCGCTGGTAGACGGAATGGGTCGCCGGGTCCACGAGCTTGTCGACCCCCTGCGTCGCGACCTGGATGCGGGCAAGGTCGGTCCAAAGGAGCTACCGCGCCGGGCGGGGGACCTGTTGTCCGGCGTCGCCCACCTGCTGCTCGGCTCACCACTGGCGGCCCGGGGCGCCCTGTTCATGGCCCGCGAGCAGATGGCACCGACGCCCGCCTTCGACATCGCCTACCAGGGATTCATCAAGCCGCTGCACGAGACCCTGACAGCGTTGGTGGCGGGCGCCCTGGGCTGCTCCGTCGACGCTCCCGAGGCAATCCTGCGGGCCCACGGACTATTGGGTTTGGTGCTGGCATTTCGGGTCGCGCCCGCCACCGTGTCCCGACGCCTGGGTTGGGAGGACTACACGCCGGAGCACGTGACCGAGGTGGCCGCAGCCGTGCGCGAGCTGGCAGTGGCGGCGCTCCGGCCGGAGTCGGAGCGTTGAGGAGCTGACCGTGCCACGCATGCTTATTGTCGTTGTGCTCTTGGTGTTGATTGGGGGCAGTGCCTTCGGCTACTGGAAGTGGCAGGCCGACACTGAGCAGAGTGGTCTCGACCTCTACGGCAACGTTGAAGTTCGGCAGGTGAATCTCGCCTTTCGGGTCAGCGGGCGCCTCGAGCGGCTGTTGGTGGAGGAGGGGGACCGGGTGGCCGCTGGACAAGTGCTGGCGGCCCTGGACCAGGTCCCCTACCAGCAGGAACTGGCGTTGGCCCAGTCGGCGCTGGATGCGCGCCAGGCCACGCTGGAGAAGGTGCAGGCTGGCGCGCGCAAAGAGGAGGTCGACCAGGTGCGCGCGCTGGTCGCTGAGGTCGAGGCCGAGCGCCAGCGCTTGGTGAAGGAGTTCGAGCGGGCGCAACAGCTGCGTCGCCAGAACCTGAGCTCTCAAAGCGACTACGACGTGGCGCTGGCCGCCCGCAATGAGAGCGACGCCCGCCTGGCTTCTGCCAGGGCGAAGCTGGAGATGGCCTTGGCAGGCTCTCGCGACGAGGACATCGCGGTTGCGGCTGCTGAGCTGCGGGGCGCTGAGGCCCAAGCGGCGCAGGCTCGCACGCGGCTGGCGGACACTGACATCCGGGCCCCTGCGGGCGGGGTCATCATCACCCGCGCCGTGGAGCCGGGCGCAATCCTGGCGGCGGGCGCCACCGTCCTCACCCTGTCGCTGGAGTCACCGGTGTGGGTACGGACCTACGTCTCCGAACCCCACCTGGGGCAGGTGCGGGAGGGAATGCAGGTGACCGTGCTCACCGACGGCGGGGCGCGTCTGCCGGGACAGATCGGCTACATCTCCCCGGACGCCGAATTCACACCCAAGGCGGTGCAGACCCCGGAGCTTCGCACCGACCTGGTCTATCGGCTGCGGGTGGTGGTGGAAGATCCGCGCCGAGTGCTGCGGCGCGGCATGCCGGTTACCGTGGCGTTGCAGCCCGAGGCGGTGGCCAGTGGGGACTGATGCCGTGAACGAGGCGCCGATAGTGCGCATCGTAGGGCTGGAAAAGGTCTTCCAGCCGGAGGCTCCGCCAGCCCTGAAGAACATCCACGCCGACATTGGCGGCGGCCGTATCACCGGACTGGTGGGGCCCGATGGGGCTGGCAAGACCACGCTCATCCGCCTGGTCGCCGGGCTGCTGCTACCGACTCGGGGCGAGATTACCGTCGACGGCCTCGACAGCGTGCGCGAGGCTGGCGCCATCCACCAGCGCATCGGCTACATGCCGCAGCGCTTCGGCTTGTACGAAGACCTCTCGGTGCTCGAGAACCTCCGTCTGTATGCCGACCTCCGGGGCCTGGTAGGGCCGGAGCGGGGACGTAGCTTCGACCGATTGCTCGAGTTCACCGACCTAGCCCGATTCACCGAGCGCCAGGCGGGGCGCCTGTCCGGGGGCATGAAACAGAAGCTGGGCCTGGCCTGCGCTCTGCTGCGCAAGCCCCGGCTGCTGTTGTTGGACGAGCCCAGCGTGGGCGTAGACCCCATCTCCCGCCGCGAGCTCTGGCGCATGGTCGGCGAGCTCACGGGCGAGGGCATCGCCGTGGTGTGGAGCACCGCTTACCTGGACGAGGCCGAGCGCTGCAACGAGGTGCTGTTACTGAATCAGGGCCAAACCCTGTTCGTGGGCCCGCCCAGCGAGCTGACACGCACCGTAGAGGGCCGCTCGTTTCGGGTCCTCGATACCGGCGACCGCCGTCGCGCCGTGCTGGCAGCGGCTTTGGAGCGCGAGGGCGTGCGTGACGGTGTCATCCAGGGCAGTGCCGTGCGCCTGGTGCTGGCGCCGCGGGCGCCAGCGCCGACACCAGCGGAACTCGGCCAGCCGTGGGCGCGGGTGGTGAGTGCCGAGCCCCGCTTCGAGGACGCCTTCGTGGATACCCTCGGGGGCGGCCCGGGCGGACGCTCCGCCCTGGCGGAGCGCAGGGTGTCGAGACCCCACGACGGCGAAGCGGTGGTTGAGGCCGAGGGCTTGACCAAGCGATTCGGTGACTTCGTGGCTGCCGACCACGTCAGCTTTCGCATCCACCAAGGCGAGATCTTCGGGCTGCTGGGGCCAAACGGCGCCGGCAAGTCGACTACCTTCAAGATGCTCTGCGGGCTGCTCCGACCCAGCGCCGGCAGCGCGCGCGTCACCGGGCTGGATCTGCAGCGGGCATCGAGCGCCGCCCGCGCCCGTATCGGTTACATGGCCCAGAAGTTCTCGCTCTACAGCAATCTCAGCAGCGTGCAGAATCTGAACTTTTTCGCCAGCGCCTATGGCCTCAGAGGTGCGAGCCGACGCCGCACCATCGCGGAGATGGTGGAGATCTTCGGGCTCCAGCCCTACCTACAGCGCAACGCCGGCGAGCTGCCACTGGGCTTCAAGCAGCGTCTCGCACTGGCCTGCGCGGTCATGCACGAGCCCGCGGTGCTGTTCCTCGACGAGCCCACATCCGGCGTGGATCCCCTGACCCGGCGCGAGTTCTGGACCCATATCAACGGCCTGGTGGAGAAGGGGGTGACCATCATGGTCACCACCCACTTCATGGAGGAGGCTGAGTACTGCGACCGCATCGCCATTGTCTATCACGGCCAAGTTATCGCCACCGATTCGCCGGATGCGCTCAAGGCCGCCACCGCGGTTGCCGAGCACCCGGACCCCACCCTGGAAGACGCCTTCGTGCAGTGGGTGCAACGCTCCGAGGTGGGACAGCGGGAGGCCGCCTGATGGACTCGGCGGTGGTCGGCAGCGGACGGCGGGTACGGGCGCTGCTCGTCAAGGAAACGCTGCAGATCCTGCGCGATCCCAGCAGCATCCTGATCGCCTTCGTACTGCCGGGGTTGCTGCTGTTCATCTTCGGCTACGGGGTATCGCTTGATGCCACCCGGGTACCCATTGGCCTGGTGCTGGAGGACTCTACCCCGGAGATCCGCAGCTTCGCCGCCGCCTTCACCGAATCGCGTTACTTCGGTGCCCAAGTGGGTGCCGACCGTCGCGCATTCGAGGCGGCGCTGCTAGCCGGCGAGCTTGACGGTATCGTGGTGGTTCCGAGCTACTTCTCTGCCCGCTACGTGGGGCCGGCCGGCGAGGCTCCGATCCAGATCATCACCAACGGCGCGCAGCCCAACAACGCCAGCTTCGTAGAGGGCTACGTGCGCGGGACCTGGCAGCTCTGGCAGGCGCAGCAGGCCCACGAGCTGGGCGCGGAACCTAGGCGTCTGATCTCCCTGCAACCGCGCTTCTGGTACAACCCGCAGCTCAACAGCCACTTCTTCCTGGTGCCCGGGTCGGTGGCGATCATCATGACCCTCATCGGCACGCTACTGACCGCCCTGGTAGTGGCGCGGGAGTGGGAGCGCGGCACCATGGAGGCGCTGATGGCCACGCCAGTGCGCATTGGTGAGCTGCTGGTGGGAAAGCTGGTGCCCTACTATTTGCTCGCCATGGCCTCGGCGCTGCTGAACGTGACCCTGGCGGTGGTCCTGTTTGGGGTCCCTTATCGGGGCTCCTTGGCGGCGCTCGCGGTGGTGGTGACAGCATTCCTGGCCGCCGCGCTCGGCATGGGCCTGCTGATCTCGACGCTAGCGCGCAACCAGTTCGTGGCGGGCCAAATGGCCATGCTGGCCGCCTTCCTGCCGGCGTTTCTGCTGTCCGGGTTCATCTTTGAAATTTCGAGCATGCCGTTGCCGATACGGGTGCTCACCTACGTGCTGCCGGCTCGCTACCTGGTGTCCTCGCTGCAGACCTTGTTTCTGGCGGGCGACATCTGGTCGGTCCTATTGCCGGCCGTTGGTTCCATGTTCCTCATCGCCGGCGTCTTCTTTGGTCTCACGGCGCGCCTGACCGTCAAGCGCCTGGACTGAGCGTCGTGTTCAATCGCATCTTCGCCCTGATCGTGAAGGAGCTGCTCGCAGTGTTGCGCGACCCACGCAGCCGAATCGTGCTGGTGGGGCCGCCGCTGATACAGCTCTTCGTGTTCTCCTTCGCCGCCACCCTCGAGGTCAAGAACGTCGAGATCGGCATCCTCAATCAAGACCAGGGACGCGGCGGCTGGGAGATCGTGCAACGGATCGCGGCCGCCTCCACCTTCACCCGCATCGACACGCTGCGCGGAGTAAGGGAGATCAAGCCCTATATCGACGGCCGCCACGGACTATTGGTGGTGCATATCCCCGAGGACTTCAGCCGCCACGTGCTGCGGGGTGAGGAGGGCGACATCCAAGTAATCCTGGATGGGCGTCGCTCCAATGCCGCACAGATCGTACAGAACTATCTGGAACGCATGGCGAGTGAGCTCTCCGCCGAGTACGTGGCCAACAACGGGCTGCAACCCCCGGCCACTGAGCTCGTGACCCGCCACTGGTTCAATCCCAATCTGAATTACATCTGGTTCACGGTGCCAGGCTTGGTGGGCATCCTCACCATGCTCATCGGGCTCATCGTCACCGCGCTGTCCGTCGCTCGCGAGCGCGAGCTCGGCACCTTCGACCAGCTGCTGGTATCGCCGCTGCAGCCTTGGGAGATTTTGGTGGGCAAGACCCTGCCGGCCATGCTGATCGGCGTGGCCGAGGGCTCACTGATCCTGCTCGCTGCCATCTTCGTATTCAAGGTGCCGGTCAACGGGAGTCTCGCGCTGCTCTACCTGGCCATGCTGGTGTTCCTGGCCGCCATTGTCGGGGTGGGCCTCTTCATTTCGGCCTTGTCGACCACCCAGCAGCAAGCCTTGCTGGGAGCGTTCACCTTCATGGTGCCAGGCACCCTGCTGTCCGGCTTTGCGACACCGATCCAGAACATGCCGGACTGGCTTCAGGTGGTCACGCTGGCCAATCCGCTGCGCTGGTTCCTGGTGGTGGTGCGCGGTGTGTTCATGAAGGGTTTGCCTGCCGAGCTGGTGCTGGCCAACACCTGGCCCATGGCCGTGATTGCTGTTGTCACCCTGAGCGGTGCCGCCTTGCTGTTCCGCCGCCGGTTGGAGTAGCCGTTGGTGTGCTGGTTGATGAGGCCTCAGTCCCCGTCACAACATTTCCGCGATATGCCTACCCCGCTCCCCGTGAAAACGGAGAGCGGGGTACGCATTCAGTGCAAGCGATTGCTCGACTGGATTCTCGTGTGCGCGGGAATGCCGGGAGGTAGGGGTCCCCGGGACTGATTCGCAGTCCTAAGTCACCAAAGCCCGTCCTCCACTTAGCCGCGCCGGACGGATTCCGCTGTGTCCACCTTTGGCTGCGCGACAGTGCGATGCGAGGGTCGGGGCGGGATGCGCGAGTTACACCGGACTGGGGCCGGTCAGTAGTCCCCACACGGCAGCGATCAGCTTCACCGTCAACATGGCGGCACCGACTGCCGCCACCGCCACCGCGGCCAAAGCTCCGAACACCACCAGCCGATCGGCGCGTTGGGCGCGCCGAGGCGCGCGCAGGTGGCGGTCGATGAGAGCCACGTTGCGAACATTGGCCTTGAAGGCAAAGTCGAAAAGATCGCCCAACAATGGCACCAAGCCGACGAGGGTTTCGAGCAGGACATTCAATGTCATGCGCATGAGCAGGCTGGCAGGAGCGCCAGCCCGCGCCGCGGCGGCAATGATGTAGCCCGAAGCCACGGCTCCGATCGCGTCTCCGATGCCGGGAATCAGGCCAATCAAGCCGTCTACGCCGATCCGAAATCCCCCTGGCAACGGGATGGAATTGTCCATCAGCCAGGCCAGGCGGCGGACTCGGGCATCGACGCCAGGATCCAGGCCGCGCTCGCTTTGATTGGGGCGATTGTCGTTCCTGTTTGCCACCGATACCCTCACCTTGCAGCTCGTCGAAGCGGGCTATGTGCCAGCGTTTCAGTTGTGCGTAGTCGCCGACTAACGCGAAGGTTGGCAGGACGTTCCGCGCACAACGAAGTAGTAACGGGGCGGGTGCTTGGCGAACGCGGGGAGCAGCGGCGCGGGGCCAAACCGCGGCCCCCCCCCCCCCCCCCGCAACAAAAAAACCCCGCCCACCGCAAAGCGCAGGGGGCCCCGGGGGCCCGGGGGCCTTGCGGGTGGCCCGGGTTTTGTCTTGCGGGCGGCGGGGGGGGGCCGGGCCCTTGGGCCCGCGCCGCTGCTCCCCGCGTTCGCCAAGCACCCGCCCCGTTACTACTTCGTTGT
>CAZLYT010000191.1:0-2580 GCA_964563515.1 uncultured Candidatus Competibacteraceae bacterium | reverse complement strand
GTTGCCATGCGATGACCTCGAGACGGCGATTGGCGAGTGGGTGGAATGGGTAGTACACCGTCACCGTGGACGGCATGGTATTCAGAGTGGATGTTGCTCAACGTCCACTTCCACATGCTGTTTCTCGATGGGGTGTATGTCGAGCGTCCCGATGGCTCCCTGCGCTTCCGCTGGGTGAAGGCACCGACCAGCGCCGAGCTTGCCCGACTGACCCAGGCACTGGCATTGCGCATCGGCCGCTACCTCGAACGCCAGGGGTTGGTGGAACGTGATGCCGAGAACAGCTACCTGGCCGGCGATGACCTCGAGGCCAGTCCGATGGAGCAGCTGCTGGGTTCGTCAATCACCTACCGCATTGCCGTCGGGCCGCAACAGGGCCGCAAGGTGTTCACCTTTCAGACGCTGCCGGCGTGTGACGAGCCCTTCGATGACGGGGTCGGTAAGGTGGCCGGATTTTCTCTGCACGCGGGCGTGTCGGCCCGCGCGGATCAACGCCAGAAGCTCGAGAAGCTCCAGCCAAACTACATCATCTTCCCAACGCGTACGGTGGCATTCCACGGCGACGATCACGCTCGCAGTGCATCCTTGGCATGGCGAGACTGTGGGTGTGTTGCATCGGCATGGCGACAATGCGGTGTACGTCGAGCGTGAGGACGGCGTTCGGCGCATCGTGCCGGTGTCGTGGACGTCGCTGGTGCCGCGAGTTGCGAGCCGACTCGCCGACGGTCGTCGGGTGCGCATCGGCCCCAAGGTTGCGCTGGAACTGGCTCGATGGATTGCCCCCCGGCTGGGCCGGAGAGGGAGGGCAGGGAATTGCTGAAGATCGTGTGTCTGCCCTCTGGTGCCACTAAACCGATTGTGTTAGCGTGCGCGGCGACGCGATGTCTCGCTAAGTGGGCGTCGACGTCAATGAGGCCAGCGCGTAGGGGCCACATCGGGGAGCGCCATGGAGCACCCGATCGAGGACGACGAACAGCCACCGGACAGCGCCGAGCTTTGGCTCCGGGGCATCACGCTGCGGGGTCGGCACTTTGGTGGCGGGGAACTGCTGCGGATTTGGGCTATCGTCCAAGGCTTGCCGCAGGCACATCGCTTCGAGCTCTCGAAGAAGGTGTGCGAGGCACTGAATTGGCGCCAACCGAACGGTCGTCTCAAGGATCGCGCGTGTCGAGACGTGCTGGCCCGATTGCACGCGCTTGGATTTTTGTACCTCCCTCCGCGAAGACGTGCGCCGGTGCGAAGACGCCAAGTGGCTGTCACCCCGGCAACCGCGCCCCGGTCCGATGTGTCGATTCGCGCCCGCGACATCAACGACACCGCGTTGTCGTTGGTCACGGGCTCGGGCAACGCGAAACAAGAGCGGTTGTGGAAGTGCGATTCGTTGACCCGAAACCAAGCCTGCCAAAGGTCTGGGGGATGGGTCCCGAGCCAGAAGGAGGAAACCTATAAGGCTTGAGAACTTGATTCCGGTGTAGGTGCGATTCCTACCGCCCCTGGTGAGGGGCTGATGCTCATTCCCCACGGTAGCGACTGGTCCTCAATCCGTGAAGCGGGAATGAACGCGGTTAAGCGGGGAGCCTCACCCGGCGATACCGCCAGCAGAGATGGGTATGGGTACGCACAGGAAGGTAATAAAACTGCCGTTACGTTGAACCAGCGCAAGAGGCTGAGACGCTGGAGCCAAAAGGCACTGGCGAAAGGGCCGGCCTATTTCTGCAAGGTCGGCATTCACCCCACGAGTAACCCGGCAGAGTTTACCACCCTACCGCCATCGTCAAACCGGGATCGGGAACGAAGTAACCCTGTACGTGCTCTCCAGCCACGGTCGAATGGCCGGAGCAGGTGCCAACCGCAAGGCGTGCGGGGAGGGATCGAGTCAGAAGCGAAAGCCTCCCGTAACGGGGAGGATAAGCCGACGGACTCGCGGTTTACGGGACTGTAAAGCTACCGAGTAGAGTGCAGATGTCATTGAGCGGGCCTCTGGCCACGTATGAATGGGGCCAGCTACCCTGGCGCAAGCTGGAGGTGGCGGTCTTCAAGCTCGAAAAGCGGATTTACAAGGCCTCGCAAGCGGGGGAAATTGCGGCGGTCCACCGTCACTGTCATGACCAGATACACGGCGGACAGGGTGAGCTCTCCCGACTCAGAGGTACTCATGACAAGAGCCCCGTCAACTGAGGAGCCGTGTGCCGCGAAAGTGGCATGCACGGTTCTGGAGACCAGCGGGGGGAGTGATCCCCTCGCTGAGTTCACCCGTAGGCCTTGTGCATCTCCCCGAAGAGCAGTTCCAGGTCACCGAGATTCTCGACCTGCTCCATGCCTGTGGTTACGTTTGGGAGGCGGCCCACCTGTTTCACCCCGTCGGCAGCGCGAAGGCGCTGCGCTTTGTCCGCAGCCGAGTGCACCGACTGCTGCAGGGCGAGGTCAACGCGGTGGTGCGAGGCCTACGACAAAAGGGCGCCCGCGCCAGTTTGAGCGCCACACGGGCCGAGACGCTGGAGGGCATCTGCGGCTACTTCGAAACCCACAGCCACCGCATGGCCTACCACGAGTACCTGGCCGCCGGCTATCCGATTGCCT
>CAZLYT010000190.1:0-2883 GCA_964563515.1 uncultured Candidatus Competibacteraceae bacterium | reverse complement strand
GGTGTGGGAGCGCAGTAGCGGCGACCTGATCGCTGTGCTGGAGGGGCACTCGGGCCCAGTATTGACGGCCGCTTTCGACCCCGCTGGTGAGCGGGTGGTGACCGCGTCCGCCGATGGCAGCGCCCGGGTGTGGGATGCGGCGAGCGGTCGCACCCTGCTCACCTTGTCCACCGGTCGTGCCGGGGAGGTGCGCTCGGCAGCATTCGATGGCACCGGTGAGCGCGTGGTGACGGTCGCCGCCGATCGCACCGCCTGGGTGTGGGATGCGACCAGCGGGCGGATTCTGGTGGTGTTGGATGGCGCGGCGGAGCGAGGCTAGCGCGGCCTGAGCCACCATTCAACTTCTACGGGAGAGGGTGCATTAGGCGTTCGCTGATGCACCCTTCCAACCGAGTAGCGAGAGGGTGGATGTCCCGTAGGGGCGTTCCACCGCATTCATTGGCTCATCAGATCGTGAACGTAGC
The DNA here is from genome assembly GCA_964563515.1 of uncultured Candidatus Competibacteraceae bacterium. Taxonomy (GTDB): domain Bacteria; phylum Pseudomonadota; class Gammaproteobacteria; order Competibacterales; family JAHEDQ01; genus CAZLYT01. Next base: position 2,419 of record CAZLYT010000190.1, on the reverse strand, counting down.
GCACCTTCTCAACTGCCTGCTCGGAGAGCACGAAGGGGTAGCTGTCGGGCTGTCCCATGCTGCGATTCAATGCGTTGATCGCCTCGGTCAGGGGCAGCCAGGCCCCGATCATGGCGTCGAAGGAGCTCGGTCGATAAGGATCGTCCCCGCTCAGCGCCGGGTTGGTTCCGGCGCCGCCGGCGCCGAGGGAGAGGTGCAAGTCGCGAGCGGTTTCAAGGGTGTCCACCAGGTGTAGGTAGTGGGCCCAGCTCTCAGCCCAGTCCTCCCACGGATGGCTGCTGGCATAGATGCTGACGAATCGCTGCTGCCAGTCTGGTGGCGGGCCATTCTGGTAGTGCCGTTGCAGCGCGGCGTCGTAGTCCTGGCTCTCGTCGCCGAAGAACTCGCGGAATGATTGCTGATGCGCAGTTTCATTGACCAGTCGTTCCCAGTAGTAGTGGCCGATCTCGTGGCGGAAGTGGCCCAGCACCGTGCGGTAGTGCTCGTTCATCGCCAGCCGCATACGCTCGCGCACGGCGTCGTCGGCTTCCGCCACGTTGAGGGTAATGACGCCGTTGGCGTGTCCGGTCATCACCTTGCTGCTCTCCGCGAAGTCCGAGTCCGGGTCCGCCAGGAACTCGAAGGCGAGCCCGCTCGCGGGATTCTCGGCCTTGGTTTCGAGCGGCAGACCCAATTTGATGAGGCTGTAGAAGAGGCGGCGTTTGCCGCGCTCGAGCTGGGCCCAATAGTCGTGGTTGGCGGGAACCGAGAGATCGGGAATGGTCTCGTTGTGTCGGCAGGCGCGGCAAAGTTCCAGATTGTCGTCTAGTGGCACCATCCAGTTGCACACCTGGTACTGGGCGTAGTTGCCGCAGAACCGATAGAGCCGGCCGCGCACCTGCTGGTCCAGCGCCGCCCAGGCATCGCCACCGCCAGGTTCCAGCGCGCTAATACGACAAATGTCGGGCAGAAAGCCCAGGGCGCGGCCGCACCCTAGGCACTGCACATTCTCGAAGAACAGTAATTGACCACAGGCCTGGCAGCTGAAACGTTGCACTCGAAGCTCTCCTGGTCGGTCGGCGATGCGGTTCGGCGGCTGTGTTCGTTGAGCGGCACCACGCGCGCCGATGGCAGTGTACTCTCGCGCTCCAACGCTGGATGTGACAACCGGTTCCAGATCCCGATACGAGCCGTGCTCAGCTGCCGGGCTCCTGCTGCAGCGGCATGGAAACCGGCGGGCGTCGGCCTGAGGGTCTCAGCAGCTCTCGCGATGCCAACAGAGCGCCGCCCACGATTAGCAGGCAGGCTGCGCCCACTACCCAGGTGGCCGGCGCCATGCCGGCGGCAATCAGCAGCAAGGTGGAGAGCAGCGGCGTGGCATAGGAGAAGGCACCCAGCACCTGGATGTTGCCGTGCTTGGTGCCGTAGTCCCAGACAAAGAAGGCCGCTCCAACGGGACCCAGGCCAAGTCCCACCACGGCCAGCCATTGCCAGGCATTAGGGATGACCGTCTGCTCCCACAGTAGATGGCACACCAGGCCCAATATCGCCACCACGCCGCAGAAGCCCCCGACCACGTCGGTGGGCACCTGGCCGAAGCGACGATTCAGCACCGAGTAGCTGGACCAGGTGAGTGCGCAGGCCAGCGCCGCCAGGTAGCCGGTCAAATAGGCTGGATCCAGCTCGACCCTGCCGCCGTCGGTGACCAGCAAGGCCGCTCCGCCGAGCCCCATGATGGCGCCCGCCAAATGGAACCAGCGCAGCCGCTCGCCGGGGAGCAGTGCCGAGAACACTACGATGAGCAGTGGCCACAGATAAGCGATCAGGCTGGCGTGCACCGGCGGTGCATTGCCCAGGGCCACGAAATAGAAGAAGTGGTAGCCAAAGAGTCCGCCGACGCCCAGCAGCCATACCGCCACCGGTTGACGCAGCCGCGCCAACGCCGAGCGCCCACGCAGCAGCAGCACCAAGCCGCTCACCAGGAAGGCTACTGCAAATGTCATGGCCAGCAGCTGGAACGGCGGCAGGCCCCGGGCACTGGTGGTGAACAGGGCAAGCAGCGCCCACAGCAGCACCGCGATGCCGCCGATCAACGTAGCCCGCAGTGTATGCCCGCTGGGGGTGGGTTCTGTTTCAGCCATGATCCCAGACTCCGTTGCCACCGCCGCGGCGCTGCCAACACCGTAGGCGGATTAGCGAAGCGTAATCCGCCGATGAACCGACAAAGGTGCATTACGGCTTCGCCTAATGCACCCTACGCGTCCGGTGGGCCAGGGGCTTGTCGTGGTCTATGAAATCTTTGTCACGGACGACGATTCGCTCGGTGAGGTTCGGTTCCGGATCTGCCTGCGGTAGGCGGCCGGAGTTACGCCCCGGTATCGCTGAAGGCTACGAGTCAGCGCGCTTTGATCGGCGTAGCCCACCTCTACCGCGATGGCGG
>CAZLYT010000189.1:0-6505 GCA_964563515.1 uncultured Candidatus Competibacteraceae bacterium | reverse complement strand
GATCCTGCCGAGTATTCAGACGCGAGAGCAGCAGCTCGCGGTCACCGTGCAGGTAAATGATTCGTAGCGCGTGAGCGCCACCACGCAGCACCTCTCGATAGCGGTGCTTGAGCGCGGAACAGCCGATCACCACCGACACGCGCCGCTCGCGAAACAGCTCCGCCAGGGCCGCCAGCCAGTCCGCCCGATCGGCATCGGTGAGCGGCTCGCCCCGCGACATCTTCGTCACACTGGCCGGGCTGTGATAGTCGTCGGCATCGATGAACTTCGCGCCGATGCGCTCGGCGAGCAGACGACCTACGCGGGATTTGCCACAACCCGAAACCCCCATGACTAGGACTGATAGTGGTTCGCTGCTCATTTCATCCCCGTCGACTTGAATTGCGAAGTGCAGGGCGCCCCTTGCGTCGGCGAAACGTGCAACCGGTTCTCAACGCAACGAATCGGGAACGGAAGGTCCGGCGGCGGTTATCAAGACCTTGCCTATCTGGGCCGCCGGGCCAGTTCACAGCACTTTAATATAATGAATATAGTGTAGTAGCTCCCCTGGGTTGCTCCGGTTCCCGCTGTCGACCCGCGTCGATGCAGGGCCCGGTCAGGTCCGGAAAATAGGCGGCCTTCCAATGGTTGCGGGCGCCGGCAACGGCGGCCAAGACACAGCAGAGCGTCGGAGGTGTTGGACACCCCGGTAGAGTTGCAACCCTCTGCTACACTTCTGCTGAGTGTTGCAGGTTCCCTGATCCAGGAGCCGAGCACTGGGGGCAAAGCCGGCTGGACCGAGCCCCGAACCATGGTGACCAGCGGCACTGCCAGGTGCCGGAGTTCGGTGGTCCGAGTCCAGCCGGGACGGGTTGCCGAAAGCGCCGACCATTCTCGCTCGCGAAGTGGACGCTCCGATGGCCAAGGTGGCTAGCGACGATGGCATTGCAAGGGACCGCTCACCAGCAGAATCCTTTTTCGTGGTCTTGAACCCGGACAGCGAGGCCGCTCGCCTGACGGCGAGGCAGGTGGCGCAGTGGCTGCCGACGTCCCGCTATGCCGTGGTCTGGCAAGCTCAGCAGCTCGCCGAGCTCTTGCAGGGTGAGCAACCCAACCTGGCTATCACCGAGCTCAATCTGCCGGGTCAGCACGGCGACCAACTGGTACCACTCATCCGCCGCCGATGGCCGGAGTGTCGCCTGCTGGCGTATTCAGACACCGACGATCCCGAGCGCGCCGCCGCTGCCATTCAGCACGGAGCCGATGCATTTCTCACGCGTGACCCGCAGCGCAGTGCAAGGCTGCACGCTGCCGTGCAGGACTTGCTGGGCCGAGAGCGAGGCGGGGAGCGCGACTGGAAGCGCCGCTACGTATGGCTGGTCCGCACCCTCGAGAATCTGCCCCGAGGGCTTGGGCTGTTCGGGCGCAGCGAGCGACTGAGCCTGTTCAACCCATCACTCCCCCGAATGCTGCCGTTGGCAACCGAAGAAGTCGCAGTCGGCCTGACGCTCGAAAGTCTGCTGCGAGCTTGCGCCGCCAGCGGGCAAGTTACCGATGCGCTCGAAAACCACAGCGCCTGGACCAGGCGGGGCCTGGCAGAGTTGCGAAGAGAGGCAGGTGTCTGGCTGCTGTCCTTGGCAGACGGGCGTAGATTGCAGCTGGACTCGCACCAGGTCGGCACCGGAGGCCTGTTACTAATGATCAGCGACATCACCAGGCGGGCCCGACTGGAGCGTGCTCTGGCGGACAGCGAGCGGCGATTTCGTGATTTCGCCGAGGCAGCCTCCGACTGGCTCTGGGAGACCGATGACCAGTTCCGTTTCACCTTCGTCTCAGATCGAGCCCAGGACTCCGTAGGAGACGGGTTCCGCGAGATCTTGGGTCGAACCCGCTGGGAGCTGGCACGGGTTGATCCGGAGACCGATTTGCTGTGGCGGTCCCACCTGGATGACCTTCAGGCCCGGCGCCCCTTCCGCGACTTCCGCTACCGTCCCTGGGTCAGTGGGCGGCAGGCTGAATTACGTATCAGCGGCGTCCCGGTGTTTCGCGCCGACGGCCGATTTCGGGGCTATCGGGGCACCGCCACCGATGAGAGTGCTCAGAAGAGCGCCGAGCGGCGTGCCGACGATGCTGAGGTGCGCCTGCAAACCGTGGCCGAGAACATGCCCGGCGCCATCTATCAGCGAGTGCTCGCCAGCGATGGTAGCGTAACCTATCCCTATCTAAGCCCCGGCATCGAAGCGCTCACCGGCTATACGCCGGCGCAGATATCACTGCGCCCGGAATTGTTCATTGGCGCCATCCACCCGGATGATGTGGTGGAATTTCGGCAGCGTCTTGCGCAGTCGGCCCACACGCTGGCTCCCATGGATATCCAAGTGCGCCTCCGCCGGCGCCAGGGTGACTTGATCTGGGTGCGCATGATCTCGCGTCCGCGACGATCAAGCGACGACTCTGTGATTTGGGAAAGCCTGTGCATCGACGCCACTGACCAGCGCCGTCTGGAGGAAGGTTTTCGCCAGCTAGTCGAAGCCGCGCCGCTGGCTTTGCTGGTGGTGGACCGGGATGGCAGTGTCACTCTCGCCAATGCCCACGCCGAGATTCTTTTCGGCTGTAGTCGCAACGCCATCGTGGGGCACAGCGTCGAGGAGGTGATGCCGGAGAGTGCTCGTGTAGCCCACTGGGCGTACCGCTTGCGCTACCTGCGTAACGCGCTCCCCGTTCCCATGGGGGTCGGTCGGAGGATCCACGCTCGCCGCGCTGATGGGTCGGAGATCGAGGTGGAAGCCGCCCTGGCTCCCGTGGATTTTCCAGGAGGTCAGCACACGCTGGTGTTGCTGACCGACCTGACCCAACGCCGGCAACAAGAGCAGCAATGGCTGCACATCCAGAAGCTCGAATCCATTGGTCAGCTTGCCTCAGGCATTGCTCATGAGATCAACACACCCAGCCAGTACGTAACCGACAACCTGCAATTTCTGCGGGACGCTTTTGCAGACCTGCTGATGTTGCAACAGGCTCAGCAGGTCCTGCGCCAAGAGGCGGAGTTGGGCGCGGTATCTGCCGAGACCTTGCAGGGGGTCGATTCGGCGCTGCTGCAAGCGGACATGGAATATTTGCTCGAGCAAATTCCGCGGGCCCTCACTCAGTCGGTGGAAGGCATGCAGCGGGTTGCGCACATCGTCGGCGCGATGAAGGAGTTTTCACATCCGGGCGGGGCCGAGATGACGCCGGTGGACTTGGCGAGAGTGGTGGAGAACGCCATAACCGTCGCCCGCAATGAATGGAAATACAGCGCTGAGGTCACCACCGACTTCGACCCCGGGTTGCCACTGGTGCCCTGCTATTCCGACGAGCTCGGACAGGTGGTGCTGAACCTGGTAGTGAATGCTGCGCACGCCATCGCCGACAAGGTGATCGAAGACAAAGCCATGGGACACATCGGCATTGGCGTCGCGCGAGCCGGCGACTGGGTGGAGATCCGGATCAGCGATGACGGCAAGGGCATCCCCGAATCCATTCGGCATCGAGTGTTCGACCCCTTCTTCACCACCAAGCCCGTCGGTAAGGGTACCGGACAGGGCTTGGCCATTGCACACGCGGTGGTAGTGCAGAAGCACCACGGCAGCATAGAGCTCCGCTCGGTGGAAGGCGAGGGCACCACGTTCGTGATCCGAATTCCCATCGAGCCACCAGCCGCCACTGCCGTCGACACCGGTGAGGAGACGCCATGAAGCGCATTCTTTTCGTCGACGATGATCAGAGGATCCTCGACTCATTGCAGCGAATGTTGCGTCCCATGCGCCACGAGTGGGATATGAAATTCGTGGCAAGTGGTGAGGCGGCCATGGAAGTGTTGCAGGCGGTGAGCTATGACGTCGTCGTCTCCGACATGCGCATGCCGGCAATGGACGGCGCCAGCCTGCTGGCGGCCGTCCGCGATCACCATCCGGCAGTCGCCCGGGTGGTGCTCAGCGGTCAGACCGAGCGCGAAGCGGCCCTGCGCTCGGTGCGGGTAGCTCACCAGCACCTGCACAAACCCTGCGATCCGCAGGAGCTGAAGACTGCCGTGGAACGGGTCTGTGCGCTTGGGGACCTGTTGCGTCAAGAAGAGCTTCGACGCCTGTTGGCGGGCCTGTCATCGGTGCCGTCGTTGCCGAGCGTGTACGAGTCGCTGCGCTCGACGCTGGACCGCGATGATGTCACCTATGCCGAGATCGGCGACATCGTCGAGCAGGATCCCGGGCTCACGGCCAAGCTTTTGCAGGTGGTGAACTCGGCGTTCTTCAGCTTGCCTCGTAAGCTCACCCGGCCCCACGAGGCGGTCAGTCTACTCGGTACCGAGCTGATGCGGGCGCTGGTCCTGAGCGCCGCGGTGTTCAGGTCCGGTGACCCCGTACTGGCGCGGCGCTTCAACATCGCTGAACTGTGGCAGCAGAGCCTGCAAAGCTCGGTATTGGCGCGGCGCATCGCCGCAGACCTGGGTATGTCACGGGAGCTGCAGAACTGCGCCCAGGCGGCAGGCATGCTGCACGCGCTCGGGCAGGTGGTGCTGGCGTTCGGCAAACCCGAGGCCTATGCCGAGGCACTGGACCGGGCGGGGCGTGACAACGTCCCGCTGCACGTTGCCGAGGACGCCGTCCTTGGCAGCAGCTCTGCCCATATGGGCGCCTATCTGCTCGGCCTCTGGGGGCTTCCCCCAGTGGTGGTCGAGGCGGTGGCTTTTCACGCCGAGCCATTGAGTTGTCCCCATGATAAGCCCAGCGCGGTGACTGCGGTCCACGCGGGCGTTGGATTGCTGGCCGAGGAGCGCAACGTGGCCTCGAGCTTCCCACTCTGTGAGCCGTATCTGGACAAACTGGGGCTGAAGTCTCGGTTGGCTCCGTGGCGGTCGCTGCTCGCCAGCAGCGTTTGACAGGCAGGTCAATGCCGATGCAAGAGAAGGTGTTACTGGTCGACGACGAGGAGCGGGTACTCGAAGGCTACGGTCGGATCCTGAAGCGCCACTTCGACGTGCTCACCGCGAATAGCGGGGAGCGGGCGCTCGCCGTGCTGGACTCGGAAAGCTCGGTGGCCGTGATCGTGGCCGACATGCGCATGCCGAACATGGACGGCATCGAGCTGCTCACCCAGACTCGGCAGCGCCATCCCGACGTGGTGCGCATGATGCTCACGGGTAACGCCGACCAGAGGACTGCAGTGGAGGCGGTGAACCAGGGCGAGATATTCCGTTTCTTGAACAAGCCCTGCGCCTCCGACGAGCTGACTCGAGCCATCACCGCCGCAGTCGCACACCATCGGCTGCTGCTGGCCGAGCGAGAGCTGCTGGAGAGCACGCTGCGTGGCAGCGTGGCGGCGCTCGGCGAAGTGCTCGCCCTGGTAAATCCCTCGGCGTTCGGCACCGCCGAGCGGCTCTCGGCGTTGATGTGCGAGCTTGCGGATGCGCTGGAGCTTCCGGATCGGTGGCTTTACGAGACCCTGGGGAGGCTATCGCAGGTGGGCTGCGTGGTGCTGCCGGAGAATCTAATAGAGAAGGTCCGCACTGGCGCGCGTCTCAACACCGAGGAGCGCCATCGTTTCGAGCGTCATCCGGCGGTGGGTGCGGATCTCATCGGCTGCATTCCCCGGCTCGAGGCCTGTGCCCAAGGCATCCGCTACCAGCTTCGGAATTTCGATGGCAGCGGTCCTCCCGTGGATGGCCCGAGCGGCGAGGCGATCCCGCTTGCCGCTCGACTGTTGCGGGTAGCACTCCAGTGCGAGCGTCAGCAGTCGACGCTCGGCAGTCCCTTGCGGGCCCTGGAGGCCATGCGAGCCAACCGCCGATGCTTCGATCCACGAGTGCTGAACGCGCTCGACACGGTCGTCAAGCAACGCCAAACCGGCGAGCAGGAGCTGCGAATCAGCCTGCACGCGCTGCGAGAAGGCATGGTATTCGCGGAGGACCTTAGGAACACCCGTGGCACCCTGATCGTTGCCTGTGGTCAGGACGTGACGCCCACGCTGCGGGCGCGTCTCGAAGCCTTTACCGCGAGCGGCCAACTACCAGAGTCGGTGGCGGTGATTAGAACGGGAACGAGTGGTGACACCGCAGCACGGGACTGAGGGTCCATCGGTCGCGGCGACACTATCATCATCAGCCGCCTGCGAAAAACCACTGTTCGGGGCTCTTGGAGACTTCACCTAAACGGCCTTTTCGATGGCGCATTGAAGGGCGACGGGAAATTGCGTTGGCACTTCTGTGTGCCTGTAACTCGCCTGATCAATTAGAATTTTCGTGCACTGGGATCACCGGGCGCTAAACATCCTCGCGCCGAGCAATCGCGGTATGCCCTAGAAAAGGATGTGATTGATCGGACGCCTCTATGCGCTACGATCACTCCTGAGTTCGCGTAGAGCAGATGGCGGGGCCAGGCGGCCTCGGGGCTCTCGCAGGCATCTCATGGACGATATCGGAACAAGACGGTGGTTCTCCTTTCCGGTGGTGAGCCGTGCGCTCGCCATCTTCCTGCCGCTGATGATCTTGGCG
>CAZLYT010000188.1:0-15316 GCA_964563515.1 uncultured Candidatus Competibacteraceae bacterium | reverse complement strand
CTGGTACAACCGGCAGCCTTGGTACAAGAAGGCCTCGGCCTGGACCAAGCTGGTCTACGAGAAGGGCTGGCGCTCGGGCGAGATCGCCAGTCGTGCTGCTGCCATCGCCGGACTGGAAACCTCCAAGGCCGCGGCCATCGGTGCTTTGGAAGTGGCCAAACAGGCGCTGCGAGGCATCGAGGCCGCTATCGTTGTCACGCCCATCGACGCTGACTCTCGAGTTGCAGGGCTGTTTGTCAGTCGGGACGCAGCCATTGCCGTGCTGGAAGTCGCCAAGCAGGCGCTGATCGCTCTGGAGCAGCTCAAGGGCCGGCTGCGGGGGGATCTCAATCTACGGATCGGAAGCGCGGGGCTTGCCGGCCCTATTCAGGGACAGGCCTGCTGGGCTGGGAGTTGCTATCCGGCCGGGGGCGGCCGAGTCGCCCTGAAGCCTGAGCCGTTGGCGTGCGTGACGATCCCCGCTGTCGGTGGAGAAGTCTGCGCCAAGTTCTGATCGGCTCCGAATACAAGCGGCCGGGGATGGTAACCTCCGGCCGCTTGTCGTTGGCGCAGCTGAGCGGTCGCTCAGCCCTTACCCTCGCCTTTTTCGGGAATGGTGAGGCTCAGGAACTGAGGCTGCTCGTCACGCTGCACCAGCACCGCAATGGCCTTACCGCGAGGAGCATCCTTCACCAGCTTTGCCAGCTGCTCCGGGCTCTCCACTTGCTTGCGGTTGAAGGACAACAGGATATCGTTCGGCTGCAGCCCCGCTTGCGCGGCGGGGCCTCCGGGCGCAACTTGCTGGATTGCCACGCCACCCTGCTCCTGGCCGATGGTCTCCCTCTGCTCCGGGCTCAGCGGACCCACCACTGCGCCCAAGCCGCCGCCTTGGGAGTCGCTGGCCGGCAGGTTGGCCTGGCGCTGCTCGGGCGCGCGCTCACCGACCCTCACCTGCAGCGTCATGGTCTCGCCGTCGCGGACGATCTCCACCGGCACTTCCTTTCCGGTCGGTGTGGAGCCCACCAACGGCGGCAGCTCACCGGATCGGTTCACCTTATGCCCATTGAAGCTGACGATGACATCGCCGGCCTGCAGACCGCCCTCGGCGGCGGGGCTGCCTTCGTTGACGGAGGCCACCAGCGCGCCGTGGGAGCGGTCCAGACCAAAGGACTCGGCAAGCGCCTGGTCCATGTCCTGGATAGCGACGCCGAGCCAGCCCCGCTTGACGTAGCCCTCGGTGCGGAGTTGATCGGCAATCTGCGTGGCCAGGTTGATGGGGATGGCAAATGACAACCCCATGTAGCCGCCGGTTCGGCTGAAGATCTGCGAATTGATCCCGACCACCTTGCCGTCCAAATCGAACAGCGGTCCTCCCGAGTTGCCGGGGTTCACCGCCACGTCGGTTTGAATGAAGGGCACGTAGGTATCGTCCGGCAGACTGCGCGAGAGGGCGCTCACAATGCCCTGTGTCGCGCTGTACTCGAGGCCGAAGGGTGCGCCAATTGCCAGCACCCACTGCCCGACCCGAAGTTCATCCGAGTCGCCGAGCTCGACGGCGGGCAGGTCCTTGGCGTCCACCTTGAGCAGCGCTATGTCGGTCTCCGCGTCGGTGCCGACGACCTTGGCTGGCAGCTCGCGGCGATCGCTGAGGCCGACGATCACCTCGTCAGCATCACGGACCACGTGGGCGTTGGTCATGACGTAGCCATCGTCGCTGATGATGAATCCGGAACCGATCCCAGTGGCTTGGCGCGGTTGCGGGACCGGCGCCTCCTGGCCCGGCGCGCCCCGGAAGAAGCGGCGCAGGAAATCGGGAATCTCATCCTCGGGAATGCCCGGGAACTGCATCGCCGCGCCCTGTAATTCGCGGGTGGTCCGCACGTTGACGACCGCCATGCGGTTCTGCTCCACCATGGCCTCGAAATTGGGCACGGTGAGGCTGGTAGCTGCGGTGCTGCTGGTGGGCAGAGCCGAGCTCAGCGCGAAAAATGCCAACACCAGCGCCATGGCGCTGGCACCGACCGCGCGTGCCGGCACTCTCGCTGGACAGCGCGCGCGCGTCCGGATGCTTGTCTGGTCGGACATGAGTCGTTTTCCTCTGGTGTCGATTTCATTCATGGGCGTCAGTGTGCACGCAAGCGGGTTAACGAAGCCTTTCCTCGGCGTTAACAAATGGTCATTCGTGTTGGCGGGCAACGACATATGATGGCGCCATGCATGTACTGATCATCGAGGACGACCGTGAGGCGGCCGCATTCCTGCGTCGGGGCTTGGAGGAGGCCGGGCATGTGGTCGACCTCGCCTGGGACGGTGACACAGGCCTCGAGCTAGCGTTTGCTGCGAGCTATGACGCGCTGGTAGTGGACCGCATGTTACCCCGTCGTGATGGCCTCGCCGTGGTTTCGGCTCTGCGCGAGTCTGGTCATAAGACACCGGTTCTCATCCTGAGTGCCTTAGGACAGGTAGACGACCGAGTGGCCGGCCTGCGCGCTGGTGGAGACGATTACCTGGTGAAGCCCTACGCTCTGCGCGAGCTGCTGGCTCGCCTCGACGCGCTGGTGCGGCGCACCAGCCCGGGACAAACCGAGACCCGCCTACATGTTGACGACCTGGTTCTCGACCGCCTCAGCCGACGGGTCTCCCGCGCCGGCGAGACGCTGCAGTTGCAGCCGCGGGAATTCCGCTTGCTCGAGTATCTGATGCAGCACGCTGGGCAGGTGGTGACCCGGACCATGCTGTTGGAGAACGTGTGGGGCTATCACTTCGATCCCCAGACCAACGTGATCGACGTACACGTGAGTCGCTTGCGCTCCAAGATCGACCGGGGATTCGAGCCCCCGTTGCTGCAGACGGTGCGGGGTGCCGGCTACCGACTGGGCTCGCCGGACTGACGGGCGGTCCGGAGTCTGCGTGCGCTGGCGGCTGCTGAGAACCACCGTCTTTCGGAGCTCTCTGCTCTACGCGGTGCTGTTCAGCCTAGTGGCGGCCGCGGCCATGGCCTCCATCTATTGGGCCACGGCGTACCGGCTTCAGGCTCAGACCGATTCCCGATTGCAGCTGGAAGCGGAGCTGGTGCTGCGCCAGCTCCGCAGTCAACCCGTGCCCCTGATGGTGGAGAGCCTGCGCCGCCAGTACGCCGATCAGGAGCGCTCTCGGATCTTTTTCTACCGCATCCTCGAGGCCGAGGACCTCAACGCCGACCCGCAGCTCTGGGGCCCGTTGTTGGCCGCTCCAGGCGGCACCCAGGTGTTCGCCGATGCCCGCCTGGGAGACATTCTGCCCAGCGCCAGCGGAGGTGCCTCCGATCCGGTCCGTGTGCTTGCCGTGAGCTTGCCCGGCGGGCCGGTGCTGCTGGTTGGCCGCGACCTGGTGGACCAGCATGAGCTACTTGACCACGCCCTGCGGGTAGCGCTGTTGGCGACGGTCGTCATCTTTGTATTGGCAGTTGCCGGGGGTGCCGCCATGGGAGTGGGCGTGCTCCGGCGCATCGACGCCGTCAGTCGCACCGCCGGCTCGATCATGGACGGGGAGCTGGGGCGGCGAATTCCCCGGCGCGGACGCGGCGATGAGTTCGACGAGCTCGCCTTGCGCCTCAACGCCATGCTGGACCGGATCGAAGCCCTGATGGCGGCCATGCGTCAAGTCTCGGCCAACGTGGCGCACGACCTCCGGGGTCCGCTGAGTCGCCTGCGTACTCGCCTGGAGCTGGCCCTTATCGAGCAGCGCGATCCGGAGTCTTTGCGGGAGGCAATAGAGCAGGCCATCGACGAGCTCGATGGCCTGGTGCGGTTGTTCAATGCGCTGCTGAGCATCGCTCAGGCGGAGGCGGGCGGGACCGACGAGCAGTGGGGTGATCAGGATCTCACCGCACTCGGCTCCGAGGTCGCGGAACTCTACGTAGCGGCAGTAGAGGACAAGGGGCTCACCCTCGACGCCTGGCTGGAGCCGGGTGTCACGGTCCGTGGCAACCGCCAATTGCTGGCCCAGGCGCTGAGCAACCTGATGGACAATGCCGTCAAGTACACCCCTGAAGGCGGTCGCATTCAGCTACAGGTGACTGAGATGGCGAGCAGGCCGGTGCTCGCGGTGGCGGATACCGGACCCGGTATACCGAGCTCTGAGCGGGAGCGAGTGCTGGAGCGATTCGTGCGCCTGGACGCTGCCCGCAGCGAGCCTGGCAACGGTTTGGGTCTGAGCTTGGTTCGAGCCGTGGCCCGTGCACATGGCGCGGATCTGAGCCTGGAGGATGCCGCGCCTGGTCTGCGGGTAAAGATTACCTTCCCTAGCGCCCTCGCGGCGTAGCAAGACGCTGAAGCGTGGCCGGCACGGACGTGTCAGCGTCGCCCTAGTCTTCCGGGTGCTCCCGCTCAAAGCCGTCGAGGAGGTGCTGAAAGTGCAGTATGGCTTGGGTACGGTGCTGTAGTCGGGCTTGCATGAGATCGGCGCGAAGCCCGTCGGCGATTACTTGGGCGCCGCCGGGCGTATTCAGCAGGTAGGTGCCTAGTTCGCAGGCGATGATGTCCGGTACGTGCTCGTGTGCGCCCAGAGCATCGATCTGCTCATCGCTCAACGCACCCATGGCAACACAGTCCTCAAAGGTAAGCATTCGTCGACTCCTCGTACCGCCAGCAGCGGCACGATCGACATGGGTATGGGGGAAAATTGTGGAAGAAAGAGCAGTTGCGGATGTCTGGGAGATCCGCAACTGCTGTGCCCTAACCTTGGCATCCGACACATCCTTGTCATCGGATGCCGTCATTAAAGGCAACCTGTATCAAGAATGAAATACGTAGGACTACTTACTCAGTGCATCCGTCGTGGGTGGAGGCGTGAATCTTCTCGGATGAGGCGCCGCAATCGCGTCTATCCCGGTTGATTGCTGAGGTCCCAGAGCGAAGGCCCGTCAGCTCACGGGCAGCTCTCGATCGAGGTTTCGATAGCAGACCGTGTTCGCTGTGACTATGCCGTGCCGATTTCTCGGGGTCTCCCGCAGCGGCTACTATGCGTGGCGGGGACGGGCGCCATCGGCGCGAGCCGTCGCTGACCGGGCGCTCACCGCCAGGATACGGGCGATTCATGAGCATTCGCGGGCCACCTATGGTGGACCAAGGATTCACGCTGAGCTGTACGATGACGGCGAGCGCGTCGCCACCAAGCGCGTGGCCATGCTGATGCGAGCGGCAGGCCTCGCGGGGGAGAGCCGACGCAAGGGCATTGGTACCACCGTGCGAGTCGGCGACGCTCGCCCGGCGCCCGATCAGGTCGAGCGCAACTTCACCGTCGAGGCCCCCGACCGGCTGTGGGGGGCCGATATCACCTATGTACTGAGCGAGTCGGACCTCCTGTACCTGGCGGTTGTAGTGGTCGACGCTTGCAGCCGTCGGGTGGTCGATTGGGCGATGGCCACGCATCTTCGCACCGAGCTCTCGCTCGATGCGCTGAACATGGCGCTCGCGCGGCGCCGTCCGCAGCAGGTCATCAACAACCGGACCAGGGCTGCCAGTACACCTCCTTCGCGTTCAAACGACGCTGCCGAGAGGTGGGCGTGCGCCGGTCCGTGGGCTCGGTGGGTGACCGCTTCGACAATGCCCTGTATGAAAGCTTTTTCGCGACCCTCGAATGCGAGCTCATCGATCGGCGCAGCTTCCGCACGCCGGCCGAGGCCCGCACGGCCATCTTCGAGTTCATCGAAGGTCGGTGCAACCCGCGTCGCCGACACTCTGCGTTCGACTACCATTTACCCATCAGCTACGAGAGGAGATTCTTCGCGCTGCCAGGATCGGAAAGCCCTAACCTGTCCACCAAACCAGGATAACTCCAGTCAGGTGTTGCCTGGCGCTGTGGCTCACTGGTTCGCTTGCCATGGGTCTCGTCCCGACACGAGGTTTACAACGCGGAATAACCACCGCAAGGAGAGGAACAGTGATGAGTACAGCAAGCAATCTGAGCGGACAATCAGCCAGCCCACCCGAGGTGCGACGTGTGCCCCTCACTCGACCCTTCACCTGGGTCAGCAAGGGGTGGGACGACCTGCGCCACCACAAGAGCGCCAGCCTGGCCTACGGCGCACTGGTATCTGCGCTGGGTGCCCTGATACTGATTATCGGACGCCATCCCTACTTGCATGCCGCCGCCATCACCGGATTTATGCTAGTGGGGCCGGTCATGGCCACAGGCTTATGCGAACTGTCTCGACGACGGACCAGGGGCGAGCTATCTGATTTCGATACCTCGCTGCAAGCACTGGCCGATCATCGCAGGAGTTTGTTGCGCTACGCCGGGGCGCTGCTGCTCTTCAGCGTAGTCTGGTTCGTGCTCTCTAGCTTTATGCTGTATTCAGCTTTTGGCAGCGTCGGCCCTAGTTACTATGAGACGATGTGGGGCGATGTGCTGGTCAATTTAACGGCGGCCCAGATCGTTTCCTATCTGATAGTCGGTGGCATACTGGCCTGCATTGTCTTCGCCCTCTCGGTTGTGTCGGTGCCGATGATCATCGACCGCAACGCTGATGCGGGCACAGCGATGCGCACCAGTCTCCGCGTGACCGTCGAAGCGGATCTGCCGGTGATGATTGTGTGGGGTCTGCTGTGCGTGACCCTCGTCGGTGTCGGCTTTGTGACCTTTCTCATAGGTATGGTCGTAGTCTTCCCGCTGTTAGGGCACGCTACCTGGTATGCCTACCTCGACTTGGTGCCACCGCCCAAGACTGCACGTCAGTCAACCCTGGTCGACGAACAGTGAATACAAAGGAACTTTTGGCTATTCGCCCTATCACTATCAGTCGGATTTATTCCAGGATTACTGAAAGACTCTTGGAAATTGGCTGCTTCTGAGGTGTGTTCCTAGGTCGCGGCGACGCATTTCGAGTTTAGTGCCCGTAGACTCAACGGTTGACAAGGACACCCCGGTGCCAATGCTCACCGGCTGCTGTTCTTCGCTCGTGTAGGGTTATTACGCCGGCACCGTGTCCTTTTGCGTCAGCCGCGGAAGCGATGGTGCTGCCTGGGATGGCGGCATTAGCAGCGGCGAAGCATGGGCGCCGGGGCAACGCGGCCACGCCTCGAAATGCGGGAAGTGCCTGCCGTGCGTAATTGTGGGACCGGTCGAGAATGCCCGGCAGTCGATTTCGATCGGGGATCATTTCCCAGCCAAAGAGGCTCGAAGCTAGTGACGCAAGCGGCCAGGCTATTGGCTGTTCCGGTCCAGGTTGCGATAGCCAATGGCTTCTGTGAGGTGCGGGGTGTCGATGTTCGGCAAGCCCGCCAGGTCCGCAATGGTGCGCGCCATGCGCAGGATGCGGTGGTAGGCGCGCGCGGACAGCCCCAGCCGCTCCGCTGCGGCTTCCAGCAACTTCTGATCGCTGTCGCGAAGAGGGCAATGCTCACGCAGTTCGGCGAGGTCCAATGCGACGTTGATCTTGCCACACCGGTGTAGCTGCCGTTCTCTAGCAGCACTCACCCGCTCTCGAACAGTCGCGCTGTCCTCTCCCTCCGCGCCACCGGCCAGCGCGCTTTGCGGAAGTCGGGGCACCTCCAGGTGCATATCGATACGATCCAGCAGCGGCCCCGAGACCCGGGCGCGGTAGCGCCGGACCTGCTCCTCGGTGCAACGACAACGGGACTCTCCCAAGTAACCGCAGGGGCAGGGATTCATGGCGGCCACCAGTTGCACCCGGGCCGGAAACTCGGCGTGATTGGCGGCCCGCGAGATGGTGATCCGACCGGCTTCCAGGGGTTCCCGCAGCACTTCGAGAACGCGCCGGTCGAACTCCGGTAACTCGTCCAGGAACAACACCCCGTGATGAGCCAGGGAGACCTCTCCTGGCTGGGGTCTCGGTCCACCTCCTACCAGGGCGACCCCGGAGGCGGAGTGATGGGGGCTGCGAAACGGTCGCTGGCGCCAGTTGGCCGGATCCAATCCGGCGCCGCTGACCGAGGCCACCGCCGCGCTTTCCAGCGCCTCGGCCTCGCTGAGCGGTGGCAGGAGACTGGGCAGGCGGCAGGCGAGCATGGTTTTGCCGGTCCCCGGGGGGCCGAACATCAGGAGGTTGTGCCCCCCGGCGGCCGCGACTTCCAGGGCCCGTCGAGCCCGGCCCTGGCCTCTGACATCTTTCAGGTCGGGACCCGTGGTGATCGAATCCGACGCCGCTGGCCGCTGCACCCTGGGCAGCGCCGCCGCTCCCCGTAGGTGGGCACAAACCGCAAGCAGGTGATCTGCGCCCAGCACGCAGGCATCGCCAACCAGCGCCGCCTCTGGAGCATTGGCTGCCGCGACTATCAGCGTGCGACCGGCATTGCGACAGGCGAGCGATGCCGGCAGGCTGCCCTGAACTGGCCGCAAGGCGCCGGTGAGCGCGAGTTCGCCGAGAATCTCGTACCCCTGTAAAGACTGCTCCGGGAGCTGGCCGCAGGCTGCCAGGATGCCGAGCGCGATGGCGAGATCAAAACCGCTGCCGTTCTTTGGCAGGTCCGCGGGTGCCAGGTTGATCGTGACCCGGCGGGGCGGCACATCGAAGCCGCTGGTCTGGAGGGCGCTGCGCACCCGGTCTCGCGACTCGCGCACTGCGGCTTCCGGCAAGCCCACCACAGACATGCTGGGCAGTCCATTGGCCAGGTGAACTTCTACCCACACCAGCGGTGACTGAATTCCGGTATAGGCGCGGCTGTAGACGGTCGCGAGACCCATGGAGTCCCTTCCCATAGCTGCCGGCGTGCTGCCCATTGCCAAGGCTCGGCAGCGAGCTGACGAGAGTCATTTCCAGCAATTTGCGCACCCGCCTTACGAGTGCGACTCGTGGTCGACCGGATTCAGTCCGGATGACTGGGTCAAGAATCGTTCTTGGGTTTCTTTGACGGGCTTCGGCGTCGCGGCGTAGGCGAGGAGCCTTCTTCGGCGGCTGCCGGCGGGGCCATGCGCGCTTCCAGCTCAGCCAGTCTCTTCTCCAGCGTTTCCACTCGGGCGCGACTGCGGGCGAGCACAGCTGCCTGCACGTCGAATTCCTCGCGGGTGACCAGATTCAGGCGCGACAAGGCCGATTGCAGAATCACCGTGAAATTCTTCTCCAGGTCCTGCTGCAGCTGTCGCAAGGGGGCGGGCACAGAATCGGCGAGGCGGCGTGCGATATCGTCTAGGGATTTGGGATCGAACATGGTTTCTCTCAGCTCCCGGAGTTGGGTCAGGTGGCCAGTCTAGCCCCTGAGCGGCCGCGATGCACCGCGCACAAGTTTGGTGCACCCGGGCCTTGGCTGGCTTGGGTCAGTGCATCGTCCGACTGCTCTTATCTGTTGAAAAATATGATAATTCATGTCACGGCCAGATGCGGAAGCGTTGGCACAGGCTTCGCACCGGCGGTCGCCCGACGCGCGGTGGCTCCAGACTGCGCTCCTGCGCGTCTTCGTCTGCAACCGGGAGTACGGTCATGAAGCTGGTCACTGCCATCATCAAGCCATTTAAGCTCGACGACGTTCGCGAAGCCTTGTCGGACATTGGCGTGCAGGGCATCACCGTTACCGAGGTGAAGGGCTTCGGACGCCAGAAGGGGCACACCGAGCTCTACCGCGGTGCCGAGTACGTGGTGGATTTCCTGCCCAAGGTAAAGCTCGAGATCGGAATCGAGGAAAGCCTCATCGTTCAGGTGATCGAGGCCATCACCAAGTCCGCCAGCACCGGCAAGATCGGCGACGGCAAGATTTTCGTTTGCGAGCTGGAGCAAGCGGTGCGTATTCGTACCGCAGAGGTTGGAGCCGACGCCCTTTAGCTCTGACTAGCACTTCTGGTCATCGCCAAGGCGGCCATTGGTCGGCCCTCGGCGACCAGTTGCACCCCCTGCAATTCAAGCGACCACACATCTGGAGTAACCACGTGAATAGCAACAAATTCGAGCGGGCCCTGGGGCGCGGCGGCGCCGCGCTGGCAATCATTGCGACGCTGCTACTGTGGCCCGGCCTTGGGTTGGCGCAGGAGCAGCCCCCCACCCTCAGTGCCGGAGATACGGCCTGGATGCTAACCTCCACGGCGCTGGTGTTGATGATGACCATCCCCGGGCTGGCGCTGTTCTATGGGGGCATGGTGCGCAGCAAGAACGTGCTCTCGGTGTTCATGCAGTGTTTCGCCCTGGCCTGCATGATCACGGTGTTGTGGACGGTTTACGGCTACAGCTTGGCGTTCGACACCACCGGGATGGCGGCGGGCGTGCTCAACGCCCAGTCCTTCTTCGGCGGCATGAGCAAGGCATTTCTCTCGGGGGTGACCACGGACTCTCTGGTGGCTGCGATCCCGGAATCGGTATTCGCCAGCTTCCAGTTGACCTTCGCCATCATCACGCCAGCGCTGATCGTCGGCGCTTTCGCTGAGCGCATGAAGTTCTCGGCGATGCTGCTGTTCATGGCCCTTTGGTTCACTGTCTGCTACGCCCCCATCGCGCATATGGTGTGGAGTGGTGACGGGGCCTTGATGTGGGATTGGGGCGTCCTCGACTTTGCCGGCGGTACCGTAGTTCACATCAACGCCGGCATCGCCGGACTGGTTGCCGCCATCATGCTCGGTAAGCGGAATGGATTTCCTACCACCGCCATGCCCCCCAACAACATGACCTACACCGTGGTCGGCGCCTCGCTGCTATGGGTGGGCTGGTTCGGCTTCAATGCCGGCAGCGCGCTAGGAGCCAACGGCGGCGCCGGTATGGCCATGTTGGTGACCCAGATCGCGACTGGGACCGCGGCTCTTGGCTGGATGATCAGTGAATGGATTTCCCATGGCAAACCCTCGGTGCTTGGCATCGCCACAGGCGCAGTGTCGGGGCTCGTTGCCATCACGCCCGCATCCGGTTTCGTGGGGCCGGCGGGAGCATTGGTTATCGGCGCAGTCGCAGGTGTGATCTGCTTCCTGGTGTCCACCCGTGTGAAGCGGGCGCTCGGCTACGACGACTCCCTGGACGTGTTCGGTGTGCACTGTGTGGGAGGCATCGTCGGTGCTCTCCTCACCGGGCCGTTCGCCTTCCCCGAGCTTGGCGGCGTCTGGAGCCCGGGAGAGGGGGTGACGATGGCCTCACAGCTTTGGATCCAAACCAAGGGCGTGCTCTTCACCCTGGTCTACACGGCCATTCTCACCGCCGTCATCCTGAAAGTCGTGGACGCCGTCATGGGCTTGCGTGTCAGTGACGAACAAGAAGTGCAGGGGCTCGACATCGCCCTTCACGACGAGCGCGGCTACAGCCTCTGAGTCGACCTGCGGGGCGCCCGGCTCAAGCTCGGCGCCGGACTAGGGATGGGCGCTTCGACGCCCGTCTTGGTGTCGATCGTCGAATTCGCCAGCTTGGCAGCGAACTGGACGCACCATTCCGGTGCGTGCCGCATTTTGGTGCGTCGCGGCGGTGCAGAGAGGTTTCCGCAAAAGACCTCTGGATTCTGTTAAGCAAATGATTTGTATACAGAAATGTACCTTGGCACGGGCCTGGCAAACGGCCTCGGTCAAGGGGTCGATGGCTCATACGGACGCTCTCGACCAGCACATCCTCAGCACCCGGAGCGCATGAATGAAGCTCGTCACCGCCATCATCAAGCCATTCAAGCTGGACGATGTCCGCGAAGCCCTATCGGACATCGGCGTACAAGGCATCACCGTCAGTGAGGTCAAGGGCTTCGGACGCCAAAAGGGGCATACCGAGCTCTATCGCGGCGCCGAGTACGTCGTGGATTTTCTGCCCAAAGTGAAGCTGGAGATCGGGATCGATGACGACCTTCTCGATCAGGTCACAGAAGCCATCACCAAGTCCGCCAGCACCGGCAAGATCGGTGACGGCAAGATCTTCGTCTGTGACCTGGAGCAAACCATCCGGATTCGCACCGGTGAGGTTGGCGTCGACGCGCTCTGAGTCGATCGTCTGAGCATCAAGACAACGAGGTGAACACGTGGAAGCACTAGCGAAAATTTCCGAGCTCAGCTACGCGCTCGACACCTTCTACTTCCTCATGAGTGGGGCGCTGGTCATGTGGATGGCCGCCGGATTCGCCATGCTGGAAGCGGGACTGGTGCGTGCCAAGAACACTGCCGAGATCCTGACCAAGAACATCGTCTTGTACGCGGTGGCCAGTGTCATGTATCTGCTGGTCGGGTACAACATTATGTACCCGGGCGAAGCGGTGAACAGCTTTTGGCCAGGAGTCAGCTTCCTGTTGGGGGCCGACAACGAGGCTGCCGCAGTGGTCGCCGGGGGCGATGACGCACCCTACTACTCGGTGCGCGCCGACTTCTTCTTTCAGGTGGTGTTCGTCGCCACTGCCATGTCCATCGTCTCCGGCGCAGTCGCCGAGCGCATGAAGCTGTGGTCGTTCCTGGCCTTCGCGGTGGTGCTGACGGGCTTCATCTATCCGCTGCAAGGCTACTGGAAGTGGGGCGGCGGCTGGCTCGACGGCTTGGGATTCCTGGATTTCGCAGGCTCGGGCGTGGTGCACATGTGCGGCGGCTCCGCGGCATTGGCAGGCGTGCTACTGCTCGGACCACGTAAGGGCAAGTACGGACCCAACGGTGAGATCTATCCCATTCCGGGCTGCAACATGCCTCTCGCCACCCTGGGCACCTTCATTCTCTGGCTGGGCTGGTTCGGCTTCAACGGCGGCTCGGAGCTGAAGATCTCCGATGTCGGAGAGGCCAACGCAGTCGCTCAAGTGTTCGTCAACACCAACACCGCGGCTGCCGGTGGTGTGCTGGCAGCGCTCATAGTCTCCCGGCTGGTGTTTGGCAAGGCGGACCTGACCATGGCACTGAACGGCGCACTGGCCGGTTTGGTTGCCATCACGGCCGAGCCGCTGACGCCAACGCCGGGGCTTGCCACCGTCGTCGGCATCATCGGCGGCACCCTGGTGGTGTTTTCCATCGTCGCCCTGGACAAGCTCAGAATCGATGACCCGGTCGGGGCCATTTCGGTGCACGGCGTCGTTGGTATGTGGGGCCTGCTCGCGGTCACGCTGTCCAACCCCGATGCAACCTTGGGCGCTCAGGTAACCGGGCTTGCCACCATCTTGGCCTTTGTCTTCGGCGCCAGCCTGCTGGTGTGGGGCATCCTGAAGGCCACCATGGGCATCCGGGTTTCGGAGGAGGACGAGTACGAGGGCGTCGATTTGGCCGAGTGCGGTCTGGAAGCCTATCCGGAGTTCACCTCTCAAGGGTGATAGCTGGCGCAGGCCAGCCGTTTCAACACGGCCGGTGTCCGGTTTAGGGGCATCGGCCGTGTCGTGGTTTCCACAGACCGCCCGGCCGTTGTAGTCTCGGCCGACCGCAACCCCTGCTGGAGTAGCCATGAAGCTCGTCACCGCCATCATCAAGCCATTCAAGTTGGACGACGTGCGCGAGGCGCTCTCGGAAATCGGCGTGCAAGGCATTACCGTCACCGAAGTCAAAGGCTTCGGTCGACAGAAGGGCCACACGGAGCTCTATCGTGGCGCCGAGTACGTGGTGGACTTCCTGCCCAAGGTGAAGCTCGAGATCGGCGTCGACGATGCAATGTGCGATCGCGTCATCGAAGTCATTCAGACGGCGGCACGCACTGGCAAGATCGGGGACGGTAAGATCTTCGTGACCGACCTTGGTCAGGCGCTCCGTATACGCACCGGTGAGACCGGCAACGACGCACTCTGAGCGTCCCCGAGCCCACTACCGTCGAAGGGGCGGCAGCGCCGCCGCCAAGACTTGCGGCATCGAGGCTGCAGTCCGGGCCCCTGGGCCCGGTTGATCTCACTCTCCATGCGGGCGAGACGGTCGCCCTAGCCGGGCCCTCTGGCAGCGGTAAGTCGCTGCTGTTGCGGGCATTGGCCGACCTCGACCCACACCAGGGCGAGGTGCGACTGGACGGTATACCCGCCGCCCGCTTCGCGCCTTCGGACTGGCGTCGCAAGGTGGGGCTGCTAGCCGCGGAAAGCGGCTGGTGGAGCGATCGGGTCGGCGACCACATGGCCCAACTCGACGTAGCGAGCTTGGCGGCGCTGGGCTTTGAGCCAGACGTGCAGAGCTGGTCGATCTCCCGCCTCTCCAGTGGCGAGCGCCAACGACTGGCCTTGCTTCGCCTGTTGGCCAACCAGCCCATGGTTTTGTTGCTCGACGAGCCTACCGCCAATCTGGATGGCGCCAACGCTGAGCGGGTGGAGTCGCTGATCAGGCGCTTCCAGGACGCCACCGGCGCCGCAGTGCTCTGGGTCAGCCACGATGCGGCCCAAGGTCGACGCGTGGCTGATCGAGCTCTGGAGATACGCGATGGTGCCCTACAGGAGCTGCCGGCATGGAGCTGATCCAGCTCGAGGCCTGGGAGCTGGGTGTCGCGGCCGCTCTGGTGGTCGCGCTGGCGCTGCTGTCGTTGCCGCTGCGCTTGGAGCTGGCCCGTAGCCTGCTGGTGTCGGGGTTGCGCATGGTGCTGCAGCTCCTGCTGGTGGGATTGATCCTCGAGACGCTGTTCGAGTCTCGCCACCCGCTGCTCATGGCCGTCATGGCGCTGGTCATGCTGGCGGTCGCGGCGCGGGAGGTGATGGCGCGTCAGGAGCGCCGCTTGGTGGGTTGGTGGGGATACGGACTTGGCGCCGTCGCCATGTTCGTGTCGTCCTTCACCATGGTTCTGGTGGCGCTGACGATCATCGTGCGGCCAGAGCCCTGGTGGACACCGCAGTATGCGGTGCCAATGCTCGGGATGTTACTGGGCAACACCATGACGGGCATCGCATTGGCCCTGGACCGGCTCAATCAGGGGGCCTGGGAACAACGCCTACAGATCGAGACCCGCTTGACCCTCGGCTACACGGCCGCCGGAGCGATCACCGATCTTCGTCGGCGGGCGGCGCGAGCCGGCATGGTGCCCACCATCAACGCCATGGCCGCCGCCGGCGTCGTCAGCCTGCCGGGCATGATGACCGGGCAAATCCTGGCTGGCAGCCCGCCGCTGGAGGCGGTCAAGTATCAGATCCTGATCTTGTTCCTGATAATCGCCGGGGTCGGGTTGGGCACCTTGGCAGCGGTGTGGATGGGCGCGAAGCACCTCTTCGACGAGCGCGAGCGATTGCGCTTGGATCGGTTGCAGGGTAGCTGACACAGCCCGCCTCACCGAAGTCGTAGGGCGCAACAGCATCAGCGTATTGCGCCGACTTTGGCTTTAGTGACCAGTCCACCCTGGGCATCGGTCTCAGCCCTCGGCTAGCACGCTGCGCAGGAACTCCGGCACCGACAACGCTCCCCGGTGCACATGGGCGTTGTAATAGCGGGTGCCGAAAGACCTCGACGCTACCGCGCCAGCTCGAAATCCGGCAATCGGTTCGTCCTTCCGGGCCATGGTGCAGGTCCACCAGCCGCTGGGGTA
>CAZLYT010000187.1:0-2087 GCA_964563515.1 uncultured Candidatus Competibacteraceae bacterium | reverse complement strand
CCGATGGCCGCGGCCTTGGAGGTTTCCAGTCCGGCGATGGCAGCAGCACGACTGGCGATCTCGCCCGAGCGCCAGCCCTTCTCGTAGACCAGCTTGGTCCAGGCCGAGGCCTTCTTGTACCAAGGCTGCCGGTTGTACCAGGACTGCCAGCTTCGAATCTCCCTTTGCCGAGCCGAGATGCGGCTGCGGTTGTAGTCGATGCTGCGCTGGATACCATCGACCTTGACTTGGGCCGATGCCACTCCGGCCCGAGCCTCGCAACAACGCTGCTGGTCGCGCTCCCGCTCAGCCCGCACGATCGCACGTTGCCGGTCGATCTCACCGTTGGTCTCGGTCACTTTCTTCTGGGCGCGAGCGATATCGGCCTTGGCCTTGGCAGACGCGTTGGGCGGCGGGCCCAACGGCAGGTCGAGGGCACCTTTCCCGGTCACGTTCACCCCGCGAGCATCGATGGCGCCGGCCATGGCGATGCGGCTGATGGGGGTGAGCACTGCACCGTTGAGGTGTACGCCGGTGCCGTCGATGGACAGCTTGGCGGCGCTCGACAGCGGCACCCCGGCGACGCCCAGGTCGCCTGCCATCCGCAGGTACCAGGTCTCGGGATCGCCGGTGAGTCGCAGGTCCACCTGGGCCTGGCCGCCGATTCCAACGGCGGGATGGATTTGCGAGACGCTGTGCCCCTGTATGCGCAGCCCAATGGCGTTGAAGGTCATGGTGGCCTAGGTGGCCTGGGTGGCCTGGAGGTCAGCGAGCTGAACGCCGATCAGCTGACCCAGGTTCGACGCCCCCACCGCGTACTCGCCCTTGCCAGTGAGGAAGGACTTGGCAACATCGCTGCTGATGAACCCGGCAACCTGCACCTCGTTCCGAGGTACCACCGGAATGATCTCGGACAAGGGATTATCGGGGGCCAGGATTCCAGCCACGTAGGCGTTCTGGCCCATGGCACTCAGCTTGATGCCCAGGCTGGCATCTTCCAACGGCAGCGACACGCTGAAGCAGCGCATGAGCTTGCCCTGGTCGCAGTCAGGGTCGTCCTTTCGGGCCTTGTCGTCGTTGTCCCGGTTGGCGTCATTGCCGTCATTGGCAGTGCCGTTCTTGTTCTTGCCCGCCAGATCGCCCAGGTCGAAGCTGACGTTGAGCTGACCGTTCCCTCCGTACTGCACCAAAAAGGGCGGCGCAAAGGGTTTGACACCGAAGTTGGGGTTGGGATCAAAGCGGCCGACCATGTCACCGTCGAGCTCGAGAGGCAGGGATTTGAAGGGATTGGTCCCAGCCAGAAGCAGCTGCCCCTGGAACTCCGCGACGCCGTCTGGAAGCCCTTCGGTGGTCTTGGCCTGGTAGGGAATAAGTCCTCGCAAGCAGAAGCCGATGCCCACCTCGCCCGAATTTCCCACCGCAGGCAGCTTGGGCATCTCGCCGCGGTAGAAGAAGAAGGGATCGAGGGGGTCCAATACGAAAGTGGTCTGAACGCCACCCGGCGACTTGAACTTCGGCGCCCCGGCGTCGACTTCCAAGCCGGCGTCGAAGTTGAAGAACAAATACTGCCGGCCGACCGTGAGCGGCGCCTCCAGGTAGGATAGATTGCGGCCGTAGTCTAGGTCTAGGCCTACTTCCGCCATGGCGGCGCGCTTGATCTGGGCTCCGGCGAGCGCTCGAGAGGGCGGAAAGGGTACTTGGGCTCGCCCCCGCACGCGCTGAACGCCGCCGAGCTTGCTTTCGCCGAACTCGAACAGGACGTCGGACTCGTACATGGGGATGTCTCCCAAGGGGGAAGCAATGAGCAGGGTGCCCTTGACTTGGAAGCCCCAGGCGCCGTTATCGGTCCAGAAGTCGGTCCCCACGTTGACTCTCGAGGTGCGCAGCTCGAGGGCCTTTGGGCCAGAGCCCAGCTGGATGGTGACGAAGTCGGCACTCTGCTCTTGACCCGGCGCACAACCGTTGGGGCCGACGATCTCGCCGCTGGCAGAAGCCGGGCAACGATCCAGGTCGTTGGGTACGCCGTCGCGATCATGGTCGGCGCTGACCACCACCTCCACCGCTGCATCGAAGACCTCGGATGCGCCGTCCAGGGCGACACTGAGGGT
>CAZLYT010000186.1:0-1506 GCA_964563515.1 uncultured Candidatus Competibacteraceae bacterium | reverse complement strand
TGGCAGCGACGCCGAGAGCGGTAGCCGACACCAGCGTCGACCAGCCCACGCTCCGAGCTCTAGCACCAGATGTGCCCATGGGTGCGGAGCTAAGCAGGCGTCTCAACGGCTGTCAATCGCGCTCGGCGATTGTGAAGGCCTGGATCACTCCGCCTTGACCGCCTCGAATGCCTCGAGGGCCTCCTTCCGACTTGCCGCCAAATCGACCAGGGGCTCGGGATAGTCACGTCCCAGCACTATTCCGGCACGCTCGAGAACCTCCGCTGGGGCAGTCCACGGGCTGTGAATGCATTCGTTGGGTAAGTTGGCCACCTCGGGCACCCACCGTCGCACGTATCTCCCCTCCGGATCAAAACGCTCGCCCTGACGTACCGGATTGAAGATCCTGAAAAATGGCGCGGCGTCGGGGCCGCAACCAGAAACCCATTGCCAACCCAGGGTGTTGTTGGCCAGGTCCGCGTCCACCAGCGTGTCCCAGAACCAGTGCGCACCATACTGCCAAGGGACCCGCAGGTTCTTGGTCAGCAGCGAGCCAACGATCATCCGCACCCGGTTGTGCATCCAGCCGGTGTGCCAGAGCTCGCGCATGCCAGCATCGACGATGGGAATGCCGGTCTCCCCACGCCGCCAGCGCGCCTGCACCTCATCCACGCGCTCACGCCAGGGAAAGCGCTCGAAGCGCCGATTCAGCGGCGCCTCAGGCGTTTGAGGAAAGTGATACAGGATATGGTGAGCAAACTCCCTCCAGCCCAACTCCGACCGGAAAACGTCCGCGCTCTTGCTGTGGCGACCGTTCAGCTGTGCACGAAGCTGGTGCACGATTCGGCACGGGCTGATTTCGCCGAAGTGCAGGTGCGGCGAGAGTCTCGAGGTGCCGGCTACAGCAGGACGGTCGCGCCCGCTGGCGTAGGTCTCGAGCGCGTGCGTCAGGAACTGCGCGAGCCTTGCTCGCGCGCCTTCCTCGCCCGGATTCCAGGCGTGTCGCAGACCTTCGTCCCAAGCGATTCGCGGCAGCAATTCCAGACAGTCCAGCAGCTCACCCCCGAGCTCACCCCCGAGCTCACCACTGACCGGCGGCAGCTCGGAAGGTGACTCCATGCAACGGACCTGCTCAAGACGGGGTGCGCAGGCTTTCCAAAACGGCGTGAACACCCGATACGGGGCCCCATCCTTGGTGGATACCTCCCAAGGCTCGAACAACAGTGCGGCATTGGCGCTTCGGCACGGGATGCCGCGGCGTCTGAAATGCGACTTGAGCCCGGTGTCACGCTCGATGATTGCCGGGTCGTACAGCCGATTCCAGTAAATGGCCTCCGCGCCACTCTGGTCGATGAGATCCTGCAACCCGGCCTGGATCTGGCCAGTCCGCAGCACCAGCCGCGAGCCGCGTGCCGCTAGTGACTTGCCGAGCGCTTCCAAGCTGTGGTGCAGCCACCAGCGACTGGCGCCGCCTGACGCCCACGGCGACTCTTCGTCTGGCGCATGAATGTAGAGGGGGATGACCTC
>CAZLYT010000185.1:0-15902 GCA_964563515.1 uncultured Candidatus Competibacteraceae bacterium | reverse complement strand
AGGCCCGAAACTCCCCGCCCCGAGACTCCGCGCACACCTTGGTCAACGCCGCCGTCAGCGTCGTCTTGCCATGGTCCACATGGCCAATCGTCCCAACGTTTACGTGCGGCTTCGTGCGCTCGAACTTCTGCTTGGACACTGCAGGCTACCTCTGAATGCTGTGCGGTCCCGCTCAGGACGCCTTCTTGATTACTTCCTCGGCGATGTTGGCCGGGGCCTCTGCGTACTTGGAAAACTCCATGGAGTACGTGGCTCGGCCCTGAGTCGCCGACCGCAGGTCGGTGGCATAGCCGAACATCTCGGCCAGCGGTACCTCGGCCCGGATGATCTTGCCCGCCGGGTTGTCATCCATCCCCTGCACCAGGCCGCGACGGCGGTTCAAGTCACCCATGACGTCGCCCATATAATCTTCGGGCGTCACCACCTCTACTTTCATGATGGGCTCCAGCAGCACCGGGCTGGCCTTTTGCGCACCCGCCCTGAAGCCCATGGAGCCGGCAATCTTGAACGCCATTTCGCTGGAGTCCACTTCGTGGTAGGAGCCGTCGTAGAGGGTGACTTTGACGTCGACCACCGGGAATCCGGCGAGGATGCCGTTCTCCATCTGCTCCCGCACGCCCTTGTCCACCGCCGGGATATACTCCCGCGGCACCACGCCGCCAACGATCGCATTGACGAACTCGTAGCCGACCCCAGGCTGCTGGGGCTCGAGACGCAACCACACGTGCCCGTACTGGCCACGGCCACCGGATTGACGAACGAATTTGCCCTCGACCTCGATCGACTTGCGAATGGCTTCACGGTAGGCGACCTGGGGCGCGCCCACGTTGGCCTCGACTTTGAACTCGCGGCGCATGCGGTCGACGATGATCTCCAGGTGCAGCTCTCCCATGCCGCTGATGATGGTCTGCCCCGACTCCTGATCGGTGTGCACCCGAAACGAGGGGTCCTCCTGGGCCAGCTTGCCCAAGGCAATACCCATCTTCTCCTGGTCGGCCTTGGTCTTCGGCTCCACCGCCACCGAGATCACCGGCTCTGGGAACTCCATGCGCTCCAGAAGGACGATCTTGTCGCGGTGACACAAGGTGTCGCCGGTGGTGACGTCCTTGAGCCCGACCGCAGCCGCGATGTCACCGGCATGCACTTCCTTAATTTCCTCACGGGAATTGGCGTGCATCTGCAAGATACGGCCGATCCGCTCCCGCTTGCTCTTGATCGGGTTGTAGACCTGGTCGCCGGAGTTGAGCACCCCGGAGTAGACTCGGAAGAAAGTCAGCGAGCCCACGAAGGGGTCGGTGGCAATCTTGAAGGCCAGTGCGGAGAACGGCTCGTCGTCCCTCGGATGCCGAAACACCTCGGTCTCGCCATCCTCGAGCACACCGCGCACTGGCGGCACGTCGACCGGTGAGGGCATATATTCGATCACCGCATCCAGCATCGCCTGAACGCCCTTGTTCTTGAAAGCCGAGCCACACAGCGTCGGTACAATCTCGTTGTTCAGCGTTCGCAACCGCAGACCTTTCTTGATCTCGTCGATGCTGAGCTCGCCGTCCTCGAGATAGCGCTCCATGAGCTCTTCGTTGGCCTCGGCTGCAGCCTCGACCATCTGCTCGCGCATGGCTTCGCTTTCCGCCTGCATGTCGGCGGGTATTTCCCGCAAGTCGTAGCGCGTGCCCTGGGTCGAATCATCCCAATGGATGGCCTTCATGCCGATGAGATCAATGACGCCCTGAAATCCCTCCTCGGCGCCAAGCGGCAGCTGCAGGGGCACCGGATTGGCGCCCAGGCGCTCTCGTATCTGTTTGACCACACGGAGAAAGTTAGCGCCGGCGCGGTCCATCTTGTTGACGAACGCCATGCGCGGCACGTGGTACTTGTTACCTTGCCGCCAGACGGTCTCGGACTGGGGCTCAACGCCACCCACGGCGCAGAATACTGCGACCGCCCCGTCCAACACCCGTAGCGACCGTTCCACCTCGATGGTGAAATCCACATGCCCAGGCGTATCAATAATGTTGATGCGGTGTTCCGGATACTGCTGGTCCATGCCCCGCCAGAAGCAGGTCGTCGCAGCCGAGGTAATGGTGATTCCCCGCTCCTGCTCCTGCTCCATCCAGTCCATGACAGCCGCACCGTCGTGGACCTCACCAATCTTGTGCGAAACCCCGGTGTAGAACAGGATTCGCTCGGTGGTGGTGGTCTTGCCGGCATCGATGTGGGCCATGATGCCGATGTTCCGGTACCGCTCAATTGATGTCTTGCGGGCCACGATTCAGTCCTCGCATTTACCAGCGGTAGTGTGCGAACGCCTTGTTCGCATCCGCCATGCGGTGAGTGTCCTCGCGCTTCTTGACCGCGGCGCCACGGCTCTCGGCCGCGTCCATCAACTCGTTAGCCAGGCGTTGAGACATGGTTTTCTCGCCGCGCTTGCGCGCCGAATCGATGATCCAGCGCATCGCCAGCGTAGTGCGACGCACTGGACGCACTTCGATGGGGACCTGGTAGGTGGCGCCACCGACTCGGCGCGACTTCACTTCGACCACCGGTCGCACGTTGTCCAAAGCCTGTTCGAGCACGC
Organism: uncultured Candidatus Competibacteraceae bacterium; assembly: GCA_964563515.1. Classification (GTDB taxonomy): domain Bacteria; phylum Pseudomonadota; class Gammaproteobacteria; order Competibacterales; family JAHEDQ01; genus CAZLYT01. The sequence continues at coordinate 13,324 of CAZLYT010000185.1, read as the reverse complement.
CCATAGACTCGCTGCGGCCGCGACCTTCGATGGCGTCGAGCGCGCCGTAGACGATCTGTTCGGCGATCGACTTCTTGCCGTTGCGCATCATCATGTTGATGAATTTCGCGAGCAGCTCACTCCCGTGCTTGGGATCGGGCAGGATTACCCGCTTGGGCACTTCTCTTCTGCGCGGCATGGTTCTAGCTCACCTGGGAAGAAGGTCCGGCGATAGCCGGGTGATTCAGGATTTGGGGCGTTTGGCTCCATACTTGGAGCGACCCTGGCGGCGCTTGGTGACGCCCGCAGTGTCCAACGCGCCACGCACTACGTGGTAGCGCACCCCGGGTAGATCCTTGACGCGTCCTCCACGAATCAGCACCACCGAATGCTCCTGGAGGTTGTGACCTTCACCGCCGATATAACTGGTCACTTCGTAACCGTTGGTCAGCCGCACGCGGGCGACCTTTCGGAGCGCGGAGTTCGGTTTCTTCGGCGTCGTGGTGTAGACGCGAGTACAGACACCGCGCTTTTGCGGGCAAGCCTCGAGCGCCGGCACATTGGTGTCAGTCTTTGGGCGGGTGCGTGGTTTTCGCACCAGCTGATTCACGGTTGCCATACGGCGCTATCTCCGGTTTCGGCCGGCAAATCGCGGCCTGGCCCCCTTGACGAAGGCGCGGGATTGTATGAAGTGCCCTGGGGGCTGTCAAGGAAGGCTCGGGGCAGGCCGAGCCTACCCCAAACCCTTGGCAATCCTGGAGCTTCCAGGACTCAGAAAACCCGCCGCCGAAGTGCCCCCGGCGGCGTCTTCATGTGCTGAACGCTACTGCTCGCTGCCGCTTTGCTCATGTTGCGGCGTCTCGGACTCACGCTCTTCGCCGCCGGCCTCCATGCCCGACAGGTCCAGCGTGACATCCCCATAGCGCTCTTCCCGCCGGTGCCGGTGATACGCCATGCCCGTGCCGCCAGGGATCAACCGCCCCACAATAACATTCTCCTTGAGACCCCGCAGATTGTCCTTGGCACCTCGCACCGCAGCTTCGGTGAGTACCCGCGTGGTCTCCTGGAACGAGGCAGCCGAGATGAAGGACTCGGTGGACAACGACGCCTTGGTGATGCCGAGCAGCAGCAGCTCATAATGAGCCGAGCGTGCGTCCTGCTGGTGGGCGATACGGTCGTTGTCATCCAGCACCCGAGCCCGGTCCACTTGCTCGCCCTTGATGAAGCGCGTGTCGCCGGGATCCAGGATTTCCACCTTGCGCAGCATCTGCCGAATGATCACTTCGATGTGCTTGTCATTGATGCGCACACCCTGCAAGCGGTAGACGTCTTGTATCTCCTTGACCAGGTAGTCCGACAGCCGCTCGACTCCGAGCAGGCGCAGAATGTCGTGCGGATTGAGCTCCCCGTCGACCACGGTTTCGCCCCGTTCCACATGCTCGCCCTCGAACACGGTGACCTGACGCCACTTGGGGATGAGCTCCTCGTGCTCGTTGCCGTCGGTGTCGGTGATGACCAGGCGCTGCTTGCCCTTGGTCTCCTTGCCGAAGCGCACGGTGCCGGAGATCTCTGCCAAGATTGCCGGGTCCTTGGGCTTGCGCGCCTCGAACAGCTCGGCGACTCGGGGCAGACCACCGGTAATATCGCGGGTCTTGGTGGAAGCCTGGGGGATTCGGGCCAGCACGTCGCCGACCTCGACCTGGAGGCCATCTTCCACATTCACGATTGCGCCCGCCGGTAGGTAATACTGCGCCGGGATCTCGGTGCCTGCGAGGCTCAGATCCGAGCCGGCATCGTCCACTAGCTTGATCATGGGTCGCAGGTCTTTGCCTGCCGATCCCCGTTGCTTGGGGTCCGTCACCACCTGGCTGGCGATGCCGGTCATGTCGTCCACGCTGCGCTGCACGCTGACACCGTCCACCAAATCGGCAACCCGGATGTGGCCAGCGACCTCGGTGATGATCGGGTGGGTGTGCGGATCCCAGGTGGCGATGATGTCGCCGGGATTGACCCGGTCGCCCTCGCCAATGCTAAGCACCGCCCCGTAGGGCACCTTGTAGCGCTCGCGCTCGCGGCCATGGTCGTCCACCACGGTGATTTCACCAGAGCGGGACACCGCGACCAGCTTGCCGTCACGGTTGGTGACCCACTTGAGGTTGTGCAAGCGCGTAGTGCCTACAGACTTCACCTGCACGTTGCTGACCGCCACCGACCGAGACGCGGCACCGCCGATGTGAAAGGTACGCATGGTCAGCTGGGTGCCGGGCTCGCCGATGCTTTGCGCGGCGATGACACCCACGGCCTCGCCTTGGTTGACGCCGTGCCCACGTGCCAGGTCTCGACCGTAGCAGGTGGCACAGACGCCATAGCGGGTCTCACAAGTGATCACCGAACGCACCACGACGTGGTCGACGCCATGAGCTTCCAGCTCTTCCACCAGACCCTCGTCGAGCAAGGTGTCAGCGGGGGCCAGTACCTCGCCATCCAGGGCCGAAATGGCATCAGCGGCCATGGTGCGGCCAAGCACGCGCTCGCGCAGCGGCTCGACCACATCGCCACCCTCGACGATCGGCGTCATCTCCAGGCCATTCTGCGTACCGCAGTCGACTTCGGTGATGACCAGGTCCTGGGCCACGTCCACCAAACGCCGGGTCAGGTAACCCGAGTTGGCGGTCTTCAATGCCGTGTCGGCAAGTCCCTTACGCGCGCCATGGGTGGAGATGAAGTACTGCAGGACGTCCAAGCCCTCGCGGAAGTTGGCGGTGATCGGAGTCTCGATAATTGAGCCGTCCGGCTTGGCCATGAGGCCGCGCATGCCCGCCAGCTGCCGGATCTGGGCCGCCGAGCCACGGGCACCGGAATCCGCCATCATGAAGACCGAATTAAAGGAATCCTGGGTAACCTCCTTGCCCCCCCGATCCACCAGCCGCTCCTTGCCGAGCTTGTGCATCATGGCCTCGGCCACCTGCTCGTTGGTGCGCGACCAGATGTCCACGACCTTGTTGTAGCGCTCGCCATTGGTGATGAGACCGGAGGAGTACTGATCCTGTATCTCCCGGATCTCCTTCTCGGCCTGGGTCAGGATGGGTCCCTTTTCCTCGGGAATCACCAGATCCTCGAAGCCTATGGAGGTCCCAGAGCGGGTTGCGTAGTGGAAGCCCGTGTACATGAGCTGGTCGGCGAACACGACGGTGTCCTTGAGACCCACGCGCCGATAGCAGGCATTGATGAGCCGCGATACGGCCTTTTTGGTGAGCGTCTGATTGATCAGATCGAAGGGCAGCTGCTCGGGCAGGATATCGGACAGCAGGGCGCGACCCACCGTGGTCTCGACCCGCTGCACCCGGCGCTCGCCACTCTCGGTGTCGAGCTGGTTGATCCGGACCCGGATCCGCGCATGCAGATCCACCTGACGCGTCTCGTAGGCCCGATGCACCTCCGCCACGTCAGCGAAAGCCATGCCTTCGCCCTTGGCGTTCACCCGCTCGCGGGTGATGTAGTACAGGCCCAGGACCACGTCCTGGGAGGGCACGATGATAGGCTCGCCGTTGGCTGGGGACAGGACGTTGTTCGAGGACATCATCAGGGCGCGAGCTTCCAGCTGCGCTTCGATGGATAGCGGCACGTGCACCGCCATCTGGTCGCCATCAAAGTCGGCGTTGAAGGCCGTGCACACCAGAGGGTGCAGCTGGATTGCCTTGCCCTCGATCAGCACCGGCTCGAAAGCTTGAATGCCCAGCCGGTGCAGGGTCGGTGCCCGGTTCAGCATCACAGGATGCTCACGGATGACCTCCTCCAGGAAGTCCCACACCTCCGGGGCCTCACGCTCCACCAGCTTCTTGGCCGCTTTGATAGTGGTGGCGATGCCGCGCAGGATGAGCTTGCTGAAGATGAAGGGCTTGAACAGCTCCAGCGCCATCTTTTTCGGCAGACCACACTGGTGCAGACGCAAGGTTGGCCCCACCACGATGACGGAACGGCCGGAGTAGTCGACCCGCTTGCCCAGCAGGTTCTGACGAAACCGCCCTTGCTTGCCCTTGATCATGTCCGCCAAGGACTTCAGCGGCCGCTTGTTGGTGCCGGTGATGGCCCGGCCGCGGCGACCGTTGTCGAGCAACGAATCCACCGCCTCCTGCAGCATACGCTTCTCGTTGCGCACGATGATGTCGGGCGCGTTGAGCTCCAGCAGCCGCTTCAGCCGGTTGTTGCGATTGATCACTCGCCGATACAGGTCGTTCAGATCGGAGGTCGCGAAACGGCCACCATCCAGCGGCACCAGTGGACGCAGGTCGGGCGGCAGCACCGGCAGTACCGTCAGCACCATCCACTCGGGCCGATTGCCGGACTCGATGAACGATTCCACCAGCTTCAAGCGCTTGGACAGTCGCTTGTTCTTGGACTCTGAGCTCGAGTCGGCCAGCTCTTCGCGCAGCTGAATGGCCGTCTTCTGCAGATCGATGGTCTTCAGCAGCTCGTGGACCGCCTCCGCCCCCATGCGGGCGTCAAACTCGTCCCCGTACTGCTCGATGGAATCCAGGTACTGCTCGTCGGTCAGGAGCGAATTGCGCTCCAGGGGCGTCATGCCCGGGTCGATGATGACGAAAGCTTCGAAGTAGAGCACCCGCTCGATGTCGCGCAGCGGCATATCCAGCAACATGCCAATACGAGACGGCAACGAGCGCAGGAACCAGATGTGCGCTACCGGGCTCGCCAACTCGATGTGGCCCATGCGCTCGCGGCGCACCTTGGCCAGCGTCACCTCGACGCCGCACTTCTCGCACACGACACCGCGGTGCTTCAAGCGCTTGTACTTGCCGCAAAGACACTCATAGTCCTTGATCGGGCCGAAGATCTTGGCGCAGAACAGGCCGTCCCTCTCGGGCTTGAAGGTACGGTAGTTGATAGTCTCGGGCTTCTTGACCTCGCCGTAGGACCACGACCGAATCATGTCCGGCGACGACAGCCCGATGCGGATGGCATCGAAGTCCTCGATATTGCCCTGCAACCTGTGAAGCGTAAGTAGATCTTTCATATCGCTGCTCGCTTTGACTGAAGGCAGTGGCTTGGGGTCCGACTTCGATCAGTCCTGTTCAAGCTCGATGTTGATGCCCAGGGAGCGAATCTCCTTGACCAGCACGTTGAAGGACTCCGGCATGCCGGCCTCCATGCGGTGATCCCCGTCGACGATGTTCTTGTACATCTTGGTACGACCATTGACGTCGTCGGACTTGACCGTGAGCATCTCCTGCAGGGTGTAGGCGGCGCCATAGGCCTCCAGAGCCCACACCTCCATCTCGCCGAAGCGCTGACCACCAAACTGCGCCTTGCCGCCCAGCGGCTGCTGAGTCACCAGGCTGTAAGGTCCGGTGGAGCGCGCGTGCATCTTGTCGTCCACCAAGTGATTCAGCTTCAGCATGTACATGTAACCCACCGTTACCGGGCGTTCAAATGCTTCCCCGGTGCGACCGTCGTAGAGCATGGTCTGGCCGTCCTCGGGCAATCCCGCCAGGCGCAACATGGCCTTGAGCTCTTCCTCGGAGGCACCGTCGAAGACCGGGGTCGACATGGGCACGCCCTCACGCAGGTTGTCACCCAGCGTGGTGAGTTCGCCCTCGTCGAGTTGGCTCAGATCCACCTCGTACTTTCCGGTTTCGTTATAGACGCGGGTAACGAACTCCCGCAGCTCTTGCGCCGCCACTTGCCGATCCAACATCTCGCCAATGCGCCGGCCCAGCCCCTTGGCGGCCCAGCCCAAGTGGGTTTCCAGCACCTGCCCCACGTTCATGCGCGAGGGCACACCCAGCGGGTTCAACACGATGTCCACCGGGGTCCCATCTTCCATGTAGGGCATATCCTCGACCGGCACGATGCTGGAGATGACGCCCTTGTTACCATGGCGTCCCGCCATCTTGTCGCCGGGCTGGACGCGCCGCTTGACGGCCAAGTAGACCTTCACCATCTTGAGGACGCCGGGCGCCAGGTCATCGCCTTGGGTGATCTTGTGGCGCTTGGCATCGAAGCGGTTCTCGAACTCGGCGCGCATTTGCCGCAGGCTGTCTAACACCCGCTCCAGCTGGATGCTCAGATCGTCCTCGCGCAGGCGGATATCGAACCACTGCTCTCGATGGATTCCGTTCAGGTGCTCCTTGGTGATCGTTGCACCAGCCTTGAGGCCGCCGGGGCCACCCTCCACCTCCTTGCCAATGAGCATGCGTTCGACCCGCTGGAAAACGTCTTCCTCCAGAATGCGGCGTTGGTCATTGAGATCCTTGCGAACCCGCTCGAGTTCAGCCTCTTCGATGGCCTTGGCGCGGGAGTCCTTCTCGACCCCGTCCCGGGTAAACACGCGCACGTCGATGACAGTGCCGTCCATGCCCGAGGGCACCCGTAATGAGGTGTCCTTCACGTCTGAGGCCTTTTCACCGAAGATCGCCCGCAGCAACTTCTCCTCTGGGGTGAGCTGGGTCTCCCCCTTGGGCGTCACCTTGCCCACCAGGATGTCCCCCGCCTTCACCTCGGCGCCGATGTAGACGATGCCCGCCTCGTCGAGTTTGGCCAACGCGCTCTCGCCGACGTTTGGAATGTCCGCAGTGATCTCTTCCGGCCCAAGCTTGGTATCCCGGGCCACGCAGGTGAGCTCCTCGATGTGAATGGTGGTGAAGCGATCCTCCTGCACCACCCGTTCTGAGATGAGGATGGAGTCCTCGAAGTTGTAACCATTCCACGGCATGAACGCGACCAGCAGGTTCTGGCCCAGCGCGAGCTCACCCAGGTCGGTGCTCGGGCCGTCGGCGAGGGTATCGCCGCGGGCAATCGCATTGCCGGGCTGCACCAATGGCCGCTGATTGATGCAGGTATTCTGGTTTGAGCGCGTGTACTTGGTCAGGTTGTAGATGTCCACACCGGGCTCACCGGCCTCGGTTTCTTCATCGTTGACCCGCACCACTATGCGGGCGGCATCTACCGACTCCACCACGCCGCCGCGCTGTGCCACCACACACACCCCAGAGTCGCGGGCCACGGTGCGCTCCATGCCGGTCCCGACCAGAGGTTTCTCGGCCCGAAGCGTTGGCACCGCCTGACGCTGCATGTTCGATCCCATGAGTGCCCGGTTGGCATCATCGTGCTCGAGGAATGGAATTAGCGACGCCGCCACCGAAACGATCTGCTTCGGTGACACATCCATGTACTGGATCCGATCAGGCGTTGAGAGGCTAAACTCGTTCTGGAAGCGACATGACACCAGGTCGTCCACGAGCCTTCCCTCGACATCGAGGGCCGCGTTGGCCTGAGCGATGACGTACTTGCCCTCTTCGATGGCGGACAAATAGTCGATCTGATCGGTCACCCGCGAGTCTACGACCTTGCGGTAGGGAGTTTCCAAGAATCCATAGCGATTGGTCCGGGCATACACGGCCATGGAGTTGATCAGGCCGATGTTGGGCCCTTCCGGCGTCTCGATGGGGCAAACTCGACCGTAGTGCGTCGGGTGCACGTCACGGACCTCGAATCCGGCGCGCTCCCGCGTGAGTCCGCCGGGGCCCAGGGCCGACACGCGGCGTTTATGGGTGACCTCGGAAAGCGGATTGTTCTGGTCCATGAACTGCGACAGCTGGCTGGAGCCGAAAAACTCCTTGACGGCAGCGGCCACCGGCTTGGCATTGATCAGATCCTGCGGCGTCAGATTCTCGGACTCGGCCAAGCTCAGCCGTTCCTTCACAGCGCGCTCGACACGCACCAGGCCGACGCGGAATACGTTCTCCGCCATCTCTCCAACGCAGCGAATGCGGCGGTTGCCCAGGTGGTCGATGTCATCGACGGTGCCGTAGCCATTGCGAATGCTGATCAGCACCTTGAGGACATCGATGATGTCCTCGCGAGAAAGCACGCCCGAGCCTTCCTCGTCTTCGCGGCCCACGCGACGGTTGAACTTCATGCGCCCAACGGCGGAAAGATCGTAACGCTCCTCCGAGAAGAACAGGTTCTCGAACAGCGCCTGGGCCGCTTCCTTGGTCGGCGGCTCGCCAGGACGCATCATCCGATAGATCTCGACCTGGGCTTCCAGCGGCGTATTGGTGGCATCCAGACGCAGGGTGTTGGAGACGTAGGGCCCGCGATCCACCTCGTTGACATAGAGCGCATCCAGGGACCGCACGCCGGACTTGAACAGCTTCACCACTTGCTCGTAGTCCAGCTCATCATTGGCGCGCGCCAGCAGCTCGCCGGTGTCCTCGTCGACCACCTCGTGGGCCAACACTTTTCCGGCCACATATTCGACCGGCACCTGCACGCAGTTCACGCCCGCCTCTTCCAGCATCCGTGTATGGCGCGCCGTGACGCGGCGGCCCTGCTCCACCAGCAGCTTATCGCCTATCTTGAGGTCGAACCCGGCCATCTCACCGCGCAGGCGGTCGGGGACCAAATCCATCTCCACGTTCATGTCTTCGTCGAACAGGAAGTGGATGGTGTCGAAGAAAGTGTCGAGCACCTGGGTATTGTCGTAGCCCAGCGCCCTTAGCAGCACCGTGACCGGTAGCTTGCGACGCCGGTCAATGCGGCAATAAAGCGCATCCTTGTGATCGAACTCGAAATCGAGCCAAGAACCGCGGTAGGGAATGATTCGGGCCGAGTACAGGATCTTCCCTGAAGAGTGCGTCTTGCCCTTGTCGTGATCGAAGAACACGCCCGGGGACCGATGCAACTGCGATACGATGACCCGCTCGGTGCCATTTATCACGAAGGTGCCGTTGTTAGTCATGAGCGGAAGCTCGCCCATGTAGACCTCGTGCTCCTTGATTTCCCGTACGCTCCGGGTGCTGCCCTCTTTGTCATAAATGACCAGGCGCAGCTTGACCCGCAGCGGCGCGGCGAAAGTCACGCCGCGCAGCTGGCACTCGCGCACGTCGAAGGTCGGTTCACCGAGCCGGTAGCTGACGTACTCCAGCACGGCATTGCCGGAGTAGCTCGAAATCGGGAAGACCGAGCGGAAGGCCGCGTGCAAACCACGCTCGTGGCGCTGCGCTGGCGAAACCTCCGCCTGCAGGAACTCGCGATAAGAGTCGATTTGAATCGCCAGCAGGTACGGCACCTCGAGGATGCCCGGACGTTTGCCAAAGTCTTTCCGAATCCGTCTCTTCTCAGTGAAACTGTAGGCCATCGTGTTTCCTCGATGCGCGGCGCGCGTCAATCGTGGTTCGGCCTCGTACCGGACTGTCCACGTTCCAGCCCGGCCGCAACAGGAATAGGCCGGTGGCCCCGAGGCCACCAGCCTTCGGCACATGACGCCGGGCGCGGCAGCGCCCGGCGCATAGCAACAAGCAGACTACTTGACCTCGACCGAGGCACCGGCCTCCTCGAGCTGCGTCTTGAGCTTTTCTGCCTCTTCCTTGTTGACGCCTTCCTTGACGTTGGTCGGCGCACTCTCCACCAAGTCCTTCGCCTCCTTGAGACCAAGCCCGGTGATCGCGCGTACTACCTTGATGACGTTTACCTTGTTGGCGCCGAAGGAGGTCATGGCCACATCGAACTCGGTCTGCTCCTCGGCGGGGGCAGCCTCCGCGCCGGCGGCCGCGGCGGGCGCGGCGGCGACGGCAGCGGCGGCCGTAACTCCAAACTTCTCTTCCATCGCCGAGATCAGATCCACGACCTCCATGACGGTCATGTTGGCGATGGCGTCGAGAATCTCGTCTTTGCTGACAGCCACTTGGGTTCTCCTGAAAACTTCAAACGCGTTTGAATCGGGTGTCCGGTCGGGGTGGCCTCAGGCCGCCGCTTTTTGCTGGCGCACCGCCTCGACGGTACGCACGAGCTTTCCGGGGACTTCCTTGAATGTCATGGCGAGCTTGGTGACCGGCGCCTTCAGCGTCGCCATGAGCAGGGACAACGCCTGCTCGCGGGTCGGCATGTTGGCCAATCGGTCTAGCTCGGTGGGCGCCATCAGAGCGCCCCCAAAAGCGACCAGCTTGACTTCCAGCTTGTCCGTGGACTTGGCGAAGTCCTTCAGAAGCCGCGCCCCAGCGCCCGGATCCTCCAATGAGAATGCGAGCACCAGCGGCCCCACCAGTCCCGGCTGCAGACATTCGAAGTCGGTTCCCTGGACGGCTCGTTTAGCCAGGGAGTTCTGCACCACACGCAGATACACGCCGTTGCTCCGGGCCTTTGCCCTCAAATCCGTCATCTGCGAAACCGTGAGCCCACGATAGTTGGCACCAATGACGGAATGAGCCCGGCCAGCGACGTCGGCAACCTCTGCCACGACGACCTTCTTCTGGTCTAGGTTAAGACTCATCCTCTACCTCTCATCAGCAGGTGACAAAGGCGCCGTCTCGACACCCAGCCCCGCGCGTCAGAGCAGATCGAACCACCATCGAAGCGGTTCGCGTTTCACGGTTGCCTCGGACAGGAGAACCAAGCTCCCTGACGACGCACAACCGTCTGCGTTGGCCGACAGGGCAATGCCCCGCGATTAAGCGCCAGAGAGCACGCCAACGGTCTTTGACGACTGCCACCGAAAGGACAGCCACAAAGTTCCAGTTCAGAGCTCCAGGCTAGCTGGGTCCACGGTCAGTCCCGGCCCCATGGTCGTGGAGACAGTCACCCGCCTCATGTACTGACCTTTCGCCGCCGAAGGCTTGGCCTTCTGTAGATCTGCCAGCAAAACTTTCAGGTTTTCCTGGAGCTCTCCGTTCTCGAAATCCACCTTGCCGATCGTGCAGTGAATGATCCCGGCTTTGTCGGTGCGATAGCGGACCTGACCGGCCTTGGCATTGCGAACCGCAGTGCCAACGTCGGTGGTTACGGTTCCCACCTTCGGATTTGGCATGAGGCCCCGAGGTCCAAGGATCTGGCCCAACTGTCCGACTACTCGCATGGCATCCGGTGTGGCAATCGCCACGTCGAAATCGAGCTCGCCTGCTTTGACCCGGGCCGCCAGATCCTCGAAGCCGACGATGTCTGCGCCAGCCTCGGTGGCGACATCGGCATTGGCCCCTTGGGCAAACACCGCCACCCGAACCGTCTTGCCGGTGCCGTTGGGCAACACGGTCGAGCCACGCACGACCTGGTCGGACTTGCGGGGATCGACGCCGAGATTGACGGCCACGTCAACTGACTCACGGAACTTGGCAGTCGCCAAGTCGCGCAACAGACTGAAAGCCTCGTCCACCGGGTACAGGCGCGTGGAATCCACGCGCTCGCGAATCCCTTTGCGACGTTTGGTGAGCGCCACCATGGTCAGACACCCTCCACAGTGAGGCCCATGGAGCGGGCGCTACCAGCGATGGTGCGAACCGCCGCATCCAAATCGGCCGCCGTAAGATCTGGCGTCTTCTGCTTCGCAATCTCTTCGAGCTGGGCACGCGTCACGGTGCCGACTTTCTTCGAGTTCGGTGTTCCGCTGCCCTTCTGAACGCCGACCGCCTTCATCAGCAGCACCGCAGCAGGCGGCGTCTTCATGATGAACGTGAAACTGCGATCGCTGTAAACCGTAATCACCACCGGGATCGGCAGCCCCGGCTCTACACCTTGCGTTTCGGCATTGAAAGCCTTGCAGAATTCCATGATGTTGACGCCATGCTGGCCCAACGCTGGCCCCACAGGGGGACTCGGGTTAGCCTTTCCGGCCGCAACCTGAAGCTTTATGTACGCTGTGACCTTCTTCGCCATGATCTCTATCCTCGCGGGTTCAGGCGCCTACCGGCTCCCCGCCTACGGGATTGCTGCGCCACCGGGCAGCCTTGGCCACCCCGTTGGAGCCACCGTATCGGTCAGGCCTTTTCGACCTGGCTGAACTCCAACTCAACTGGAGTCGAACGTCCGAAAATGAGCACGGCCACGCGGAGCCGGCTCTTCTCGTAGTTGACCTCTTCGACGACGCCGTTGAAGTCGTTGAATGGACCATCCGTGACTCGGACCACTTCACCGGGTTCGTACAGCACTTTGGGGCGCGGCTTGTCGACGCCCTCGCGCATGCGATCCAGAATCGACTCGGCCTCTCGGTCGGATATCGGGGCCGGCTTATCCGGCGTACCGCCGATGAACCCCATGACCCGTGCAGTGCCCTTCACCAGATGCCAGGTGGCCTCATTCATGTCCATTTGGACCAGCACGTAGCCCGGAAAGAATTTACGCTCGCTCTTGCGCTTCTGACCGTCCCTCATTTCCACGACTTCTTCCGTGGGAACAAGGATCTGACCGAACTGATCCTCCAGGCCCGAGCGTGCAACGCGATCCTGCAGGGCGCGCTTGACCTGATGCTCGTAGCCCGAATACGCGTGGACCACGTACCACCGCATCGACATTTTCAGTTAGCCCCCCTGGCCAATCAGTAGCCGAACCAGCCAGAACAGCAGCATGTCGATCAACCATAGGGCCACACCCACAACGATCACCATGGCGAGCACGGCCAGAGTCGTCTGAATAGTCTCGGTCCTGGTGGGCCAGTCCACTCGGCGGAGCTCGGCCCGAGAGTCCTGAAAGAAGCGCCACAAGGTCGCGCCCTTCTCGGTGGTCAAGCCCACTGCCACCGCAGCGATCACCGCCGCCAACAGTCCTAGAACCCTGAGCAGCAACGAATAGTCGGCGAAGTAGTAGAAGCCAGCCAGCCCGGCCAATGCCAGAGCGGCAGCAACCACAAACTTCACGGCGTCGAACCTCGACGACGTCTGCGCTTCGACCTTGGTACTCATCATCCTCGATACACGGGGGTCTGGGGGCTTGGCAGCACCGACCTGCATCAGCCCCCTGGTACCGCGTGGGTTGTCCAGGGGTAAATGGCAGGCCAGGAGGGACTCGAACCCCCAACCTGCGGTTTTGGAGACCGCTGCTCTGCCAATTGAGCTACTGGCCTGTAGTCGACAAAAGCGTTCCAGCGGAATCGCCGATGCGGGCAACTCCGCCGATCACAGAACTCTCACTCGATGATCTTGGCGACTACGCCGGCACCCACCGTGCGCCCGCCCTCGCGTATCGCAAACCGCAGCCCCTCTTCCATCGCAATCGGCGCAATCAGGCTCACGGTCATCTTGATGTTGTCCCCAGGCATCACCATCTCTACACCCTCGGGCAACTCCACCGCCCCCGTCACATCCGTCGTGCGAAAGTAAAACTGCGGCCGGTAACCCTTGAAAAACGGCGTGTGCCGCCCTCCCTCCTCCTTGGAGAGCACGTATACCTCCGCTTCAAATACCGTGTGCGGCGTGATCGTTCCAGGCTTCGCCAACACCTGTCCACGCTCCACATCATCCCGCTTGGTGCCACGCAACAACACCCCCACGTTGTCCCCAGCTACCCCCTCATCGAGCAGCTTGCGGAACATCTCCACCCCCGTCACCGTGGACTTCTGCGT
>CAZLYT010000184.1:0-4540 GCA_964563515.1 uncultured Candidatus Competibacteraceae bacterium | reverse complement strand
TGCGGTGACGGTGCTCCCGCTGCACCATCCATTGCACGTGGCCGAGTGCTGGGCCACGCTCGACCTCCTCAGCGGTGGTCGCGTCGATTTTGCCACCGGGCGCGGGTACGACCGGGAGGAATATGAACCGTTCGGGGTGTCATTCATGGAATCCCAAGAGCGCTTCGCGGAAGGCATTGATGTCGTGCTCAAAGCGTGGACGGAGCCGGGTGTGTGGTCGCACAAAGGGAAATACTACGACATCCCGGCCATGGAGATCACGCCGAAGCCGCTCCAGCAGCCGATGCCCTTCTACATAGCCTGTTTCTCCGGGACGAGTATGGCGATGGCGGCAGCGCGTGGCCTCAACATTATCTTTGCGCCGTTTGCGGCGGCTATGATGTATGGCGGCTTGGGGCCTGCGGTGGCGCAGTACCGTGAGGCGTGTGTCAAAGCCGGGAAGGCACCGGGGCATGCGAAGTGCAGCTATTTCATCTATATTGCCGATACGCCAGCGGAGGACATCCGGGGGCGTCAATTCCTCCTGGACTATTTTCGCCACTGCGTCTTACGGGCCTTTCCAGACGATCCCACACGCATGCCGCCCAGCATGCATTATTTCATGAAAATCAACGAGATCTTACGCGGCATGACGCAAGAGACCTTGTCCGACAAGTCCATTCTTATTGGGCCAGCCGATGCCAGCATTGAGACCCTGAAGCGGGTTGAGCAAGATGGCATCGAAGAAGTGATCCTGTACTTCAACGTGGGCCAGAAGCCCCATGCACTGGTCAAGGAACAGATGCACCGATTCATGGAAGAGGTGGCGCCGGCCTTTGAGGGCTCACACACACGGACGGTACAGAAGGCCTGACAAACGTCGGTGCCGACCGACAAAGCCGAACAAGGGCCTGGAGCTGACTGCTTACAGCGTCCGCTCCTACGTCGCTCCCGCTTCCAGCAGCAGCTCAGGCCTGGCGTTCGGCATAAATTCCGCAGGAGTGGAAAGGAGGTACACCAGCAACAGTGGTCATCGGCAACAGAGCGTTTGCATTTCCTCTACACCGCACATGGAGATCACCATGATAGGACCGGAGATCGGCAAGTCGGCGCTGATTATCGTAGATATGCAGAACGATTTCGTCCATCCCGAGGGCGGCTTCGCTCAGGTCGCGCGGGAGACTCCCGAAGCCGGGATCGACATGCCGTTTCTCATGGGCACCATCCCCCATGTCCAGCGGCTCGCCGACGCCTTGCGCGACGCGGGGCGGCCGGTGGTCTATATCGCGCACATGGTGAAGCCAGACTATTCCGACGCGCAGTGGCCCTATTGGCGTCTCGGGCTGCATCCTGGCGACAAGCGCACGTTCATCGTCGAGGGCACCTGGGGCGCGCAGATTGTCGACGATCTGCAACCCCGAGCAGGCGAGCACCTGGTCATCAAGAAAGGCTTCGGCGGGTTCGCGAACACGCCGCTCGACACCATCCTGCGCACCATGGGCGTGACCACCTGCGTCGTCGCCGGCGTCACCACGTGCGTCTGCGTGTCGACGACCGTGCGTGGTGGGGTCGAGCATAATTATCGGATGATCCTGGTCAAGGATGCGGTGGCCGAGATCAACCGCGACACGCATGAGGCGGAGCTCACGACCATGGCCCGCCTCTTCGCCGATGTGCAGACGACCGACGAGGTGGTCGCGATGCTCGCCAGCGCCACGACGGCAGGAGGGTAGCGCAAAGCGACCGGAAGGCGCGCTTTCGCTGCCGCGTCGGAGCGCTCGTCACCGACGGTGGCCAGACAGAAAAAAACCGGGGATAGGCCCACAGCACAACACTATACTGAGCCGAACAACCGCCTGCCGCTGACTGCCTCCAGCGTCCGCTCCGCTCCCGCTTCCGGCAGCAGCTGAGGCGCAGCGTTGAACTCACCGCTTGGCAGCGGGGAACGACTGTTCTATAATACGGCAAAGCACACGGCGCTTATTGACGCTCTCGTGCCCCGGGGGTCGTATGGCTCACGTGACCCTGCAAGACATTTTCCAGGCCGGTTTTCCGGATTACGAACGGCGGCATGCGCTTCCCTGGCATGTGCGCCAAGCGGCGCGGGCGATTATGCAGTGTCGCACCGCCGTATTGGGTGGCCATGTGCAGTCCTGCCCCGATGGGCATATGAGTCGCATCTGGTACAACTCCTGTAAACATCGCTCCTGCCCACAATGCGCTTTCCTACAGATCGAGCGCTGGTTAGAGACCCAAAAAGCCCGCCTCCTCGACTGCGACCATTACCATGTGATCTTTACCATCCCCCATGACCTCAACGTCTTGTGGCTGGGCAATGTGGCGCAGATGACCTCGGTGCTGTTTGCGGCCGTGCGTGAGACCCTATTCGAGTTGCTGAGTGACCCGAACTATCTCGGGGCCCGGCCCGGCATGATCGCGGCCCTGCACACGTGGGGACAAACGCTGGTGCTGCACCCGCATCTCCATTGTCTGGTGACGGGTGGTGGTCTGAGACCGGAGGGCCACTGGGTGGCGGTGCGGAATGGGTATCTGCTCCCCGGGCGGGTGCTCATGGCGGTGTTCCGTGGCAAATTGCTCGCGGCGCTGCGGAGCGCCTGTCACCGTGGTGCCCTGGCGCTTCCTTTGGAGATGCGGGCGCAGCCATTTCTCAACCTCCTCAATCGACTCGGTCATAAGAAGACCCGCTGGAATGTGCGGATGATGGAGCGCTACCCTCACGGAGGTGGCGTTGCCACCTATCTGGCGCGTTACCTTCGCGGTGGTCCGATCAAAAACAGCCGCCTAATATCTTTTGATGGGCAGGCGGTCACCTTGGTGTATCGGCATCGTCATGACCCGCCAGCGAGGGGCAGAGACCGACAGGCGGCGATGACCTTAGCCCTAGATGATTTCATCCAGCGGATGCTGCTGCATGTCCCCGCCCCTCACACCCAGGTGGTGCGATCCTACGGTCTGTACCATCACAGCAAAGCCGCGTCTCTGGCTGTAGGTCGCGCCCATCTGGGTCAGGCGCCAGTAGAGATTCTGGCGCGTCTTGATTGGCAGGCGTACTGTGCTCAGCGCGGAGACGATCATGCGGAACGCTGCCCCACGTGTGGCCAGCAGCTAGTGTTCAGCGCGATCCTTCCTCGTGGTGGTGCGCCTCCCGCCTCGCAATGTGGGGAGCGTGCCGCATGAGGCAGGGGCATCAGGCAGGCGGGTCCGCCTGTCGGGGGACAGGTGCGCCCGGGGTCAGTCATCTGTGCTCAGGCCGCGGTCCCCAGGAGAGTTCAGCGCCTTTCATGTCTCAGGGAACGCTCCCGATACCCCATCATACAGGGCAAGTAGGGCATGTGAGGAGAGCGGGGGCCATATGGGTGGCCATGACCAATATCCATAGCCATAGCCCGGGCGATTACAGACCGTGTCGGGCAGAGTGGGTCACCCGGTGCGTCCAACAAGTCGCTGAAGCTGACACCTGGCAGCTTGATAAGCCGGAGGGGGTTAGTTGTGATGCCGGCTGTTTCTACCATTGGGGGGGGGTGTCCAGCCAGGCGCAGCTTAGCTCTAAACGTTAGGCCCAATGTGGGCCTTGTGTGGAAAACCCTTTGCAGAAGGAGGTCGATATGCCACTTCAGGGGAAACATGCGCTGATCACCGGCAGCTCACGGGGGATTGGACGAGGCATCGCACTGAAGCTGGCGGAGCAGCGCATCAACATTGCCGTGCACTATCACACACAGGTTGACGCTGCCAACGAGACCCCGGCGCAGGTCAAGGCACACGGTGCCGAAGGCTGCCTGATCCAAGCCGACGTGACACGCCCCGAGGAGATCAGCCGGATGTTCGACCGGGTCCAGCAGGAGTTCGGCACCTTGGACATCTTTGTGAGCAACGCGCGGCCCGAGCTCGCAGCGTTCTACCAGCCCCCGATGGCCCTCACCCTGGACCAGTGGCATATGGCCCTGGATTCCCAAGCCCAGGCGTTCCTATTGGGTGTCCAGGCGGCCGCTCGGCTCATGCCGGACGGTGGCCGCATCATTGCCATTAGTTACTCGCCCAGCGGGCGCACTGGCAGTTGGCAACCCTGGGCGGCCATGGGGGCAGCCAAAGCGGCGATGGACGCGCTAGCGCGCTACTTCGCGGTGGCCCTGGGTCGCCGCGGCATTACCGTGAATGTAGTCAGTCCTGGGGCCACCGATGATAGTGTGGTGAGTCGCCTGCCGACTGAGGTATTCCAGGCCATTCAAGCCTGGCACGAGAGTGGGTGGACACCGATGGGGCGGGTGGGCACCCCAGCCGATATTGGGAACGCGGTGAAACTGCTGTGTATGGACGAAGCAGGCTTTATCACGGGGCAAACGCTCCACGTCGATGGGGGGGCGTCTATTATGGACCCGGTGTTTCCCCTTGACATTCAGCGGGGTTGAAGGGCAACAGGCCCAGGAACGGCGCTGCATGTCGGCCTCGGGGGCTGGCCTAACAACCGCGTGCAGGCGACTGCCTACAGCGTCCGCTCGTCCCTCGCTCCCGCTTTCGGCAGCGGCTGACGCTCAGCGTT
>CAZLYT010000183.1:0-39765 GCA_964563515.1 uncultured Candidatus Competibacteraceae bacterium | reverse complement strand
ATGGCGGACCGGACGCCGGGCGTGGATGCCGGTGGGCTGTTCATGGGGGCGCTCATTCCGGGAGTCTTGCTGGGTGTCCTGTATATTGCCTACATGGTGCTTGTGGGGACCCTGTCGCCTTCGACGGCTCCAGTACCGGCAGATGCCAGGCGCATGGAGTTGGGCGATCTGGCCGGTGTGCTGAAGGCGGTGTTTCCACCCGCGCTGCTCATCATCGCCGTGCTCGGATCGATCTTCGCCGGCTTGGCAACGCCCACGGAGGCGGCGGGCGTCGGCGCCTTTGGCGCGACCATCCTGGCTGCCGTCAATCGCAATCTATCCTGGAGTGTCGCCAAGGAGGTCTGCGAGCAAACCACCAAGACCACTGCCTTCATCTTCGCAATCTTCATCGGTGCCACGGCGTTCTCTTTCGTGTTCCAGGCGCTCGGGGGCGAAGACTTCATCCACCACGGCCTGAAGAGCCTGCCGTTCGACGACAACGGCATCCTGATCGCGGTGCTGGTACTCATCTTCTTACTGGGGTTCTTCCTCGACTGGATCGAGATCACCCTCATCGTGCTACCGCTGGTGGCACCCGTGGTCGCAGGCCTGGATGTCGGCCCCGAGCTGGACGGTGCCCGCATGATCTGGTTCGTCGTGCTGGTGGCGGTCTGTTTGCAGACCTCCTTCCTCACGCCGCCGGTCGGCTTCGCGCTGTTCTACCTCAAGGGTGTGGCGCCCAAGGAGGTCTCCGTGACGCACATCTACAAGGGCGTGGTTCCGTTCATCTTGCTGCAGCTCAGTGGCCTGGGGCTGGTCTACATCTTTCCGGCCCTCGCAACTTGGTTGCCAGCCGTGGCTTACGGGAGATAGCGAACCGCAGCTGGGTGCCCTAGCCGCTTGGCTAACGGCCGCTGGCAGCGCCGAGAGCAGCCATGCCCGACGAGTTGGTCAAGGCGAAGGCGAGCGGATTCGCCAAGCTTGCCAACGTGCTTACCCGGACTGTCGCCCCGTACAGCTTCGAGACTCGGCAACGGGATTGAGCTACTGGAGAACAGCAGCGGATATCGGGTGGCTGCGCGAGGGCCTGCGTCCCTCACCCCTGCCATCCGTACCAGTGATGTGTTGCCGGTGACGCCCCCGGTCGCGCCGGAACCCGTCGTATAGCGACGGCAGAAGCTCGCGGCCCCGCGCTGCCAGTTGGCAATTGGCTGGTATCTACTCGCTGCCGGTGGAATGCGCGGCGGCGGGTGTGACCTGGGGAATCTGATCGGTGCCTTGCAGCGGCCCCGACAGCTTTCGACGCGCCAGCAATACGTAAACCGTCGGCACCACGAACAAGGTGAGCAGCGTGCCGAAAGTCATCCCGCCGACAATGGTGATGCCGATCTGTTGACGGCTTTCGGCACCGGCGCCCGATGCCAGTGCCAGCGGCACCGCGCCCAGAACCATCGCTCCGGTGGTCATCAGGATGGGCCGCAGCCGCAGCACGGCGGCCTCCATGACGGCCTCGATCTTGTCCTTGCCCTGGTGGCGGATCTGATTGGCGAACTCCACGATCAAGATGCCGTGCTTGGTGATCAGGCCCACCAGGGTAATCATGCCGATCTGACTGTAGATGTTCAGAGTCCCGCCGGTGAGCTTCAGCAGCAGCAGGGCTCCGGCGATGGCCAGTGGCACCGAGAACATGATGATCAAAGGGTCGACGAAGCTCTCGAACTGGGCGGCCAGCACCAGATAGATGAACAGCAGCGCCAACACGAAGGCGAAGTACAGGGAGCGCCCCGACTCCTGGAACTCGCGAGACACGCCCTTGTAGTCGATGCGGGTGGACGCCGGCGCCACCTCGCGGACGATGCCTTCCAGGCTCGCCAAGGCCTCTCCCAGGGCGTAGCCGGGTGCCAAGTTGGCGCTGATGGTGGCGGCGCGAAGCTTGTCGAAGTGGTTGAGCTCCTTGGGTGCCACCGACTCGGTCACCTCGACCACGTTGGCGAGCTGCACCATGTCTTCGCTGGTGCCGCGCACATAGATGTTGGTGACGTCCTCGGGATCGCGCCGGTCCACGTCGGCCACCTGAACGATCACGTCATATTGCTCGGCGCCGCGCTTGAAGCGGGTGACCTGGCGGCCACCGAGCATGGTCTCCAAAGTGCGACCCACGGTGGCGACATCGGTGCCCACAGAGGCCAGCTTGTCCCGGTTCACGGTGACCTTTAGCTGCGGCTTGTTGAGCTTCAAGTCCGTGTCCAGATTGGCCAGGCCGGGATTCTCCCGTGCCCGGGCCAGGATCCGATCCACCGTGTCCTGCAGCTCGGCGTAGCTGCCGGTGGTCTGCACCACCACCTCCACCGCCTTGCTGATCACGCTCTGGCCCAGGGACGGCGGGTTGGTGGCGAAGGCCAACACGCCGGGAATGCCGCCAAAGAGCTTGGGGCCGAGCTCGGCGGTGATCTCCTGTTGCTTGCGATTACGTTGCTCCCAGTCCTCGAGGCCGGCGAAAACGATGGCCTGAGTTACCACTGGGTAGCCGACGATGCCGAAATAGCGCTGCACCTCGGGCGCCGAGGAGATGATGTCTTCCATGGCCCTGGCGTACCGATCGGTGTAGCCGACGGTGGCTCCTTCCGGCGCCAGCCCGATGGAGACGATGGTGCCGCGGTCCTCCGTGGGTGAGAGCTCGGACTGCAGGCTGGTGAACAGCACATAGCAGGCCCCCGCCACGGCGATGGCCACCAGCACCACCAGCAAGCGGGCGTGCAGGGTGAAGCCGAGCAGCTTGCGGTAGCCGTTATTGAGCGCTTCGAGAGCGCGCTCGCCGGCTTGGTACAGGGCATTGTGATGGGCCTGATGGCGCAGCAGCCGTGATGACATCATGGGTGACAAAGTCAGCGCCACGAAGCCGGACACGATCACTGCGCCGGCCAAGGTCAGCGCGAACTCGGTGAACAGCTTGCCGGTGCGGCCGGTGGAAAAAGAGATCGGGGCGAACACCGCGGCCAGGGTGAAAGTCATGGCGATGACCGCGAAGGCGATCTCGCGACTGCCTTGAAAGGCCGCCTGTATCGGCGGCACTCCCTCTTCCACGTGGCGGTGAATGTTTTCCAGCATGACGATGGCGTCGTCCACCACCAGCCCGATGGCCAGCACCATGGCCAGCAAGGTGAGCGTGTTCACCGAGTAGCCGAACAGATACATCATGGCGAACGCACCCACCAGCGACACCGGAATGGTCACCAGGGGGATGATCGTGGCCCGCAGCGAGCGCAGGAACAGGAAGATCACCAGCACCACCAGCAGCGCCGCCTCGCCGATGGTCTTGTAAACCTCCTCGATGGAGCGGTCGATGAAGACCGACGAGTCGTAGGCGACGTCAACCTTCATGCCCTCGGGGAGGGTCTCCTCGATGACTGGCAGCTCCTCGCGGACGCCGGCGGAGACTTCCAGCGGATTGGCGGTGGACTGCTTCACCACGCCCAGGGCGACTGCGTTGGTACCGTTGAAGCGGGCGACGGTGCGCTCGTCCTCCGGGCCGATCTCCACACGGGCCACGTCGCCCAGGCGCACCAGGTAACCCGCGGAGTCCCGCAAGATGATGTCGGCGAACTGCTCCGGCGTGCGCAGGTCGGTCTCCGAGAGCACCGTGAACTCTCGATCCTGGCTCTCGATGCGGCCAGATGGCAGCTCCAGGTTCTGCGCCCGTAGGGCGTTCTCCACATCTTGTGGCGTCAACCGATAGGCGCCCAGACGGGCGCGATCCAGCCAGATGCGCATGGCATAGCGGCGAACCCCGCCGAGACGCACGTCCGAGACCCCGGGCACGGTTTCCAGGCGATCCTTGACCCGGGTCTCGGCGATGTCGGAGACTTCCAGGGCGTCGTGGCGCTCACTGGAAAACGCCAACCACATGATTGGCTGGGCATCGGCCTCGACCTTGGAGACGATGGGCTCGTCCACGTCGTCCGGCAGCTGGCCGCGGACCCGTCCGACCCGGTCGCGGACGTCGCTGGCGGCGGCATCCGGATCCCGGTCCAGGCGAAAGGTCACGGTGATCTGGCTCTGCTCGGGACGGCTGATCGAGCTGATGAAGTCGATACCTTCGATGCCCGAGAGGGAGTCTTCCAGGATCTTGGTGACCTGGGTCTCGATGATCTGGGCGTTGGCACCCGGGTAGGTGGTCTCCACATTGACCACCGGCACGTCGATGTTTGGGTACTCCCGCACCGGCAGTCGGTCGTAGGCAATGAAGCCGACCAGCACGATCAGCAGATTCATCACCGTAGCCAACACCGGCCGGCGGATACTGGTGTCCGAAATCACCATGGCTCAGCCCTGCTCGCGGGGCATGGGCTGCACCGGGGCCCCGTCGCGGATCTTCATCTGTCCGGCCACGACCACGGTGTCGCCGGGCGCGAGGCCGTCGGTGATCTCGACCTCCTTGAACTGGCGCTGGCCGATCTGGACCGGGGTCCAAGCCGCCTTGCCGTCGACCACCCGGAACACGAACTGATCCTCGCCCTGGGGAACCAGCGCGTCCTCCGGAATCAGTATCGCGTCGTCGCGGCTGGACACGATGAGATTCACCCGGACGAACAAACCACTGCGCAGGGCACCGTCCGGATTGTCGATGTGGGCCCGGATCAGAATGCTACGGCCCTGGACGTCGATCTGCGGATCGATGGCGTAGACTCGGCCCTGGAAGGTCTGGTCCGGAAAGGCGTCGACGTTGACCTCGATGGTCTGCCCGGCCTGCACCGAGCGCAGGTAGATCTCCGGCACGCGGAAATCCACCTTGAGGCTGGATAGATCGAGCAGGTCCACGATGTCCTGCCCCACGAACACGAAATCCCCGACGCTGACATCGCGCAATCCAACCACGCCGTCGAAAGGGGCGCCTAACACCGTCTTGCTCAAGCGGGCGCGGGCGAGGGCAACCTCGGCCTGACTCACCTGAAACTCCGACAGCGCCTGGTCCAAATCCTGAGCACTGTTCAGGTTTTGTCGGCGCAGCGTGCGTGCCCGCTGATAGCTGGTGCGGGTCAGCTCCGCGCGAGCCTCAGTCTCGGCCAGCTCGGCCCGATAGATGGTGTCATCCAGCGTCACCAGCTCATGGCCGGCGCTGACCTTCTCGCCTTCCTCGAAGCCGATGGATTCGACCTTGCCGGCGATCTCCGGCCGCAGAATGATGCCCTCGTTGGGCCGCAAGCTGCCCACCGCCTGCACCCGACGGGTCAGCGGCCCGGTTTTGACCGACACCGTCTCCACCGGGGTCGCCAACTGCGCCTGCCCATCCCCCGCCGGCGATACCGCCTCGCTCGGCGCCTGCGGCTGCAGGCGCCACCAGACCAGGCCGGCGGCGAGCGAGGCGATGATCGCGGCGGCGATGACCCAGGTCCTGGTCGTCATGTAACAGTCTTCCTCAGCCGCCGTTCTGGGGCTGCGATTGGGCTAGCGGCATCTTGCACTGCGGGTCGTCGTTGGATGCGCTGTTGACGTATTGGGATACCGGCCACATCTGCGTCAGTTCATCGGGATAGGGCTGCAGCAGCTCGACCAGTGCAGGATCCTCGGCAGCCCCGGGCGCGAGCCAACGTTCTGAGTCATCGCGGTCGAGGATCACCGGCATGCGGTCGTGAATGTTGGCGACTACGCCGTTGGCTTCCGTGGTGATGATGGCGCAGGATTCGATGACCCCACCTTGCGGGTCACGCCAGCGCTCCCAAAGCCCCGCCATCAGGAAGGGGTAGCGGTCGTCGGTGACGGTGACGTAATAGGGTTGCTTGCCGCTGGCGCTACGCTGCCATTCATAGAAGCCGTCGGCCAGAATCAGGCAGCGCCGGGCGCGGAATGCGTTGCGGAAGGCGGGCTTCTCGGTCACGGTCTCGGCGCGGGCATTGATCATGCTGTAGCCGCTGTCGGGGCCCTTGCTCCAGCTTGGCACCAGTCCCCAACGAATGCCGATCGCCTCCCGCTGTCCAGGCTCGGTTTCCCGAATCACCGCGATCTTGCGAGTCGGCGCGATGTTGAAGCTGGGATCGGGCAAGGCGCCCAGCTTGGCCCGAAGCAGGCGCAGCAGCTCGTGGACCGAGGTATGTAGGTCGTAGCGTCCGCACACAATGCTCGAGTGTAGCCTGTCGCGCCGGCCTATGACCGGAGCACGCTCCGAGGAATCAGCAGGCCGACGCCGAACAGTGCGCCGGCGGCCACCACGATGCTGGGGCCCGCCGGGGTGTCCCAGCGCAGCGAGGCCAGCAGTCCGCCGCTCACCGCCACGCATCCCAACACCCCCGCCAGCAGTGCCATCTGCTCCGGGGTTCGGGCGTAGCGCCGGGCCGCAGCCGCCGGGATGATCAACAGCGAGGTGATCAACAGCGCCCCCACGACCTTCATCGCCATGGCGACGACGGCCGCCATCAGCAGCATGAACAGCAACTGCACGCGAGCCACCGCCACGCCTTCCACCTGCGCCAGCTCCTCGTGCACGGTGACCGCCAGCAGCGGCCGCCAGATCATGGCCAGCACTACCAGTGCCGCCGAGGCTCCAAGCCAGATGGTCAGCAGCTCCCGCTGACCCACGGCCAGGATGTCACCGAACAGAAAGCCCATCAGATCGACTCGACTCGTCTGCTGCATGGCGATGACGATGACCCCCAACGCCAGGGCGGTGTGGGCCAGGATGCCGAGCAGCGTGTCGGTGGCCAGACGGCGCTGACGCTCCAACGCGGCCAATCCCATGGCCAATGCCAGGCACAGCAGGGCTACCGACAGATCCGGCGCCGCCCCCAGGGCAAGGCCCAGGCCGACACCGAGCACCGCGGCGTGGGCGAGGGTGTCACCGAAGTAGGCCATCCGGCGCCAAACCACGAAGGAGCCGAGGGGGCCCGCGATGAGCGCCACCCCGAGGCCCGCCAGCAGCGCGCGAAGCAGAAACTCAGGCATCGCGCTGGCGCGTGTCGGTGAACTGGTCCAGCTGGTCGTGGCGGTGATCGTGCTGGTGGTGGTAGACCGCCAGGCGCCCGGTGCCCTCCCGCCCGAACAGACGCAGGAATGCCGGATCTCGGCTGACGCTGTCCGGATGTCCAGAGCAGCAAACGTGGCCGTTCAGGCACAGCACCCGGTCGGTGGCGGCCATCACCAGATGGAGGTCGTGGGAGACCATCAAGACGCCACAGTGATGGCGGTGTCTGAGGCCGGAAATGAGGTCGTAGAGCTCGTATTGCCCGACCACGTCCACGGCCTGCACCGGCTCGTCGAGCACCAGTAGATCTGGATCCCGCAGCAGCGCTCGAGCCAGCATGACGCGTTGCATCTCGCCCCCCGAGACCGCCTGCACCGCCCTGTTGGCGAGCCCCGCCGCTCCGGTTTCCGCCAGCACCGCGCGCACCACTTCCCGTTCCTTGCGTCCGCCCAGGGTGATGAAGCGCTCCACGGTCAGCGGCAGGGTCGAGTCCACCGTGATCCGCTGCGGGACGTAGCCGATGCGAGTGCCCGGTCGCACCCATACTTGGCCCTGATCCGGCCGCAGTACGCCGAGCACCACCCGAATCAGGGTGGTCTTGCCGGCGCCGTTGGGACCGATGACGGTCACCACCTCGCCTGATTCCAGGTTGAAGCTGACGTTCTCCAGCACCGGTGACTGCTGGTGCCTCAACGAGACCCCGGTCACGCGCAGCAGTGTGTCAGGCGCCACGGTCGGCTCCAGCATCGCGACAGTGATTGCATTGCCCCTGGATTTCCACGATCTCGCTGGCGGCGGAGAAGCCCTGGCGCGAGGCTTCGGTCCTGATGTGTTCCGAGAGCTCGGGGCTACCCAGCTCGCGGACCCGGTGACAACGGGTGCAGATGAGGAACTGGGCGCCGTGGTGACGGTCCGGCTGGTGGCAGGAGGTATACGCGTTCAGGGTGGCGAGGCGGTGGACCAAGCCGTTCTGCAGCAGGAAATCCAGCGCCCGATAAACTGTCGGTGGGCCCCCGCCACGGCCGTCGGCTCGCAGCAGGTCGAGAATTTCGTAGGCACCCAGGGGCCGCTCGCTGCGCAACAGGATTTCCAGCACGCGGCGCCGCAGCGGTGTGAGCCGCTCACCGCGCTGGCCGCACATGATCTCGGCTTGGGCGAGGCGGGCGTTGAGTGACGGGGAAGACGCCGACATGGTCACTATCCGGCTCTAGATGACTATGCAACACTATAACATCACGTTATCGCAGGGATGTGCTATGAGGCGTCCAGGCCCCTTTACCCGCTATCGGCTCGTGCTTGCCCTGGTCGGCCAGCTGTTGGTGCTCGCGCCGGTGACGGCGGCGCCGCCCAGGGTGTTGGCGTCAATTCTGCCGCTGCATTCCTTGGCCGCAGCGGTGATGACTCGCGTGGCGGAACCGAGCCTGTTGTTGCGCGGAGCGCTGTCACCCCATGACCACGCCATGCGACCCTCCGAAGCGCAGCTGCTGCAGCAGGCGGAGGTCGTATTCTGGGTGGGCCCGGAGCTGGAGTCGTTCCTGCAGCGACCAATCGCCGCCAGCACAGCCCGGAGCGTGGCGCTCATCGAGGCCCCAGGCATCCAGCGGCTCGCGTTGCGCGGGAGCATTGCTGCGTCCGGGCACGCCCACGACGTCCAGGACCCTGATGGTAGCCCGCCGTCGCTCGAGGTGGTCGATCCCCACATCTGGCTCTCGCCATCCAATGCCATCGCCATTGCTGAGCACATGGCCGAGGTGCTGGCCGAGGTCGATCCCCAGCGGGCAGACAGCTACCGGGAGAATGCCGCCACAGTGCGCGAGCACCTCACTCGACTGAAGGACGAAGTGAACGAGCTCTTGGATCCGGTGCGGGCTCGCCCTTTCGCCGTTTTCCACGACGCTTTCCAGTACTTCGAGGTGAGCTTCGGGCTGCACAGCGTCGGCGCAATGGTCCTGCATCCGGAGCTCGGTCCAGGCGCACGACGGCTGCAGATGCTGCGCGAGCAATTTACCTCGGGTGAGCTCACTTGCGTGTTCACCGAGCCTCAGTTCGATCCCGACCTGGTAGAGCGCATGGTCGAGGGCACCGACGCCCGCGTTGGGGTGCTCGACCCTTTGGGCTCGACGGTGACGCCCGGCGCGGGCGCCTATGGGCAGCTGCTGCGAGCCTTGGCGGGAAGCCTGGCCGCTTGCTTGAAGGTGTCGGACTGAGTGCCAACGGGGGCAGCTACGGCCCGCTACCAACCAGCGCTGCGACGGCTTACAGTGCCGTCAGCTCGGGGCACCTGCTGCACCGGGGAGGTCGTGACCCACTGTGGCTATCGAGATCGAGCGCAAGTTTCTGGTGACCGACGATGGCTGGCGCAGCGCCGCCGATCAGGGGCGGGTCATGCGGCAGGGCTATCTGGCCAACACCCCCTCGGTCAGCGTGCGCGTGCGGGAGGCGGGCGATGCCGCCTGGATCACTGTGAAAGGCGCTACCAGCGGAGCCAGCAGGGCAGAGTTCGAGTATGCGATTCCCAACCCCGACGCCGAAGCGATGCTGACGACGCTATGCGCCGACAGCTTGATCGACAAGACCCGTTATCGGGTGGCCTGGCATGGTCACACTTGGGAGGTGGATGTTTTTGGTGGCGACAACGCGGGTCTGGTGGTGGCCGAGTTAGAGCTCGAGAGCGAGCAGCAGGATTTCGAGCTGCCGCCTTGGGTAGGGCCAGAGGTCACCCATGACCCGCGCTATTTCAATGCCAGCCTGGTGCGCAGCCCATGGCGCAGCTGGCCCGACAACGAGCCCTAAGTACGTGACCGACGGCCGGGAACTGCCGCGGCGGCTCATACGTATCGATCTCGCCAGTCAGCGACTCGACCTGGTGGAGGCTGATGGCCACTCGCTCGAGCGCTTTCCCATTTCGAGCGCGGCGCTGGGTGCGGGCGAGCGTTCGGGCAGCAACTGCACACCCCGCGGCCGGCATGTGATTCGCGCCCGGATCGGCGCTGGACAGCCGCTGGAAGCGGTGTTCGTCGGCCGCCGCCCCACCGGTGAGATATGGAACGAAGAGTTGGCCCGGGCGTATCCGGATCGCGACTGGATCCTCACCCGCATCCTCTGGCTGTCGGGCTGCGAGCCCGGCCGCAACAGGCTCGGCCAGGTGGATACCATGCGCCGTCACATCTATATCCACGGCTGCCCGTGGACGGAACCCATGGGCGTTGCGCGTTCCCACGGTTGCATCCGCATGCGCAGTGGCGATGTGGCGGCCCTGTTCGACCAGGTAGCGGTGGGCACACCAGTGCAGATTGGCGAAGGCTGATGACCAGGTGCACCCCTGTCGCAGGTCAGTGTCGCGCCTGGTGGTCAAGGTTCACGCTCAGGCCTGAGTCCAGGATCGTGACCAGCGCAAACCTGGTTTCCCAGGGAGCCACTAGACCATGACCCGGACCCCGCTTGGGCCGCTCATGCTGGGACTAGAAGGCTGTGAGCTGACCTCGGAGGAACGGGAGCTGCTGCGCCATCCGCAGGTGGGCGGCGTGATCCTGTTTGCTCGCAACTTCCTCGATCCCGAGCAGTTGCGCCGACTGACTGCGGCCGTCAGCGTTCTGCGTCAGCCCCGACTGCTGGTGGCGGTAGATCAGGAAGGCGGACGCGTGCAACGTTTCCGGGAAGGCTTTACCCGCCTGCCTCCGGTGCGTCGTCTGGGTGCGATCTACGACCGTGACCCACACCGCGCGCGCTGGTTGGCCAGAGTCACCGGCTGGCTGATGGCGGTGGAGCTGCGCAGCAGCGGTGTGGATCTGAGCTTTGCTCCGGTGGTCGACCTGGACCGCCGACTCAGTGGCGTGATCGGCGACCGCGCGTTTCACAGCGACCCGGACGTGGTGGCAGAGCTGGCTCGCGCCTACGTGGTGGGGATGCGCCGCGCCGGGATGGAGGCGACAGCGAAGCACTTTCCGGGTCATGGTTCCGTGGCAGCGGACTCCCACCTGGAGCTGCCCGAAGATCCCCGCGGGCTCACCACCATCTTGGCTCGGGATCTGCGGCCGTTTGCGCATCTGGCGCGCCAGGGTATCGCCGCTGTGATGGTGGCCCACGTTCTGTACCCGCGGGTGGCGCCGGAGCCCGCCGGCTTCTCACCGACCTGGATCCGGCAGGTGCTGCGCAGTCGTTTGAACTATCAGGGGCTGGTGTTTTCGGACGATCTAGACATGGCCGGGGCCGGTGCGGCTGGCGCTCCTGAGGACCGGGCTCGAGCTGCGCTGCGCGCGGGGTGCGACATGGTGCTGGCGTGCAATGACCGTCGCGCCGCCTGCCGCATACTCGATCACCTGCCGCCGGCAGACGACGATCCCGTGGTCCAGCTGCGGCTGGTGCGGATGCATGGCCGGGGCCGGCCCGAGAACGAGCGGGTGCGACGCGCTCGGCAGTGGCGCCGGGCGGTGAAGCTGGTGCGGGCCTATGACGACGAGCCGCTGCTAGATTTGGAGTATTAGGTTCTGCCGGCGGTAGGGTAGTGCCCGGATTTCCGGCTCCCTATAATCCGGCAGCCAACCCGCGGTGGCCGGGTGGAGGATAGGCAATGGCCGACAAGCTCATGATTGTCATGGTGAATACCGACCCGAGCAATGGCGCGGAGCTGGGTGCTCCGTTTTTTCAGGCGACGGTCGCGGCCGCCATGGAGTACGACGTGGAGATAATCTTGACCGGCCGCGCCGGCGAGCTCGCGGTCAAGGGAGTCGCCGAGAGGCTGCACGTCCAGGAGGGCAGCCCGAAGAGCGTCTACGACTTCATCAAAGACGCCCACCAGGCGGGCGTGAAGTTCAAGGTCTGTACGCCAACCTTGGAGCTGTGGGGCGATGACCTCATTCCCGAGATCGAGGAGACCGTGGGTGGTGCCTACGTGATCAGCGAGGCCATGGACGACAACACCGTTACCTTCACTTATTGATGGTCAGCCACAGGTGAAAACCGGGTCGGTGGCCGACGCCGAAGCCGCTCTTGCGAATGCCGACCTGGTATACACCGAGGCCGAGGTCCAGCAGGCGTTGGATGTGATGGCCGCGCAGGTGAGTGCGCGCGTGGAGGGGTGTTTTCCGCTGCTCATGTGTGTGCTCAATGGCGGTGTCATGCCCACCGCTTGGCTGGCGAGCCGGTTGCGATTCCCGCTCCAGATCGGTTACCTCCACGCCACCCGCTATCGAGGCGGCACCCGCGGTGGCGCGTTGGATTGGGTGGTGCCGCCGAGTCTGCCGGTAGTCGGACGCCATGTGCTGGTGGTGGACGATATCTACGACGAGGGCTACACCTTGGCCGAAGTGGTGCGCGAGCTGAAGCGCCTGGGCGCAGCCGAGGTGCTGACGGCGGTGCTGGTGAGCAAGCGCCACCAGCGCAAGCTGGCCGGGTTCGAGGTGGACTTTCAGGCGCTGGAGGTGGGCGACCGCTACGTTTTTGGTTGCGGCATGGACTACCACGAAACCATGCGTAACCTGCCGGCGATCTATGCGCTGCGCGAGACGGCACCGGCATGAGCCTGCTGGCCATCATCGGCGGGACCGGCTTGACCTCGTTACAGACGTTGAGGATCACCCGCAAGGCGATGGTGTCCACCCCCTGGGGAGAGCCCTCGGGGCCGGTGACCTACGGCGAGCTGGCTGGCAAGGATGTCTTGTTCCTGCCCCGCCACGGCCCGGGCCACACCATTCCACCGCACATGATCAACTACCGAGCCAACATCTGGGCATTGCGGCAGGTGGGAGTTTCCCGGGTCATTGCCGTGGCAGCGGTGGGGGGGATCCACGCAGACCTGGGTCCTGGGCAGGTCGCCGTGCCCGATCAAATCATCGATTACACCTACAGTCGGGCCAGTACCTTCTTCGAGGAGAATCTCGCCCGCGTCACCCACGTGGATTTCACCGAACCCTATTGCTCGGAGCTGCGTGCGTGTCTGTTGCAGGCCGCGGAACGCACCCGGGTGGGGTTGCGCGACGGCGGTACCTACGCAGCGACTCAGGGCCCACGGTTGGAGACGGCGGCGGAGATTCGTCGCCTGGAGCGAGATGGCTGCGACATGGTCGGTATGACCGGTATGCCGGAGGCGGGGTTGGCGCGTGAGGCTGGCCTCAAGTACGCGACCTGCGCCGTAGTGGCAAATTGGGCCGCGGGCAGACACCCGGGTCCGATCAAAATGGTGAATATCGACAACACCCTGCGGGGCGCGATGGAGAACGTGCGCACGCTTTTGGCCGAAGCCATCCCCGAGCTGTAGCGAAGCTCTACCACCCAACAGCCCCTAAGAGCCTATTCCGCCACAAAACTGCCCCAATCCTGTGTGGCACCTTCAATTCATTGGCTGACCTCGCAACGAGTGGCCGTTCTCGTGCGGCGCCATGCAACATGCGGGTCTAGTTCCCTGCGTTGATCTCCATGATCACCCCGAAGCGGGGGTGATCGAAGTAGTGCAGCTCACCGCTACGCAGCCTCCGGACCTCGTGCAGACGATAGCGATCCAGGGTCTCCGGGTCTTCGAGCCAGAGGTCGAGCTCAGCCACCATGACTTGCTGACGACGCAGCTCCACGGTGCCCGCGACGATACCTAGCTCCTCGTCCCGGGCCGTGATTGCCACCGGCTGCGCCCGCGCCGAGGGTAGATCCGGCTGGGTCCAGGCTTGGTGGGTCAGCACGCGATAACCGGAGTTCTGACGCAGGCGCTCGGCCACGCCACCCAGGTTGCGGGCCGCCGCGGGGAAATTGCCACTGCCCATCGGGACTGGGTCGGGATCGACGGTTGGACCCTCGGTGAGATCCGGCCCCTGATAGCCGATCACGAGGATCTCGGCGTGATAGTTCACGGCCGCGGCCAGAGGCATGTGGCACAGCAGGCCCAACACAACCGCTGCGAGCGACGCTGCTCTCAAGTTCGATTCTCCTGGGGGATGCGAGCTGCTCAGGCGGCGATTGCATCCAGCAGACGGTTGACACCGGCAACCCGACTGGCCGCATCGGGCATCGCCTGGGCAAAGCGCAGCCGGTCCTGACCGTCGAGACGATAGACGTTGCTCTGTTCCTGAATCAAGCGCATCACACGGGCCACGTCCACCTTCGGCGCCTGGTTGAACACCAGTCGCCCGCCTTCGGCGCCCGCCTCGATTCTCAGCACACCGAGATCCTGCGCCCGCAGCTTCAGCTCGGCCACCCGAAACAGCGTCTTGGCGGGCTCCGGCAACAAGCCGAAGCGGTCGATCATCTCCACCTGCAGCGCCTCCAGCTCGTCGATGGTCTCGGCGCCGGCGATTCGCTTGTAGAGCATCAGCCGGGTATGCACGTCGGGTAGATAGTCTTCCGGCAGCAATGCGGCTGCGCCGAGCTCCACTTCCGGTCCGCTTTCCAGGGGGGCGTCCAGATCCGGCATGCGCCCGGAGCGCAGTGCCTCCACAGCACGCTCCAGCAGCTCCGAATAGAGACTGAAGCCGATCTCCTGGATGTGTCCGCTCTGATCCTCGCCGAGCAGCTCGCCGGCGCCGCGGATCTCCAAGTCGTGGGAAGCCAACACGAAGCCCGCGCCGAGCTCATCCATGGCCTCGATGGCCTCCAGCCGCTTCACCGCATCCGCGGTGATGGCTTTGCGTGGGGGTGCCGCCAGGTAGGCGTACGCTCGGTGATGGGAGCGCCCCACCCGGCCCCGGAGCTGGTGCATCTGGGCCAGCCCGAAGCGGTCGGCACGATCGATGATGATGGTATTGGCATTGGGAACGTCGATGCCGCTCTCGATGATCGCGGTGCACACCAGCAGGTTGCAGCGCTGGTGGTAGAAGTCGAGCATGACTTTCTCCAGCTCGCGCTCACGCATCTGACCGTGGGCTATGGCGATGCGGGCCTCGGGCACCAACGCTGCGACCTGTTTGGCCTTGCGCTCGATGGTGGCCACCTCGTTGTAGACGAAATAGACCTGGCCGCCACGCTTGAGCTCGCGCTGACAGTCCTCCTGGATCAGCGCGTCGTTCCACTCACCGACGAAGGTCTTCACTGCCAGCCGCTCGCTGGGCGGGGTGGCGATGATGGATAGATCTCGCAACCCGGCGAGGGACATGCTCAAGGTGCGCGGTATCGGTGTCGCGGTCATGGTCAGGACGTCGACTTCGGCA
The DNA here is from genome assembly GCA_964563515.1 of uncultured Candidatus Competibacteraceae bacterium. GTDB lineage: Bacteria > Pseudomonadota > Gammaproteobacteria > Competibacterales > JAHEDQ01 > CAZLYT01. Next base: position 24,699 of record CAZLYT010000183.1, on the reverse strand, counting down.
CGCAGGGCTTTGAGGCGCTCCTTGTGGCGCACGCCGAAGCGGTGCTCCTCGTCGATGATGACCAGCCCGAGGCGAGAAAAGCGCACATTGGCTTGCAGTAGCTTGTGGGTGCCGATGAGCACATCGACCTTGCCCTCAGCCAGCCGCGCCAGCACCGCGTCCTGTTCCTTGCGACCCCGGAAGCGGGACAGCACCTCCACGTTGAACGGCCAATCGGCGAAGCGGTCGATGAAGTTCTGATAGTGCTGCTGAGCCAGCAGAGTGGTCGGCACCAGCACCGCCACCTGTCGACCACCCTGGACTGCTACAAAGGCCGCCCGCAGGGCGACCTCGGTCTTGCCGAAGCCCACATCGCCGCAGATAACCCGGTCCATGGGTCGTGGTCCAGTCATGTCGCGGATGGTGGCACCGATGGCGGCCGCCTGGTCCGGGGTCTCCTCGAAGGGGAAAGCGTCGGCGAAGGCGCGATACTCGCGTTCGTCGAGCTCGAAGGCATGACCCTCCCGGGCACTGCGCCGGGCATACACGTCCAGTAGCTCGGCGGCCACATCATGGATTCGTTCGGCGGCTTTGCGGCGTGCCTTTCGCCACTGCTCGCTGCCGAGGTGGTGCAACGGCGCCGCATCCGGCGTGGCGCCGGTATAGCGGCGGACTTGCTGTAGCGCGCCGACGGGAACATAGAGTCGGTCGCCGCCGGCATACTCGAGCACCAGGTATTCGCTGGGCACGTCGCCGGAATCCAGGATTTCGAGGCCTCGATAGCGCCCGACCCCGTGCTGCTCATGCACCACCGGAGCTTCGGGCTCCAGCTCATCCAGGTCGCTGAGGATACCCTCCAGGTCGCGCCGCGGGGTGCGCTTGCGCACTACCCGCGCGCGCTCGGCCTCGAGCTGGGCTTCGGTGATGATGGCCACTGCCGGGTCGTCGAGACAGCTGGCTTCCGCCAGTGGTGTTACCGTCACCGCCAGGATGGCGTCGCTGGCGAGGAAGCGTTGCCATCCAGCCACCACCTGGGGGCGAATGCCGTAACTCTGCAGCGTCTCCAGCAGTACCTCGCGGCGGCCGGGTGACTCGGCCGCGAACAGCACCCGGCCCTGGTAGCCCTCCAGGAATTGGTGCAGGCCCGCTGCCGGGTCCGTTGCCCGGTGGTGCAAGGTGACATCGGGCAACGGTGAGGCGGCAAGCCGGCGACCCGACTCGGCGCCGTCGAGCTCGCCGCGACGCAGCTCCAACCGCGGGCGGGAGTCGAGCTCCGTTGCCAAGGCGCCCGGGCTCAGGAATAGCTCATCGGGCGCCAGCAGCGGTCGCTCCCGGTCGTGTCGGCGTTGCTCGTAACGCTCCTCGGCCTGGCGCTGAAAGCTGGTGGCTGCCTCGAAGACCCCGTCCAGGGTGATGGCGAGGCACTCCTGCGGCAGATAGTCCAGCAGTGTCTCGGTGCGCTCGAAGAATAGCGGCAGATAGTACTCGATGCCCCCCGGCGCTAGCCCGGCGCTTACGTCCAGGTAAATCGGGCTCGACTGGGGGTCGCCCTGGAAGCTGCTTCGAAAGCCGCGCCGAAACCGGGCGATGGCGGCCTCGTCCAGAGGAAACTCCCGGGCTGGTAGCAGCTCGATCTGATCCACCTGGCCGGTGGTGCGCTGGTTTTCAGGGTCGAAAGTGCGCAGGCTGTCGATCTCGTCGTCGAAGAGGTCGATGCGGTAGGGCTGTTCGCAACCCATGGGGAACAGATCCAGCAACGAGCCACGCACCGCGAACTCGCCGTGCTCGCGGACCTGGGAAACGCAACGGTGTCCCGAGGCTTCCAGCCGCCGCCGGAAAGCGGCCAGATCGAGGCGTTCACCGCGATTGAGCAGGATGCAGTGGGCATCCAGCCAAGCCCGCGGTGCCAGCCGTTGCATCAGGGTGGCCGCCGGCACCGCCAGCACCCCTTGGCGCTGATCGCGGAGCCTTGCCAGCGCCGCCAGCCTGCGGGAGATGATGTCCTGATGGGGCGAGAAGACGTCGTAGGGCAGAGTCTCCCAATCCGGGAACACCAGGAGCGGCAGCTCCGGGTCGAAGAAGCGCACCTCGTCCTCGAGCTGGGCGGCGGTGGGGGTATCGGGCGCGACGGCGAGCACCAGACCGCCGAAACCGCGAGCCGCCTCCACCAGGGCATGGCCGCGCGCCGCGCCCAGGGCATTGGCCCACACGGTTCGGCTGCCGCTTCGCCGGGGCAGTGCCGCTGGCCCTGCAGGTTTCGATTGTGAGAGGGTCACTGTGCCGTCGGACATGTTCACCCACTGCGCCGCGCCGAGGGCGCGACATTCTTCCATATTGCTGGCTGGGCTTGCACCTCTGTCCTGAGACTGCCGCGGGGCGGCTTGGTGCGCAGTCAGCCGGCGGGGTGGCTCCAGGGAAGTGCCGTTTTCGATGGCCGGAGCGTGGGTTATAGTGCCCATTGATTGACACTAGCTGTCAGATTGCCGCTAATTGATCGAACCTAGGCAGGGGAAGCTTGCGCGCGATGATCAGGGTACTTGTGGTCGATGACCATACGCTGATTCGAGTGGCCTTGAGGCGAATCCTCGAGGAGGCGGGCGATATCAGCGTGGTCGCCGAGGCGGCGACGGGGGAACAGGCGGTGGAGATTGCTCGCCGCAACCCCATCGACATTGCCGTCATGGATGTGGACATGCCGGGCATGGGCGGCGTGGAAGCCACCCGAAAGCTCACCATGATCCAAGGTGGTCCCCGTGTCATCGTGATCTCGGTGCATAGCCAGGACCCTTACCCGCGGCGGTTGCTCGAAGCCGGGGCCACCGGGTACTTGTCCAAGAGCTCCGGTGCCAACGAGGTTCTGAGCGCGGTGCGGGCGGTCTACGCCGGGCAGCCCTATGTGGCGCCGGAGGTGGCGGGGCAGCTTGCCCTGGCCAGCATCAACCGCACCGACTCACCACTCGATTCGCTGACCCAGCGGGAGATGCAGGTGATGCTCATGTTGACCCGGGGGCAGAACGCTCAGACTGTATCCCGGACCCTCAATCTGAGCCCCAAGACTGTCTGTACCTACCGTTATCGGCTGTATGAAAAGCTGGACGTGCGTAACGACGTGGAGCTCACCCACCTCGCCATACGCCACGGGTTGATCCAGGGCGGCAAGCCCTGAGTTCGAGCCGACAGCCGCGTCGCACTGCGGCGGCCGGGCCCGCCACGCCCTACGACCCCCAGTGTCGCTTGTGCCCGCGGCTGGCCGCGCACCTGGACTCGGTGCGCGCCCACCACCCAAATTATCATTGTGCCCCCGTCGCCCCCTTCGGCGACCCGAGTCCACAGCTCCTGATCGTCGGACTGGCGCCCGGAAAGCACGGCGCCAATGCTTCCGGTCGGCCATTCACCGGCGACTTCGCGGGTATCCTGCTGTACCGAACGCTTTACGATTTCGGCTTCTCGAGTGCACCGGATTCCCACTCGGTCGACGACGGTCTAACACTGCGAGGATGCCGCGTCACCAACGCCGTGAAATGCCTGCCGCCGGAGAACCGACCTACGGGCGAGGAAATCCGCACCTGCAATAGCTATCTTCGCGCCGATCTCGACCAGCTGCCAGGCGGCGCAGTGGTGCTGGCCCTGGGCGCGGTGGCCCACAGCGCCGTCGTGCGCGCGCTCGGCGAACCGCAGCGAGCGCGTCGCTTTGCCCACGGTGCCGAGCACACACTGGCCGATCTGACCCTGCTGGACTGCTATCACTGCAGCCGTTACAACACCCAGACCAGGCGCCTAACCGCAGCCATGTTCACGGCCGTTTTCGAGCGCGTGCAGGCGCTCGTGACACGTTCCAGCGATGACTGAGCAAGACCTGGTGGGCTTCGACCAGCGCGCCTTCCTGCGCACGCTGACCACTCGTCCCGGCGTCTACCGCATGGTCAATGGGGCCGGGCAGGTGCTCTATGTCGGTAAAGCCAAGAGCCTGCGGCGCAGGGTCGCGAGCTATTTCCGCAGTCAGCACACCAATCCTCGCATCCACGCCATGGTGCAAGAGATCGCTGCCATCGAGGTCACGGTGACCCACACCGAGGCCGAGGCGCTGCTGCTCGAGAATCATTTAATCAAGGAGCTGCGCCCCCGCTACAACGTGCTGCTGCGCGACGACAAGAGTTATCCCTTCATCCGCCTGGAGCAGGGCGATTATCCGCGCCTCGCCTTCTTTCGCGGGCCGCGCAAGTCTGGCACTCGGTTGTACGGGCCCTATCCCAGCGCCGGCGCTGTGCGTGAGACCCTGGACGTGCTGCAGAAATTGTTTCGGGTGCGTCAATGCGAGGACAGCTTCTTTCGCAACCGCAGCCGGCCCTGCTTGCAATATCAGATCGAACGTTGCAGCGCCCCCTGCGTCGGGTTGGTGGATCCGGAAATCTACGCCGAGGATGTGCACAACGCGGAGCTGTTCCTGGAAGGCAAGAGTACCGAGCTGGTGGATCGTTTGGTCGAGCGCATGGAGTCGGCTTCGAGCGAGCTCGCCTTCGAGCGCGCGGCCCGCTACCGAGACCAGATCGCCAAGCTGCGCCGGGTCCAGGAGCGCCAGTACGTGGATGCCGGCAGCGGCAACTTCGACGTGGTGGGCTGCGCGCTGGATGCTGGGCTCGCGTGCGTGCTGGTGGTGTTTTTTCGAGGCGGCCGCAATCTGGGCAGCAAGTCGTTCTTCCCGCGCATGCCGGTGAACTTGAGCGCCGATGAGCTGCTGGCCGCCTTCCTGGCGCAGTACTACCTGGAACGACCGGCGCCCGGCGAGATCCTGTTGAGCCACGAGCCCGCCGACCGGGAACTGCTGGAGCAGGCGCTCTCGGCGCAGGCAGGGCGTCAGGTCAAGCTCTCCAGCCGCTTGCGCGGAGATCGTTCGCGCTGGGTGGCGATGGCGATCACCAATGCCGAACAGGGCCTATTGGCGGAGCTTTCGAGCCGTGCGGGATTGCGCCGGCGTTTCGAGGCGTTGCAGGATGCCCTGGGCCTGGAGGAGATGCCGCGTCGAATAGAGTGCTTCGATGTCAGCCACACCATGGGGGAGGCGACCGTGGCCTCCTGCGTGGTTTTCGATCAAGAAGGGGCCCGCAAGAGCGACTATCGGCGTTTCAATATCGAAGGTGTGGTGCCCGGAGACGACTACGCGGCCATGCAACAAGCCCTGCACCGGCGCTACCTTCGACTGCAACGCGGCGAAGGCAAGTTGCCCGACCTGCTGCTCATCGACGGTGGGCGTGGCCAGCTTGCCCGCGCCTCTGAGGTGCTGGAGGAACTGCAGGTGGATGGAGTCATTGTGGCGGCGGTGGCGAAGGGGGCGGATCGGCGCCCGGGCATGGAGGTGCTGCACATGGCGGGTGCCGAGCGCCCGAGCATTCTCAGCGCCGATTCGCCGGCGCTGCATTTGATCCAGCAAATTCGGGATGAGGCACACCGCTTTGCCATCACCAGCCACCGTCAACGTCGGGAGCGCCGGCGGGGGGCGTCGAGGCTGGAGGAGATCCCAGGTGTGGGGGCCAGGCGTCGACAGAGCCTGCTGCGCCAGTTCGGTGGCTTGCAGCAGCTCTCTCGAGCTGGCGTGGACGACCTGGCGGGAGTTCCCGGGATCAGCCGGGCGTTGGCGCAGCGAATCTATGACGCCCTCCATGAGTGAGCATGCAGTGGCCACCAGACCTACCCGGCGGGTGAGGACGCAACGGCGCTGGCCATGAGCTTCAATTTTCCTACCGCGCTGACTTTGTTGCGGATCGCCTCCATTCCTGTGTTCGTGGTGGTGTTCTTCCTCGACTGGCGCTTCGCCCCTCTGGTTTGCACTTTGCTGTTTGCGGCGGCCGCGCTGACCGACTGGCTCGACGGCTACCTGGCGCGACGCTGGAACCAGACCTCGCGCTTCGGTGCCTTCCTGGATCCGGTTGCCGACAAGCTCATGGTCGCCACAGCCTTGGTGCTGCTGGTCATCTCGCACCCCACACCTTGGTTCGCGGTGCCGGCGGCGATCATCGTCGGCCGCGAGATCGTGGTGTCGGCGCTGCGTGAATGGATGGCCATGGTCGGAGCGCGAGCCAAGGTCTCGGTTTCCTTGATCGGCAAATGGAAGACCACGGTGCAGATGGCGGCGATCTTGCTGCTGATCTACCGCATACCGCTGGGGGATATTCCCACCGCGACCGTGGGCCTGATCCTGCTGCAGATCGCCGCGCTCCTGACCATCTGGTCCATGATCAACTACCTGTGGGCCGCATGGCCCTCGTTGCGCGACTGAAGGCTCGCAATGCAGCCCTCGGTGCGGCCCACGCGGGTCTCGGGCTGCAGCAAAGTCCGCCATGCGCCTGGTTGACAACCCTTCGACGATACCTAAACTACTGCTTCCTCCGGGCGGGAATAGCTCAGTTGGTAGAGCACAACCTTGCCAAGGTTGGGGTCGCGAGTTCGAGTCTCGTTTCCCGCTCCAAATCCTTTCGAAAACTCAGCTCAACCGCCGTCGGACGGCCCGGCTGGATGCCGCCGACAAAACTTCCTGGCTAGGTGGCAGAGTGGTTATGCAGCGGCCTGCAAAGCCGTGTACGCCGGTTCGATTCCGACCCTAGCCTCCAATCACTCCGCCCGGGTGGCGAAACTGGTAGACGCAGCAGACTTAAAATCTGCCGGCCCCACGGCCGTACCGGTTCGAGTCCGGTCCCGGGCACCATCCAGGCTACGCAATGGCAGGTCTGCGGCCGTTTCCGCGAACCGCGCCCACGGGCAGGGGCCGGCGCGCTGCCTCAGCGACGGTGACAGGGTCATGACTTCGGAGCCCCTCGATGCGGTCTGGCACGAGCTCAGGCGCCGCTACCTGGATTCGTTGCCGGCCAAGCGGGAGCAAGTTGGCCGCAGCCTGGGACGCTGCCCGGAATCGTCCTGGAGACCACGCAGTGTGGAGCGATCTGGAAGCCTGTGCCCACCGCCTCTCGGGATCGGCCGCAAGCTACGCCTTACCCGCGGTCGCGGCCGCTGCCTCCGAGCTCGAGCAACTCGTGACCGATGCGGCGGCGACTGAGGCGCAAATGCAAGATGCAGTCGAAGCCCTCGATCGGGTGCTGGTGGGGGCCAGTGGCCCCACGTCCCGGTAATGCGCTTGCCGACGAATCTGCTGACGAGCCTGGTCGCGGTGGCGTGGGTCGGGAGTCTCTGGAGCGTGGGGTTGCTGGTAGCTCCGACGCTCTTTGCGGGTTTGGACCACGACCGTGCACTGGCTGGGTCCCTGGTCGGAAAGCTTTTCGAGCGACAAGCCTTGCTCGGCGCTAGCTGCGGCTTTCTGCTCCTGGGTCTCGCCGCCGTTGGCGGCAACGAGGCGCGGCGCGGCGGCTGGACAATAGTCGCAATCCTGGCGTTGCTCGGGGTGCGCATGCTCCTGATCGCGCCGGCCATTGCCGAGCTGCGCTCGGCCGGGGCCGTGACAAGCAGCAGCTTTGCCCTGTGGCACGGCGCCTCGGTGGCGCTCTACCTGATCGAGTGCACGCTCGGCGGGCTACTGATCGTGCAGTTGCGCCGGGGCGGGGCTCAATCCGGCGGCAACAGGAGCCGAGGATTGTCGTGGTCGGGTCGGTAGAGGGTAACCACACCACCGATCAGCTGCACTACCTCGGCTTCGGTGCGCTGGCACAAAGTGGCTGCCTGGTGCCGGCGATCGTCCCTGTCGCCAGCGCCCAGACGGACCTTGACCATCTCATGGTGATCCAGGGCATGGCCGGTCTCGGTGATCACGGCTTTCGTCAAACCGCGGCTACCGACCAACACCAGCGGATGCAGGTGGTGGGCTCTGCCACGCAGCCAGCGCTTCTGCTTCTGGGTCAACATCGGATAGTGCCCTCAACTCCATCTCACGCTGCCGATCGCGGCGATCAGCGTAGTCGACATTCTTGAAAGCACCGATCGTGACATCCGAGCCGCCTGCGCAGCGCAAAGTAGCACACACCCGGTGCGGCGGGATGGCGGTCGCTCCAAGCCCGTTCAATGAGATCAAGCTCGAGCTCGCCATCGCCGCGCTGCTTGGGGCGGTGCTTTGGCTCGCAGAGGATCTGATCACTGCTGACCTACTGACGCAGGTTCTGCTGCTGTTTGGTTACGCAGTCACCGCGGCGATTTGGTTGGTGCTGCGCACTCGCCGCGTGCTGCGCGCTCAAAGTCTCGCTGGCAGCGAGCATGGCGCGCAGCAAGAGTAGCGGTCGTTGGCTGCGCGAGCACTTCGCGGACGAGTACGTGAAGCGCGCACAACGCGAGGGGTGGCGGTCTCGCGGCGCCTTCAAGCTGGCTGAGATCGATTGCCGTGATCGGATTTTGCGCCCGGGCATGGCTATCGTCGACCTGGGGGCAGCCCCGGGCGGCTGGTCCCAGTATGCGAGCCAGCGCCTCGCTGGCAGTGGCCGGATCGTGGCATTGGACCTGCTAGGAATGGACGCGCTGCCCGACGTGGAGTTCGTGCACGGTGACTTTCGCGAGCAAGCGACCCTCGATGCGCTGCTCGATGCGCTGGGAGATTCCCGCGCGGACCTTGTGATGTCGGATATGGCCCCCAATATCAGTGGCGTGCGGTCAGTGGATCAACCGAGAGCCATGTACCTGGCGGAGCTGACCAGAGACCTGGCCGCGCAAGTTCTGCGCTCCGGAGGAGACCTTCTGATCAAGGTGTTCCAGGGTGAGGGCTTCGAGGCGCTGCTGTTGGACCTCAGAGGCAGCTTTGGCAGCGTAGTCAGTCGCAAGCCGGATTGCTCGCGCGCCCGTAGCCGCGAGCTCTACTTGCTAGCCCGGAACTACCGCCTGTAGTAAGGTCTAATCGGGCGTTGGCCAGGCGCCAGGGCGGCCGTGCGCGAAGCTCGCTTCGGGCCCCGCATCTCGCGCAGAAATGATCGGATTGTGAGGTGCAGCCTTTGAACGACATGGTCAAGAACATCCTGCTCTGGGTGGTCATCGCCGTCGTCCTGATGTCAGTTTTCAACAGCTTCGGGCCTCGCACGGCTCCGGCTGCCCAGATGGGTTACTCGCAGTTCTTGGAGCAGGTGCGCAGCGGGTCGGTGGCGCAAGTGACCATCGACGGTCGCACTATCATCGGCCGCACCAGTAGTGGTGAGAAATTCACCAGCTACAGCCCCGAGACCAACAACACCGCGCTGATTGGCGATCTGCTCGACAATGGCGTGGAAATCGACGGACGTCCCCCGGAACAGCAATCGATGCTGATGCAGATCTTCATCAGCTGGTTCCCGATGCTGTTACTGATTGGCGTGTGGATTTTCTTCATGCGCCAGATGCAGGGGGGTGCAGGCGGCCGTGGCGCCATGTCCTTCGGGAAGAGCCGCGCCAAGTTGATGAGCGAAGATCAGGTCAAGGTGACTTTCGCCGACGTGGCCGGCTGCGAAGAAGCCAAGGAGGAGGTGGTCGAGTTGGTCGACTACCTGCGGGAACCCGCCAAGTTCCAGAAGCTTGGCGGCAAGATCCCCCGGGGCGTGCTGATGGTGGGTCCCCCGGGAACCGGTAAGACGCTGCTCGCCAAGGCTATCGCCGGCGAGGCCAAGGTGCCTTTCTTCACCATCTCGGGATCGGACTTCGTGGAAATGTTCGTGGGTGTCGGTGCTTCCCGAGTGCGCGACATGTTCGATCAGGCCAAGAAGCACGCGCCCTGCATCATCTTCATCGACGAAATCGATGCGGTGGGTCGCCACCGCGGAGCCGGTCTGGGCGGCGGTCACGACGAGCGCGAGCAGACCCTGAATCAGCTGCTGGTGGAGATGGACGGCTTCGACGGCAACGAAGGCGTTATTATCATTGCCGCCACCAACCGTCCTGACGTCCTCGATCCGGCTCTGCTGCGTCCCGGCCGATTCGATCGGCAGGTGGTGGTGCCGCTGCCTGATGTCCGAGGCCGCGAGCAGATCATGAAGGTACACCTGCGCAAAGTGCCGCTGGCCGCCGACGTGAACCCGAGCATCATCGCTCGGGGTACGCCAGGGTTCTCCGGCGCGGACCTAGCCAACCTGGTGAACGAGGCAGCGCTGTTCGCGGCGCGTGCCAACGAGCGCGAAGTGACCATGGATCACCTGGAGAAGGCCAAGGACAAGATCATGATGGGTGCCGAACGGCGCTCCATGGTCATGAGCGAGAAGGATAAGCGCCTGACCGCCTTCCACGAGGCAGGACACGCCATTGTGGGGCTGTCGGTACCTTCCCACGACCCGGTGTACAAGGTGTCGATCATCCCGCGGGGTCGGGCGCTGGGCATCACCATGTTCCTGCCAGAGCGGGATCGCTACAGCGCCAGCCGCGAAACCTTGGAAAGCCAGATCTCGAGCCTGTTTGGCGGTCGCCTTGCCGAGGAGATCATTTTTGGCAAGGAGGCGGTCACCACCGGGGCTCAAAACGACATCGAGCGGGCGACCCAGATCGCGCGCAACATGGTTACCCGTTGGGGCTTGTCCGAGCGCCTTGGGCCACTGTCGTACGGCGAGGAAGAGGGCGAAGTGTTTCTCGGCCACTCGGTGACGCGCCACAAGAACGTTTCCGACGAAACCGCTCATTCCATCGATGAGGAGATCCGAGCCATCATCGATCGCAACTACCAACGCGCCGAGCACATCCTGCGCGAGGGTTTGAGCACGCTCAACCTCATGGCCGAGGCGCTGGTCAAGTACGAGACCATCGATGCGGCACAGATTCGCGACATCATGGAAGGCAAACCGCCACGCCCACCGGCGGATTGGGATGAAGGCAACAAGCCCCAGGCCGACACCGGCTCCAAGGAGGAGGAAGCCGATTCCGGTCGCAAGGAAGGCGCCAAAGGTAGTGGCGATGGCGTGATTGGCGGCCCAGCCAGTCAGCACTGAGGTTACACCGCGGTTCGGGCGCCAAGCGTTGCGTGCAGCCCCGATTACCCCTGCCCATTGAGCCGCTGAGGCTCGACCTGAACGGCCGTTCCCTGGAGGTTCCAGGGACGGCCGTAATGGGCGTCATCAACGTCACCCCTGATTCATTCTCTGACGGTGGTTGCTTCGACTCGGTGCCTGGCGCTCTCGAGCAGGCGCGACGCATGGTGGCGGCCGGCGTCCACATCCTCGACCTGGGCGGTGAGTCGACTCGTCCCGGGGCGTCCGCCGTGGGCATCGCCGAGGAGCTCGACCGTGTCATTCCGGTGATTGAAGCGATCGCCGCGGAATTCCCCGTTCCCATTTCTATCGATACCAGCAAACCAGAAGTGATGCGCGCCGCTGTGGCTGCCGGAGCGGGTTTGATCAATGACGTGCGGGCGTTGCGGGAAGACCACGCATTGGCTACCGCCGCCGAGCTTCGGGTGCCGGTTTGTTTGATGCACATGCTGGGTGAGCCCCGCACGATGCAACGTAATCCTCGCTACGGTGACGTGGTGGTGGAGGTTCGAGCATTTCTCGCCGCGCGGTTGCGCAGTTGTGTGGCGGTTGGAATTCCGCCCGAGCTCGTGGTGCTCGATCCGGGCTTCGGATTCGGCAAGACCGTCGAGCATAATTTGATTCTGTTGCGGCGGTTGGATGAGCTCGCCGAGTTGGGATGTCCGATCCTGGTGGGACTATCGCGCAAATCAATGATCGGCACGATAACCGGCGCCGATGTGGATTCCAGAGTGGCGGGGAGCGTGGCGCTCGCTGTGCTTGCGGCGCAGTCGGGGGCTCGTCTGGTTCGGGTTCACGATGTGGCGGAAACGCTGCAGGCGCTTCGTGTTCATGACGCTTGGCGCTATGGTTGGCAGCCGGTCTGAGGTGGTGAGAGGTACGGCGGTTGCTTGCCTGGCGCCGGCTGCTAACTGATAAGCCCAGGCAATCGGGGGGAGGGGGAATGACCAGACGATACTTTGGCACCGACGGCATACGAGGGCGGGTGGGGCAGTCTCCGATTACCGCGGACTTCGTGCTGAAGCTGGGCTGGGCGGCTGGCAAGGTGCTAATTTCCGAGGGGTGCAACAAAGTCCTCATTGGCAAGGACACCCGAATTTCCGGGTATATGTTCGAGTCGGCGCTGGAGGCGGGACTGTCCGCGGCGGGACTAAACATCGCCCTGTTGGGGCCGATGCCGACTCCGGGTATCGCCTACCTGACGCGGACCCTCAATGCCTGCGCAGGCATTGTCATCAGCGCTTCCCACAATCCCCATTTCGATAATGGCATCAAGTTCTTTTCTCGTCACGGCACCAAGCTCGGGGACGAGATCGAGGCTCAGATCGAGGCCATGCTCGATCAGCCCCTGGAGACCGTCGACTCGGCGGCACTGGGTAAGGCGACCAGAATCGAGGATGCCCGCGGTCGCTATATCGAGTTCTGCAAGAGCACTGTGCCGAACCGTCTGCGGCTGAGCGGGCTGAAGGTGGTTGTCGACTGCGCCAATGGTGCGGCCTATCAGGTCGCGCCCGCGGTATTTTCCGAGCTCGGCGCGCAGGTCACCGCCATTGCGGCCAATCCTGACGGCTTGAACATCAACAACCATTGCGGTTCCACGGCTCCCGAAGCATTGATGGAGGAGGTTCAGCGCCAGGGGGCGGATCTTGGTATCGCGCTCGACGGTGACGGCGACCGGGTGATCATGGTCGATGCTAACGGGCGCCTGTTGAACGGGGACGACCTGCTGTACGTGATCGCCGCCGATCGACTCCGCACCGGGCAATTGCCAGGCGGCGGTGTGGTTGGGACGCAGATGACCAACCTCGGCGTCGAGCTTGCCTTGCAGGAATTGGGGGTCGGGCTGCTGCGGGCGCGGGTGGGCGATCGCTATGTCCTGCAGCTCATGGAGCAACGGGGTCTGGTGCTCGGCGGCGAGGGCTCTGGGCACATCATCTGTCGCGACCGCACCAGCACTGGCGATGGCATCGTGTCGGCGCTGCAGGTGTTGGCTGCGATGACCGACGCCGGCTGCAGCCTGGCCGATCTGGTCGCTGGCCTCAAGCAGTTTCCACAGCATCTGGTCAATGTGCCGGTGTCGGTACGTGGAGATCCCAGCGAGTGCGCGGCCGTGCGTACCGCCATGCTGGAGGCGGAAGCAGAGCTCAAAGGACGCGGCCGCGTGCTGTTGCGACCATCCGGTACCGAGCCCGTGATCCGGGTGATGGTTGAAGGTGAGGACTCGCGGCTGGTCATCCAGTTAGCCTCCAGCCTGGCCGAGGTGGTCGGCTCCGCGATGCGCTGACCAGCGCCGGTGGCGCAATTGCTTTTGCCGCAGTGCCCGAGTAAGCTTCGCCGCTGTTTTTTGGGAGCGTCTCATGCGGCGATATCTGGTAGCCGGCAACTGGAAGATGAATGGTTCGCGCGAGGGTGCGCGGTCCTTGCTGAGCCAGATCGGCGGCGGTGTCGGCTCACTGAGCGCCATCGACGTTCTGGTCTGCCCTCCCTTCGTTTTTCTCGCCGATGCTCAAGAGGCGGTGCAGGGCAGTCCCCTGGCTCTCGGGGCGCAGACGGTCAGTGAGCACGACGCCGGCGCCTACACGGGAGAGGTGTCCGCCGCCATGTTGCTGGATTTTGGCTGTCGCTATGTCATCGTGGGGCACTCGGAGAGGCGTAGCCTGTTCGGGGAGAGCAGCGAAGTGGTTGCCGCCAAGTACATGAAGGCTCTTGGTGCCGGCTTGATACCGATCCTCTGTGTTGGCGAGACTTTGGAAGAGCGCGAGCGCGGCGTGACCGGCGAGGTGGTCCAAGCCCAGCTGGATGCGGTGCTGGCACGCGAAGGCCCTGAAGCACTTTCCGGTGGGGTGGTTGCCTACGAACCGGTGTGGGCCATCGGCACCGGGCGCACGGCTAGCCCGGAGCAGGCCCAGGAAGTCCACGCGCTGATTCGCTCGCGGGTGGCCACCCACTCCGAGGCGGTGGCTCGGGAACTCAGGGTTCTCTATGGAGGCAGCGTCAAGGGCAGCAACGCCAGGGCACTGTTTACCATGCCGGACATCGACGGCGGGTTGGTAGGAGGGGCGTCGCTAGATGGCAGCGACTTCGTGGCCATCTGCCGTGCCGCCGGGGAGATTGTTGCTTGATGCTGGACACCGTCCTCTTGGTGTTGCACGTGAGTGTCGCCATTGCCCTAGTCGTGCTGGTGCTGCTGCAACAGGGCAAGGGCGCGGATGCGGGTGCTGCATTTGGCAGTGGCGCCTCCTCAACCGTGTTCGGTGCCCGCGGCTCGGCGACCTTCCTGAGCCGGGCGACTGCGGGATTGGCTGCCGGTTTTTTCGTGGTCAGCCTCACCCTCGCGGTGATGGCGGGGCGGGCCGACCGCAGCAGCGGCAGTGTCGTCGAGCAGCTCGCTCCAACCACTACCATCGAGATTCCGGGACCGGCGGAGAGCGCGCCGCCGCCCGCGGACGACGTGTCTGGCGAGGGTGTCGCTCCAGCGCCGGCACCGGCGCCGGCTCAGTGATCCAGTCGAATCATGCCGACGTGGTGGAATTGGTAGACACGCTGTCTTGAGGGGGCAGTGGCGCAAGCCGTGTGAGTTCGAGTCTCACCGTCGGCACCATCCGCAAATCTTTCGCTAAGCTTAGTGAGTTCACGTCGGCTTCGTGCTTCCGACCTCGGTCGGCTGCAGGTGCCACCGAAAACTTGTAGAGTAACCGCGCTCCGTGCACCGGCACCGCTTGATAAGGCGGCGTCGCAGGAGAGATCGAAGCGGCAGCGTCGAGCAACTAACTGTGCCTGATGCGGAGCGAGTCTTGCGGGCACGCGTCGCGGCGCCGGTACGTCGATTGTGGCATGCCTCGTCAGCGCGCGTGATCCGCAGCAGCCTTCACTCGAGAGCGGGTCATGATCACAATCAAGAAAGGCATCGATCTGCCCATTGCCGGCACCCCTGAGCAGCAGATTCACGACCGCCCCGACGTCGCTGCGGTCGCGCTGCTGGGTCCGGACTATGTGGGCATGCGACCAACCATGCACGTTGCCGAAGGCGATCAGGTGAAGCTCGGGCAGCCGCTGTTCGCCGACAGGAAGACGCCCGGGGTCGTCTTCACGGCTCCCGGTGCGGGCACCGTCTCAGCCATCAACCGCGGTGCCAAGCGGGCCCTGATCAGCGTAGTGATCAAGCTCGAAGGCGATGCCCAAGAGGAGCTCTCCAGCCATGGCGCCGACGAGCTGGATCGACTGGACGCGGACAGCGTCGAACGCCAGCTGGTTGACTCGGGCATGTGGCCGGCGCTACGTACCCGCCCCTTCAGCCGCGTGCCTGCCCTTGGCACCAGGCCTCACGCCTTGTTCGTGTCGGTGATGGACAGCAACCCGTTGGCCGCCGATCCGGTACCGATCATCGCCGAGCGGTCGGAGGACTTCGGCAACGGATTGCGGGTACTTGCCAGACTCACCGACGGCAAGGTCCATGTCTGCAAGGCCGCCGGCGCCGAAATGACCGTTCCCGGCATCGACCGAATCCAGTTGTCCGAGTTCGCGGGGCCTCATCCGGCGGGGTTGGTGGGTACCCACATCCACTTTCTCCAGCCTGCCGGCAAGACGCGAACTGTCTGGCACGTGGGCTACCAGGACGTGATCGAAATCGGGCACCTGTTCACCACCGGGCGGCTCGATCCACGTCGGGTCATCGCCCTCGGAGGGCCGATGGTGCAGCGCCCGAGGTTGCTGCGCACTCGCCGCGGCGCCAGCGTGGATGACCTGACGCGCGACGAGATGGCCTCGGGCGAGCGCCGTATTATTTCCGGCTCCGTCTTTGCTGGCTTCACGGCGGCGGGACCGAAAGCATTTTTAGGGCGATACCATACGCAGATCAGCGTGTTGCGCGAAGATCGCGAGCGCGAGCTGCTGGGGTGGATCAAGCCAGGACGCGATCGCTTCTCGGTGACGCGTGCCTACACCTCGCACCTGCATCCGGAGGATCGCCTCGAGTTCACTACCGCGACTCGCGGTAGCCCCCGCGCCATGGTTCCAATCGGCACCTATGAGCAGGTGATGCCCCTCGACATCCTGCCGACGCAGCTACTCCGGGCCCTGATCACCCAGGACACGGATCTGGCCCAGGATCTCGGTTGTCTGGAATTGGACGAAGAAGATCTCGCGCTCTGTACTTTCGTCTGTCCCGGCAAGTACGAGTACGGACCTATGCTTCGGGAGAATCTGACCAAGATCGAGAAGGAGGGTTAGCAGCCCATGACGAGCCTGAAGCGTTACATCGAGCACGTCGAGCCTCATTTCCTTCGCGGCGGTAGATACGAACGTTGGTATGCGCTGTACGAAGCCTTCGCCACGATTCTGTACACGCCGGGACAAGTCACGCATGCAGCGTCCCACGTGCGCGACAGCATCGACCTCAAACGCATCATGATCTTCGTCTGGGCCGCCACCTTCCCCGCCATGTTTTGGGGCTGGTATGCCATCGGGCTCAATGCTAATGAGGCCATCGCGGCGCTGGGGCTCAGCGGGCAGGAAGGCTGGCGCGGCCACTTCATCGAGATGTTTGGCATCGGCTACAACGCCGATAGCGTGTTCGCCAACATGGTGCACGGAGCGCTGTTCTTCTTCCCCATCTACATCACGGTGTTCGTGGTAGGGGGGTTCTGGGAAGTACTGTTCGCCATCATTCGGCGGCACGAGGTGAACGAGGGCTTCTTCGTCACCTCGATCCTGTTCACCCTGACGCTTCCCCCTGCAGTTCCTCTGTGGCAAGCGGCCCTCGGTATCAGCTTCGGCGTCGTGGTTGCCAAGGAAATCTTCGGCGGCACCGGCAAAAATTTCGTGAACCCCGCCCTGGCCGGGCGCGCATTCTTGTTCTTCGCCTATCCTGCAGAGATGAGTGGCGATACGGTCTGGACGGCCGTGGACGGTTTTTCTGGGGCTACCGCCCTGGGCCTGGCGGCCGGTGGCGGCATAGCGGCAGTGCAGCAAGCCGGGATTTCGTGGACCGACGCCTTTCTCGGCAACATCCAGGGCTCCATGGGAGAAGTGTCGACACTGGCGATCCTGATCGGTGGCGCCTTCCTGGTCTACACCCGCATCGCTTCGTGGCGCATCGTAGCCGGCGTCATGGTCGGGATGGTCGCACTGTCGAGCTTGTTGAATCTCATCGCTAGCGACACCAACCCCATGTTTGCCATGCCGTGGTATTGGCACTTGGTGACCGGCGGTTTTGCCTTCGGAATGATGTTCATGGCCACCGATCCCGTGTCGGCGTCCATGACCGAGATCGGACGCTGGGTGTTTGGGATCCTGATCGGGGTGATGGTGGTGCTGATTCGAGTCGTGAACCCCGCCTTCCCCGAAGGAATGATGCTGGCGATTCTGTTCGCCAACCTGTTCGCCCCGCTGATCGACCATTTCGTCATGCGGGCCAACATCAAGCGACGGAGGTTGCGCAGTGTCTAAAGAAAAGGAGGGCGTGCGCCAGATCCTGGTGGTTGCCACCTCGCTGTGCTTAGTGGCCGCGGTGTTGGTTTCCGGGGCGGCGGTGCTATTGCGGCCGGCCCAGCAGGAGAACCAGGCGCTGGACCGCAAACGCAACATCCTGGATGCCGCCGGGCTGTTGACCCCGGGTGCAGACGTAAATGATCTGTTTCAGCAGGTCGAACCCCGTGTCGTGGATCTCGATACGGGGGAGTTCGCCGATGTGGCGGACGCCGCCAGCTACGATCAGCGCCAAGCATCCCGGGATCCGGCGGCCAGCATCGGCCTACTGTCGTCGGAGGACGTTGCGGGCATCAAGCGACGCGCAAACATGGCCAACGTCTACTTGGTGCGCAACGACGATGGCGCGCTGCGCACGGTGATCCTGCCGGTCCACGGTTACGGGCTGTGGTCGACCATGTACGCGTACCTGGCGCTGGCTCCCGACGGCAGCACCGTACAGGGCCTAAAGTTCTACGAGCAGGCGGAGACGCCGGGGCTCGGCGCCGAGGTCGCCAATCCCCAATGGCTGGCGCAGTGGGAAGGTAAGGAGGTCCTGGACGAAAGTGGCGAGCCGGCGATCCGACTGGTCAAAGGCGGCGTCCAGCCAGGTACCTCCGATGCAGAGCACAAGGTAGACGCGCTCTCTGGCGCCACGCTGACCGGCAACGGGGTCAACAACATGATGCAGTTCTGGCTCGGTGACAAGGGCTTCGGCCCGTTTCTGGCCAAGCTCAGAGAGAGCGGAGGAGAGCTAAGTGGCTAGTGCGACCCTGGTAGATGCGAGAAGGGTGCTGTTTGCGCCGTTGATCGAAAACAACCCCATTGCCTTGCAGGTGCTTGGCATCTGCTCTGCACTGGCGGTCACCACCAAGCTGTCCACGGCGCTGGTGATGTGCCTGGCCCTGACCAGTGTCGCCGCCTTCTCGAATATGTTCATCAGCATGATTCGCCATCACATTCCCTCGGCGATTCGAATCATTGTGCAGATGACCATCATCGCCTCGTTGGTCATCGTGGTGGATCAGATCCTGCGCGCCTACGCCTACGAGATTGCCAAGCAGCTGTCGGTATTTGTGGGGTTGATCATCACCAACTGCATCGTCATGGGGCGCGCCGAGGCCTATGCCATGAAGAACAACCCGGGGATGAGCTTCCTCGACGGTATCGGCAATGGCTTGGGCTACTCACTGATTCTGATAGTGGTGGCAACCATCCGCGAGCTGTTCGGCTCTGGCACCTTGCTGGGTGTGGAAATCCTCAAGACCACCAACGCAGGCGGCTGGTACCCCAGCAACGGCCTGCTGCTGTTGCCACCCAGTGCGTTCTTCATCATCGCCGGAATAATTTGGGTGATACGGATCTTGAGGCCTGAGCAGGTGGAGGCCACCGAGTGATGGAAGCTTATCTCAGCCTTTTCGTCCGCGCCGTGTTCGTGGAGAACATGGCGCTAGCCTTTTTCCTGGGGATGTGCACCTTCCTGGCGGTCTCGAAGAAGGTCGAGACCGCCCTGGGACTTGGAGTGGCGGTGATCGTGGTGCAGACGATCACCGTTCCGGTCAACAACCTCTTGTTCCAGTACGTGCTGAAAGACGGTGCGCTGGCATGGGCCGGGTTGCCCGCGGTCGACCTGAGCTTTCTCGGCCTGGTCAGCTACATCGGCGTAATCGCGGCCCTCGTCCAGATTCTGGAGATGACCCTGGACAAGTACTTTCCAGCCCTCTACTACGCGCTCGGCATTTTCCTCCCGCTGATTACGGTCAACTGCGCGATTCTGGGTGGAACCCTGTTCATGGTGGAGCGCGACTACAATTTCGGCGAAAGCGTGGTGTATGGCTTGGGCAGCGGCTTCGGCTGGGCGCTCGCCATCACTGCCCTGGCTGGAATCCGAGAAAAGATGAAGTACTCCAATGTTCCCGACGGACTGCGAGGTCTCGGCATCACTTTCGCGACCACCGGTCTCATGGCCCTTGGTTTCATGTCCTTCTCCGGGGTGACACTCTGATTATTCCGGGCCGAGGAGGCTGACAGAACAATGCTGGAAATCATCCTAGGCGTCGCCCTGTTCACGGGCATTATTCTCGCGCTATCGCTGGTGATCATCGGCGCGCGCTCCAAGCTGGTAAGCACCGGCGACGTAGCCATTGAAATCAATAACGATCCGGAGAAACGGATCACCACGCCGGCCGGCGGCAAGCTGCTGGGCGCACTCGCGGACTCGGGCGTCTTCCTTTCTTCCGCCTGCGGTGGGGGCGGCACTTGCGGCCAATGCCGCTGCGTAGTGCTGGAAGGCGGCGGCGCGATTCTGCCCACTGAGACCGGCCACATCAACAAGCGCGAAGCCCGCGAGGGCTACCGCCTGTCCTGTCAGGTGGCGGTCAAGCACGACATGAAGATCCAGCTGCCGGACGAGGTCTTCGGGATCAAGAAGTGGGAGTGCGAGGTCGTCTCCAATGACAACGTCGCCACCTTCATCAAGGAGCTGAAGCTGAAGGTCCCTGAGGGCGAGGACGTGCCGTTCCGGGCCGGAGGCTACATCCAGATCGAGGCGCCGCCGTACCAGGTCAGTTTCAAGGATTTCGACGTCCCGGAACGCTTCCGAGGCGATTGGGACCGGTTCAAGCTCTGGGATATCAGCGCCCAGACCGACGAGCCCACGATCCGCGCTTACTCGATGGCGAACTATCCGGACGAAAAGGGCACCATCATGCTCAACGTGCGCATCGCGACGCCACCGCCAGCGGTGCCCGATGCGCCACCGGGCCGCATGTCTACCTACATCTTCAGCCTAAAGGGCGGTGAAAAGGTCACCATCTCGGGGCCCTTCGGCGAGTTCTACGCCCGCGAGACCGACCACGAGATGGTCTTCGTGGGTGGCGGTGCCGGCATGGCGCCGATGCGATCGCACATTTTCGATCAGCTTCGGCGTCTCAAGAGCAAGCGTAAGATGACCTTCTGGTACGGTGCCCGCAGCAAGCGCGAGATGTTCTACGTAGAGGACTTTGACATGCTGGCGGCGGAGAACGACAACTTCGAATGGCACGTGGCGTTGTCCGATCCAACACCGGAAGACCAGTGGACCGGCTACACCGGTTTCATTCACGAGGTTCTATACGAGAACCACCTGAAGGACCACCCGGCGCCGGAGGACTGCGAGTACTACATGTGCGGTCCGCCCATGATGAACGCTGCCGTGATCAAGATGCTCGAGGACCTGGGCGTCGAGCGCGACAACATTCTGCTAGACGATTTCGGCGGCTGAGCGCGCGTTGCGCCTTGGGTCGAAGCCGCGGCCACGGGCCGCGGTTGCGCTGCTGTATTTGCTGGTGCTGGCCGCATGCAGTCGCGAGCCACCGCAGCTCGAGGTGTCCGGACAGGCGCTCGGCACCTTTTGGACCGCCAAGGTCACCAATCCCGCACCCTCGATCGATGCTGCTGCGTTGAGGAACGCGGTTACCGCCGCGCTGGATAGGGTCGATGGGCAGATGTCCACCTACCGTCAGGATTCAGAGCTCTCCCGCTTCAACGCCTCTAGGAGCGTGGACTGGTTTCCGGTCTCCGCCGATTTGGTGGCGGTGATGGCCGAAGCCCAACGCATCGCAACCCTGTCGGGCGGGGCCCTGGACGTGACGGTGGGGCCACTGGTCAATCTGTGGGGATTCGGCCCTCGAGGCCGGCCCGATCGTGTCCCGCAGCCGGCCGAGCTGGATGCTGCCCGACAGCGCGTCGGCTATTTGGCGCTCAGCGTCCGCTTGGACCCGCCCGCACTGCGCAAGGCGCACCCCGACGTTTATGTGGACTTGTCGGCGATTGCCAAGGGCTTTGCCGTAGACCAATCCGCGGCAGCCATTCAGTCGCTAGGCGCGACCGATTACTTGGTCGAGGTCGGCGGCGAGTTGCGGCTGCGCGGCCTCAGCGAAGGCGGGCGACCCTGGCGTATTGCCATCGAGCGGCCGGTTCCGGGTGAGCGCGAGGTGGAGCAGGTGGTGCAGCCAGGTGACAGCGGCTTGGCCACTTCGGGAGACTATCGCAATTACTTCGAGGTCGACGGCAAGCGCTACTCCCATACCATCGATCCAGCCACCGGCCGGCCCGTTCACCACGCCCTGGCCTCGGTCACTGTGATCCACCCCTCGGCCACCAGCGCCGATGGCTTCGCGACGGCGTTGATGGTGTTGGGCCCAGAGCGAGGTATGGCACTGGCGGAGCGCGAGCAGCTGGCGGTGCTGATGGTCGTGCGAGCCGGAGACGGCTTCGAGGAGCGCTCCTCTAGCACTTTTTCGCCGTTCCTGGCAGAAGCGTTACAATAACTCGATGAGTACTTTTCTTGCCGCCTTCGCGATCATTGCTCTGGCCGTCGCCGGCATGGCGATTGGCATGATCCTTTCGGGCCGGAAGCTGAAGGGAAGTTGCGGTGGGCTCAACTCCATAGCAGGTCTCGAATCTGCCTGCGTGGCTTGCACCCGTCCTTGTGCCAAGCGCCGCGCTGCGGCGCGGCGAGCTGCCCAAGGTGACAGCAGGGTTCCGCTGGGTGACGGTTAGCGCTTGCCGCGGGCGCCGGCTTGGTCCCCACCTTACCTGGCTTTGGGGTTGACGAAGCGCTCGAAGGCTCTGAGCACATCGCGCCGGCTGATCTGGCCGATCAACACCCCCTCGTCGACCACCGGGAAGCGTCGCCGATTGGTCTTGAGGAAGAGCTCTGCCAGGTCGACGATGCTGGTATCGGCATCCACCGTTTCGGGGTTCGGCGTCATCAGCTCACCCACTGTGGCGCCCAGGTCGTCGTGATAGGCGGCGCTCAATACTGTTTTCAAGCAGTCCTTCTCGGATAGGACGCCGATCAGCTGGTGTTGCTCATCCACCACTGGCGCTCCCGAAATGCGGTACTCCAACAGCCACTCCACGGCCTCCAGCACGTCCATCTCGGGGCGGAAGGTCACCAGGGTGGTCTCCATGTAGTCCCGGGCGGTAACGGACTTCAGCATGCGAGCTCTCCGGATACGCAGAAATTTGCCCGCGTGTTTGCGCAAGACGCGGGTGCGGGGTTGCGATCATAGTGTGCCAGCGCCAGTGAGGCCAGCCGCTGGCCTGGCGCCGAGCGCACGGCGGCAGCTCGGGCCGATGCTGCTGGTGTTCGTTCTGGTTGGCTGCGGCGGCGATCTGGACACTGGGCTGAGCGCTTACATAGAGGCCTTGCAGGACACACAGTCAGCTTCCTCGTCCACCCCGTCAGCGCCGCAACTGGAACCCTATCCCGACCGTGGTAGCCTGCGTGCAGCGCTGCCTGACGTTCGGGTCGGGCTGCTGGATTTCATCGGGCTGGACCGGCGCTGCGGTCTTGGAACGCTGGTGGCGGGACGAAACAGCGCGTTGGGAAAGGTGATGCCCGCCTCGCAGCGGCTAGTGTACGAGCAGACGCTGTTGCTCGAGCTTCGCGACTGCGTGGCGGCCCTGAAAGCGACGGC
This sequence comes from uncultured Candidatus Competibacteraceae bacterium, assembly GCA_964563515.1. Classification (GTDB taxonomy): domain Bacteria; phylum Pseudomonadota; class Gammaproteobacteria; order Competibacterales; family JAHEDQ01; genus CAZLYT01. The sequence goes on along the minus strand of CAZLYT010000183.1, from coordinate 1,883 downwards.
GGCGGATCCGGCGGCGATTGCCGAGGTAGAAGCGCTGCTGAGACGCAAGTCCGTCCAGATGCCGAGGGTGTTCTGGAATGCCACCGTGGCTGGGCCCGAATTCGAGAAGATGTTCAGCCTATCCGGGCCCGGGCAGCTCGATTCTGCCAGCCTCGATGCCGTGGGAGAGAGCACCCGCGAAGCGCTGGACTTCCTGCTCCGCAGCTATCCCAACCTGGGTGCGCACGGTCGATCCCTGGAAAATTCCGCCCTGGAGACACACCTCCACAACCTGGCTCTGGAGGGATTCGGTGGCCGAATCCTGGAGACCATGGCGGTGCTGACCACTGGTATGGAGCAGGCCGCGGGGTTGCTGGAAACGCCCGTCGCACCCGAGTCGTGCGGTACGTTGATGGCCGTGCATGACGAGTATGTGCAAGCGTGGCTGAGGCCTCTGGTGACGACCCTGACGGAGGTGGCCGGCAGTTTCCTGAGCCGCGTCAATCGGCTTGTTGCGCTTCCCCAGGAAGAGCCGGGTCAAAGCCCAGTAGTCGACTCGATAGAGGCGTTCCAGCGCTACCGTCGCAGCTTCCTGGAGCGGGATGCGGCCGATGGCTTGTGGCACCGACTCGAGCTGGCCCGTCAGCGCCATCAGCAGATCTGGCGATCGCAGCTCGAGGCTTGCGGGGCTAGCCCAGTGGTCGACTAGTACTCATCCTCCAGCAGCGCCAGTACGGCCCTGGCACTTTCCAGTGTGTCCAAGCCGGCGACTGGCACCGTGACGTTGGCCGCCCGGTAGCCCGGCGAACGGGCGGCGTAGAGCGACTCGAGCTCGTCTGGATGGCTCGGTGGACGGCTCAGATAGGGCTGAAAGCGAGAGGGCGCCCGTTGCAGCTCGCGCCGTACCCGCCAGTAGCTTTCCACCAAGCCACACGACAGGTACACATGGTGTGCATTGCCACGCAGTTGGGCCAGTTGCGCAGGACCCAGCACGGTCGTCTCGGCGACCGCGATCAGAGGGTACGGTTTGCGCGGTAGCTGCTCTTGCAGGCACTCGGCCTCGAGGGCGTCGAGGCTGCTGCGACCGTGCCTTGCCAAAATGTCTGCGATGGGCACGCCGGCGCGGTGCTCGACCAGTTGCGCCAAGCACAGGAAAGGTAGCCCTGACAGGGCACCGACGGTGTGACCGACGCGCTCGGGATTGCTGCCGAAAAAACCGCTGAGGACCACGGGCTGCTGTAGTGGTCGTCGCACAGCGTAGTCGTAGTAGCCTGTCAAGGTCCCCCCTCCGTGCCTGCGGCGGGCATCGCCAGGGTCCCCGGGGTAAAACTTAAGCAACTGAATAGCATGACTGTTCTGGGTGCTCTGGTTGACTTGTTCAGGACCGCTGCCATAATCTTCGCGCGTTTCCGCCGCGACCCACTCGTGCAGCGCACACTCGGCGCCCCCGCACGCTTACCCCGGTGATCTGGATGCTTGAGAATTATCTTCCGATCCTGATCTTCTTGGCGGTGGGTATTCTCGTCGGCGTAGTCCCCATCCTGCTCGGCTTTCTTCTCGGCCCCCGAAACCCCGACAGTGAGAAGCTGTCGCCCTATGAGTGTGGTTTCGAGGCATTCGAGGACTCGCGAATGAAGTTCGACGTTCGTTATTACCTCGTTGCCATCCTGTTCATCATCTTCGACCTGGAGATCGCATTCCTGTTTCCCTGGGCTGTCGTGCTGGATCAAATCGGGGGGGCCGGATTTCTGGCGATGGCGCTGTTCCTGGCGATTCTGGTAGTGGGCTTTGTTTATGAGTGGAAGCGAGGTGCCCTGGAGTGGGAGTAGAAGGTGTCCTCCGTGAAGGCTTCGTCACGACCACCGCGGACAAGCTGATCAATTGGGCCCGGACCGGGTCCATGT
>CAZLYT010000182.1:0-2258 GCA_964563515.1 uncultured Candidatus Competibacteraceae bacterium | reverse complement strand
TCTGGCGGGGTGTGCTCGCCGAACAATGCTGCTAGCTCGGCCTGGGCGCGATCCCGGGCGTCGTCAGCTCCCGAAGCATGGGCGTGGGGGCGGGGCACGAAATGGGTGCAGTAATTCGCCTGCTCCTTGTCGAGAACTTTGTCGGCCTGATCATGGGCGCAGTGGCCGATGTAGCGCTTGTCGTAGTGACGGCACATTCGGCAGGCGTGGAGATCGGCGCGACAGGCGGGGCAGCGCATGCTCGGACGAAGGGGCCGAGGCACGCCCTTCAACGATGCGCCGCACTTCCAGCAGACCAGTTCCATGCAGAGCCCTCCTCGAGGTCGCCCGACTGGTGGGCAAGCGTCCACGTCGAGCAGCGCACGATTCCCCGGGTATCGACCTACCCGCTCATACCATGCTGGCCGACGACCGTAGCGCTTGTCTTGCCCTGGGGACAAGAGATTCAGGCTCAGGAGGAATCGCCGGTCCCATAGACCAGGCCAATAGAAGTCGCGCGAAATTTCGACTTGATATTGGAAGCAAGTCGCGGCATGCTGCACTGCACAACGAGGGCAACACGGCCTGGGCCTGTCCTGCCCTTCGGCAGCCAAGTTCGGACCAGCGGTTGCCGTCACCAGCCCAGGGTCGAAGGTGATCCCAGAGACCGGGCTGGAACAGCCAAAGAGCAGAGGAATCGGGAACTCGAGACATGAGTCAGTCAAACCTCTTCCACGCGTCGCGGCACCTGGGCCATCCCCCGGCTGCGACTCGCGCATCGCAGGGCGACCTTGCCGGCTATGGCAGGGTCAGCGGTTCATCCATGGCCCCTCGGTGGGGAATGGAGGACTATGCCAGCTGGGCCGGTGATCGCTCGCACACCAGACGCCAGGGCTCGGCGCCAGGCAGCTACCTCCACCGACAACAGACCCTGCGCACGGTCGTGCGGCTCCAGGGTGTCGGTGTGCACACCGGGCGCCCTGTAACCCTGACGCTCAAGCCCACCCGGCCCAATACCGGGGTGGTGTTCGTGCGCGTCGACGTGCCGCCGGGCGCGCGGATCATCCGCGCGCACTGGACCCAGGTCGAGTCGACCCAGCTTGCCACTGTGATTGGGAATGAGAACGGCCTTTCGGCGAGCACCGTGGAGCACCTCATGGCGGCTTTCCGCGGCTGTGGCGTCGACAACGCCGTAGTCGAGCTGGATGGCCCAGAGGTACCCATCGCAGACGGCAGCTCCGCGCCCTTGGTGGCCCTGATCGAGCAGGCCGGTTTGCGAGCACAGTCGCAAGCGCGGCGCTACATCCGCGTTCTCAAGCCGGTGGAGGTACGGGACGGTGACAAGGTTGCGCGGCTAACGCCCGCCGACCAGGCGCTGTTCAGTGTGGCCATTGACTTCCCGAGCCAGGCCATCGGCGCCCAACACTACTCGGTGGACCTGCAGGATGGCGTGTTTCAGCGCGAGCTCGCGCACTGCCGCACCTTCGGGTTCAGTCGGGATCTGGAAGCGCTGCGCAAACAGGGCCTGGCGCTCGGTGGTTCCATGGACAATGCTGTGCTGGTCGATGGCGATCGCGTGGTCAATCCGGAGGGGCTACGTTGCGGCGACGAGTTCGTGCGCCACAAGCTGCTCGACAGTATCGGCGATCTCTATCTCGCTGGAGGCCCCATCATCGGCGCTTACAGCGCTTATAAGCCCGGCCATGCCCTCAACGCCGTCCTGCTCGAGACCTTGTTCTCCGACGCTAATGCGTGGTGTTGGGCCACCAGCGACGAGATCTGGGGCGCTCATGCCGATCGAAGCAGCTTGCGGCGAGGGCACGGCTGATCGTGTCTCCAAGTGGCGCTCAGGCGCCACCTGTGACAGCCGCTGGCAGTTGTGTGGTGAGCGACCCACCCACCCGCTCACTGCTGGGTTCGCCGGGGGCACCGGAGGCTTCCGCGCTTCATGGCGGCCAGCGTCAGCCCGCGACGGAGGCCTCGGCCATGATCCAGTCGCGAAAGGCCTTGGTCAGGGGCCGTTCGAGGCTACCGGGCGCGTAAACCAGATAGTAGGCATAGTCCCGCAGTCCCAACTCGAAGGGCAGCACCAAGTTAGCGGAGCTCAACTCACGCTGGACCAGGGCGGGCCGCACCAAGGCCACGCCCTGGCCGTCCATAGCCGCCTGCAACAGTACGTGGTCCTCGTCGATAACCGGGCCAGCATGGGAACGAACGCCCGTGACCTGAGCCGCTGCCAGCCAGCGGGTCCAGCCATCGTAATCGTCCTCATGAAGCAG
>CAZLYT010000181.1:0-4897 GCA_964563515.1 uncultured Candidatus Competibacteraceae bacterium | reverse complement strand
CCGCGGTGCAGCGCAGCTAGCCTCGAAGTCATGAACCAGGAAACCGAAGACGACCAGACCGACACGGCCGCCCGCATCGTGAATCACGCCCTGGAGCTAGCGGAAGCCAGCTCGTGGGAGGCGGTGCGGCTACACCAGGTGGCCGCAGCCGCCGGCCTCTCCCTTGACGACGTACGACACCACTTCCGGGAGAAGGACGAGATCATCAACGCTTGGTTCGACCGTGCCGACCAAGCCATGCTGGCGGCGGCCACCGATGCGGAGCTGGGGGAGCTGCCGGTGCGGCAACGCTTGGAACGACTGATGCTGGCCTGGCTCGAGGCCCTGGCACCCCACCGCCAAGTAACCCGGCAGATGATCCAAGCCAAGGCGGAGATCGGGCACGTCCACATCCAAGTTCCAGCAGTGATGCGCATCAGCCGTACCGTGCAGTGGCTGCGCGAAGCCGCCCATCAGGACGCCACACACCTGCGCCGCGCGGTGGAAGAGACCGTGCTCACCAGCATCTACCTGGCGACTTTTGTGCACTGGCTGTGGGACGACTCGAACAACTACCAGCGCACCCGTCGGCTGCTGAGCGGACTGTTGCGAGCTGCCGAACGCGCCGCACAGGGGCTCGCTTACCTGCCGCTGCCACGGGGCTCTGGCGGCGCCACTTGGACACCCTGACCCACGCCCTCAGCGGCGCGCTGGCCGCACGTGCCACCGCCGCTCCAGAGGCCCCCCCGGCGCGTCTGTGGGCGGGGCTCAGCGCGGCCGCCTTCCCCGATATGGACTACGCCTTGTTTTGGCTCGCGCCCGAGCATTTCCTGAACTGGCACCGAGGTCCGACCCACTCACTGATTCTGGCGCCGCTTTGGGCTGCTTTGTTGGCCTGGATCTGGGCGCGCCTGGCACCTCAGACCCGCGGCTGGCGCGTCTACTACGGCGCTTGCCTGTTCGGGCTGGTGGTTCATCTGGCAGGCGACGTGATCACCTTGTTCGGGACCAAGCTGCTGCTCCCGGTGTCGGACCAGCCGTTTGCCCTGGAGCTGGTCTTCGACATGGATCCGTGGTTGGCGCTGATCGTTTTTCTGGGCCTCGCCGGCTCATTTCGAATCCGACCGGCGCGGGCCGCCCTGCTCACGTTGCTGGCGGCTACGGTCTATTTGGCTTGGCAATGGCAGCTGCGCGAGCGGGTGATCGTCATTGGGGAGCGTGAGATTGCGCTGCGAGACGGCCAAGATGTCACCGTCCGAGCGCTCCCCCAGCCCTTCGGGCCGCCCACCTGGACACTGCTGCTTAGCGAAGAGCATCGCTACAGGCAGAGCTTCGTTGCACCCCTTGGCGCATTGCCCCTGCACCTGAGCTGGGACTTGTGGCCATTCGAGCTGCTGCCAGAATACCGGGTAGCGGACGACTTGCACTGGCAGGAATGGCCGCGCATCGAAGGTACGGCGGCAACCGCCGTCGCCGACGCCTGGAGGGCACCGGCCTTGGGGTCGTTTCGCCGCTTCGCGAGCGTACCCGCCGTGTACCGCGTCGACCATTCGGGCGCCACGGAGTGCGTCTGGTTTACCGACCTACGTCACGCCCTGCCGATGCAGCCGCCGCCCTTCCGCCAAGGCGTCTGCAGGGACGGCACCAACGCTCGTTGGCGCCTGTACCGCTTGGGCTACTTCAACGACGACGCGCCGGAGGCGTTGGATTGAGCAATCCCGCCCCAGACCCATTTCATCTCCTTGGCCAGACGCGCGTTTCGCGGGCTGCATTCGCCCACGCCGTTCCCCACAAGACGCCCTCACGGGCTTACTCGTTCCCGCGAAAGCGGAAACCCAGTGAGCAAATTGTTTGACTGCATTCCCGCCTACGCGGGAATGAGCGGCAATCAGAAAAGGTCCCTAAAGCCGACCCGCAGTCCCAATTCACAATACTCGGTCATCCAATGACCGGGTCGCGGATTAGGCCGCAAGGCCGCAATCCGCCGTCTCGGCGCTCCGCGAAAACGCCCCATCCAGCAGCTACGCGGGTCCTGAAAAAGAGTGTAGGGTGGGTTCGGCCGTGAGGCCGTAACCCACCGTTCCAGCGCCGCCCTCGGCGCGTTACGCGTCGCGAATGGGCGCTACGCCGATGTCAGGAGGTCGTCCCATGACGAGGCCACTCGCTCCCATGGCCATCACCATGGGCGATGCGGCAGGCATCGGCCCGGAGATCACGCTCAAGCTCTTGAGCGACCCTACCCTGCGCCCTCGGCCCATTGTCATCGGCGACTTGGGCGTTCTGCAGCGCACGGCGGTGGCACTTGGTTTGGACCTGAACGTCGCCGAGCTGCCTGATCCCGCCGCCGCGATCGGGCGCGAGGGCCAAGTGCAAGTGCTCGGCGTGCGGCCTCCCCTCGAGGATCCTCCCATCGGCCGGATCGACGCGGTCTGCGGCCGGGCCGCTTTCGACTACATCCGCGCGGCCATCGAGCTCGCCCGGCGGGGCACCATCAGCGCCATTGTGACCGCGCCGATTCACAAGGAAGCGCTGGCCGCGGCGGGGATTCCATACCCAGGCCACACGGAGATGCTGGCGGACCTCGGCGGGGCCAAGCATACCGCCATGATGCTCACCAACGAGGAGCTGCGGGTGGTGCTGGTGACGATCCACTGCTCGCTGCGGCAAGCCATCGACCGGGCAACCCTACCAGCGCAGCTGTCAGCGATTCGCCTGGCTCATCAGGGGGCGCAAAGCTTCGGGGTGGCGCGACCGCGCGTGGCGGTGGCCGGACTCAACCCACACGCCGGCGAGGGCGGATTGTTCGGTCGCGAGGAGATCGAGGTCATTCGACCGGCGGTGGCGACCGCACGGGCCGAGGGTATCGATGCCTCCGGCCCCTGGCCGGGTGACACCGTCTTCATGCAAGCCCGTCAGGGCCGCTTCGACGTGGTCGTCGCCCAGTACCACGACCAGGGTCTGATACCCGTCAAGTATCTGGGCTTGGAGCAAGGCGTGAACGTGACCCTCGGACTGCCCTTCATTCGCACCAGCCCCGACCACGGAACTGCCTTCGACATCGCCGGCCGCGGCATTGCCGATCCCAGCAGTCTGCGAATGGCGCTGCGCCAGGCCGAGCGACTGCTCGAGGCACGCCAACGGGAGATTTCGTAATGGCGTTCAACTTCATCTTCATGTTGACCTCCAATGACCGCACCATCCCCGACGCCCGCGCCCGCCTGCAGGAGGTCTTGGCCGGCGGCGCTCGGCACATCGGCTTCAAAGACGTGGGCTTACCCTTTGACGAGCTGGAGCGCCTCGCCGACGACATCCGTGCCGCCGGCGGACGCTCCTATCTGGAAGTGGTGAGCTTGGATGCCGAGAGCGAGCTGGCCTCGGCACGGACGGCGGTGAAGCTCGACGTGGATTGTCTGCTGGGCGGTACTCGGGCGGCGGAGGTCACGGCTATCACCCGCTCCCACCCGGTCCGTTACTTCCCCTTCCCCGGCCACGTGGTCGATCACCCGAGCGTGCTCTCGGGCTCCATCGAAGAGGTCGCCGAGAGCGCCAAGCGCCTGGCGGATCTGGAGCACGTCCATGGACTGGACCTGCTGGCCTATCGCTTCGCGGGCGATGTTCCGGCACTGATGCGCGCGGTTTGTCGGGCCTCGGACAAGCCGGTAGTAGTAGCGGGGAGCATCGATCGCGAGGAGCGCATCGTCGCCGCCGCTCAGGCCGGGGCCGCGGGGTTCACCGTCGGCACCGCGGCGCTGCACGACGCGTTCCCGGCCGAGGGCGTCGGCTTGGTCGCCCAGGTCCGGTCCATCCTGGCCATCACCGACCGGGCCATCGTCATGTCCACCGCGCCGCGCCGCATTGCGGTGGTGGCCCACAACGCCCGCAAATCCCACTTGCTGGCCTGGGTGTCTCGCCATCTGAAGGCGCTGCAGGGGCACACACTTATCTGCACGGGCGGCACCGGCTCGATGCTGCTGGAGGCCCAGCCGACGCTCACGATCCAGCGGCTACAGCGGGGCGCCCGAGGTGGCGATCAGCAGCTCGGCGCACTCATTGCCACCGGCGAGCTCGACGCCGTCATCTTCTTCGCCGATCCCCAAGGCCACCACGCCCAGGACGTGGACTTCAGCGCCCTCACCCGCCTGGCCATCCTCCACGATACCCCCATCGCTTGCAGCCCCGCCGCCGCCGATCTTTTCGTCGCCGCGAGTCTGGGCCGCGATCGATTCGAGTAGGGTCCACACTTCTCGCTGCACGGGCAGCCTCTACCTTGGCCGAGGCTGCCCGCCAGGTGGCGACGGCTATTGGGCTGCGGTGGGCAACGGTTTCAACTGCTGGTAGAAGTCGGAGAACACCATGTCCTCGTGGGCATTGGCCGCGTGACAGCCCGCACAGGCTTCCGTGGGCGCGGCCTGAGCCACGGCCGCATAGGGCGGCGCGTGGTGGCCAAAGTTGAAGAAGCCCCAATCCTGCGAGTCGCTGAATCGAGTGGAGTCCTTCACCGACACGTCCAGTCCGTTGGGAACTCCCGGAAAGAACCCTCGACCGGACGCTTCGAGGGTCGAACCATCCTCGAATGTCCCCGGTCGTGTGAGCTGCAGCTCCTTGACCATCACGGTGCCCTCCGGCCACTCACCACTCTCCAGGTAGCGCTCGTAGGCCGCCTGCTCGACGTATACGTTGTGGTACTCCGGGAAACCGGCGGCACCGTTGTTGAGCGCATTCGGTGTCAGCGGCGCGCCCAGAAACACCCAGGTACGGAATCCGGCCGGCTGTAGCAGCTCACCGTTTTCGTTGAACGCGGGGCCGATCTCCACGTCGGGATAGGCTGCGCCTGTGGGTTCGGCCTCGGCGTCAGCGAAGACACCCTGCATGGAACATCCGAGCGCCAAGGCGCTCGCCGCAACGACTGCTGTCATGG
>CAZLYT010000180.1:0-7012 GCA_964563515.1 uncultured Candidatus Competibacteraceae bacterium | reverse complement strand
TACCAAGCCCAGGATCGCGAACCAACGCTCACAAGATGAAGTCGAGCGGCTGATCTGCGTGACCGCGCCGGTCTGGGCGGTTTTACGGGAAAACCCCGCCTTCTTGATCAGGTGGGTGGCGATGCAGCGGTAGGTGATGCTGAGCACCTGGCCCATTGGGCCCGAGCGGCTGGCGAACCGTGTCGCACTTTCATCCCGCCGACGGTAACAACCTTCCCTGGCGCCAGGTTCCAGTCCGGACTCCCTGTTCGGCCGTTCGGCGCGCTGCGTTGCTCCCCTGGACCAACGCTCGCACCTCACCCCACTGGCGTACCGGCTGCTCGGGAGACACCTCGTCCACCCGCAATGCGCCGCTCTCGGCCATGCGCCGGGCGCCGCAGCTGGGACAAAAGCCGCGCTTCTTGCAACAGCTGAACGCCACCCGGTGCTCGGCATGGCAGGTGTCGCAGCGCACCCGCAGGAACCCGTGCTCGAGCTTCTCGGCGGTGCGGTGGCCGATGAGGCAGAGCCAGAACTCGGCCGAGCAGATCACCCACAGCCCGAGGAGGAGCCCCGCTTCGTGGAGGCAGTGGTTGATCGTCGCGATGCTGAGCTCGAGATCGGGCCAGTCCAACAGCAGCACCTCAAAGCGCGCCCGCGAGAGCCGCATGCGCTGCGCCAACCACACAGTCAGGCGCGCCAACCATGGACCCCCACCAGGTGCCACTCACTCAGCGGTACCGACCATTCGGCCCAGGCCTGGCTGCGCCCCGGTTCGGTGGCGGGACCACGGTGGCAGCGGGTCTCGCCGCTGCGCCCGGGTCCTTTCTTTGCGGTCCTCGGGTCGGCGCCACCACCTCGCACTCAGCCCTCTGCGCCGGCTCTGGCTCCGCGGACTCCGGCTGCTCGGCGCTGGCTGAAGTGACGCACCACTTCATGGACGCTAAAAAAGGGCCACCCGTTTGCCGGGGGCGGCTGCTTCCAAGCGCCGCGCCGCTCGCGGATCAGCGGCTCTGCTGATGGCCAAAGTCGGCGCGCTGCCGTTCGCGATTCGTGCCACACTGCTCGCCGTCGCCAAATCGAACTCAAGGGGGCTTCGATGAATCGTTTCGCTCGTATGTCGTTGGTCGCGTGGTTCGCCGTCTCAGTCAGCGCCTGCGCGACATTCGAGGGCAATGAGGAAGCCGCCACGGCGCCCATGGGCGGGGTGGTGGAGGAAAATCAAATCACGACCACGGCGACAGTCGAGAAGATCGACTTGGCAACGCGCGTGGTCACGCTCAGGGGTGAGGACGGCAAGGTATTCGACATCAAGGCCGGCGAAGAGGTACGTAACCTCCCGCAGGTTGAGGTCGGCGATCAGGTCGTCACGACCTACTACGAGTCGCTTGCCTACTCCGTGCACAAGCCCGGGTCGATGGCGGCCGGTGCGTCGGTTTCCACGGACGCCGCGCGGGCGGAGCCCGGTGACAAGCCCGGCGGCGTCGCGTCCAACGTCGTTCAGGTGGTGGCCACGATCGTCGCGATCGACAAGGCGACGCCGTCGGTGACGCTGAAGAAGGCCGACGGCGAGGTAGTCGCGATCCGGGTGCGCGAGCCCAAGCGGCTCGAGGGCGTGGCGGTCGGCGACATGGTCGAGATCACCTACACCGAGGCACTCGCGATCGCGGTCCAGCCGGCGCCCGCGAAGTGAGCTAGAGCGTGCTTGCGACCGGGGCGTGTCGGCGGCCGGAGGGACCTCCACGCTCCCCGCACTCGCACTCGCAGCGCAGCTAGGCGCCGCTGCCACTTCGCGTAGGCGATTTGGCTATCGTCCATATGGGCTGCGGCGCCCAGAGCTCACCACACCGACGCGTAGACGATTTCGCTCTGGCCAATGCCCATCGCCTTGGCTAGTTGCTGCAGGCGGGTGCGCACGGTTTCTTGTCGGGAATGCGTTTGGTGTGGTCCACCACCTTGCGCACCACATCGGTCTCGATGAGATTAGCGGAGGGCCGTACGACGCCCGGCACCACGGTCTTCTCTGTCTTCCCGGGGCGGTCAGAGATGCCAATCGCGTCGTAGATGTGTTGCTGCGGTCGATCACGACGTCGACAGCAACAGGACGGTCCTTGATCGATGTCTGTTATTTGTTCTGAGATGGATAATTAAGGATCGAACATCGAAGGTGCGCAATGCCCGTTCCGACGCGTACAAACGCGCAGGCTGTTTACGGGGAAGTCATCGATTCCTTGAGTAGCGCCTGCCTGGACGCCCTTACAGACTAGCCCCCCAGGTCAATCCCAGACTACGGAGGGCGTCTTTAATCTGGGCTTCGGGATCGAGCGCGATGTCGACGACACATCCATCCTCGTCTCCGGCGAGCGGCTCCAGTGCGGCATATTGGGAATCCAAGAGGTCGGCGGGAAAGAAGTGACCGGCCCGTGCTTCAAGCCTGCCGGTGAGAATGGCGCGGTCGCCGTGTAGATGCACGAAGCGGACTCGCCTGCCACCGCTACGCAGCACGTCCCGATACGATTTCTTCAGCGCCGAGCACGACATCACCGTGGAGCGCCCTGAACGCTCGTGTTCGGTAATCCAATCGGCGAGGATCCGCAGCCAAGGCCATCGGTCCTCGTCGGTGAGCGGAATGCGGGCGGCCATTTTGTCGATATTGGCTTGCGGATGGAAGCGGTCGCCCTCGGCAAAAGTCCATGCTAGCGCGGCGGCAAGCCCCTCTGCGACAGTCGTCTTACCGCAACCGGAGACACCCATCACAACGATGTGCTGCGGTGCGACCTCGGTCATAGCAGCAGGCTCGCGATCAGGGCAATGACGAAGCCGATGGTGCCGAGCAGGGTCTCCATGACCGTCCAGGTCTTGAGCGTCGTCTTCTCGTCCATTTCCAGAAACCGCCCTACCAGCCAGAAGCCCGAGTCGTTGACATGACTCAGCACCGTCGAGCCGCAGGCGATGGCAATGACCAGAAAGCAGAGGTCGAAGGCGCTGAGCCCGGTGGTAGCCTGGACCGTGGGCGCGATCAGGCCGGCCGTCGTGGTCAGCGCCACGGTGGCCGAGCCTTGTGCCACACGCAGTGCCGTAGCGATCAGGAAAGCAGCGACGATCAGCGGCAGGCCGAGATCTTGGAGGCTGCCAGCTAGCGCTTCGCCGATGCCGCTGGCGCGCAGCACACCCCCGAACATGCCGCCGGCACCGGTAACGAGGATGATGGCGCAGACCGGTCCGAGCGCGCCATTCATGATGACCTCGAGCTCGGACTTGGAATGGTTGCGAGAGCCGAGCGTCGCCATGGCCACCAGCACGGTGATCAACAGCGCGACGGGCGTCTGCCCGATCATTCGCAGCAGCTCTACCCAGAGTGCGTCGCCGTTGATGGCGCCCGTCGTCGCCAGTGTGCCAAGACCGGTGTTGAGGAATATCAGCACCAGCGGCAACAACAGCACCAGCAGCACGGTCCCGAACTCGGGCGGGGTCCGCCCGTGCTTCACATCCTCATCGTCGCCCAGGAACGCCGGAACCGGCAAAACGAACCTGTGACCGGCCCAGCGAGAGAAGAGATAGCTGCCGAGAAACCAGGTGGGTAAGGCTATAACCAGGCCCACGAAGACCAAGAGGCCAATGTCGGCACCGAGCAGCTCGCCGGCGGCAACGGGGCCCGGATGGGGTGGGACGAAGGCGTGCATGACGGCGAAGGCGCCGGCCGCCGGCAAGGCATAAAGCAGCACCGAGCCGCCGAAGCGTCGAGCAACGCTGAAGATGATTGGCAGCATCACCACCAGGCCGGCGTCGAAGAAGATTGGGAAGCCGAACAGCAGTGAGGCGAAACCGAGCGCCAGCGGGGCCCGCTGCTCGCCAAAGCGATCAATCAGCCGCTCCGCCAGAACCTCGGCCCCACCGGTTATCTCCAGAATTCGCCCGATCATGGCGCCGAAGCCGACCAGTAGCGCAACGGTGGCCAGCGTGCTGCCGAAACCGTTGAGCAAGGTCGGAACGACCTCGGCGAACGGTATCTTGGTGACCAATGCTGTGGCGAGGCTGACGAGGACTAGGGCCACGAAGGCGTGCAGCTTGAACCGCAGTATCAGAGTCAGAAGGATTAGGACGGCGCCGACAGCGATCAGCAGCAAAGTCACTGTGCCGTAGGCTGGCTGAATAGTGTCCAAGATCTTCCATTCCTAATGGTGTTGGGGGTTCTCTGTGGACGACCCGAAGTGCTCCGGCAATTGCAGGTTCGGACGGTCGTTCCAGTCACCCGCTTGTTGAGTTCACAGGCGAGCGATCGAACCGTCTCCTGCTAAGAGCCCGGCGGGTCATCGCGGGCGCCATTCATGTGCTCGCGCCTGAGTGGATCGAGGAACCTCCGGTCCGAAGATTTCACATGGCGAGAGAGAAATTTGGGGCCAAGACGCGCCCTCGGCCGGTCGCTTCGTTGCTTCGGGTCCATTCGCTTCAGATACGCGATCGGCAGGTCGTGGTCACCATGAGGGCGTTCTGAGGTCGACCGAGTATAGGTCGGTCAAATGCATTTTGCCCCTGTCTGATCGAGCCCTCGCGCCATCGGACGGCCAACACGACGTTACTGGGCGAGAAGCCGGCCGGTACCCCCTTTCCGAACCAGGGAGTTCAACCGACCGTCGTAGACGTTTCCCTCCGGGGCCATCTCATCGCTCGGCGCACAGCCGTTTGCGGTGATGTAGATCTCGTTGGGCTGCCAGATCGAGCGCAGCAGACGTGGCCCCCACTACAGCACCTCCGCGGCGAACGTGTGCCAACGATGCCGCAGGCACATGAGGCTCTATCGCCAAATGGTGGGTGTCATTTGTCGACGGCGATGACCTCGTACCTGCACAGACAGAAATCTGCCCGTGCATCGGCGAACGCGCTGCAGGTGCAATCGCGTAGTGGCAGGTGCGGCGCCAGGAGCTCGTCTCTGAGCCTGCCCGGCGGCGCTAGCTGGTAACGCTGGTGTCGGTCGCGTCCTCATTGACTATGTCGCCGAGTTCCCCGCGCCGTGCTCGCCAGGGCCAGGTGTCCGTTCGACGCGCTTTTGGGCAACACCTAACTTCTCGGTGCGAACATCGCCAGCTATGATCTGAGCTGCGTGTTTTGCCCAATTTTGGAGTCACCAATGAATTTCCAGGACAAGCGCCTCTGGTACGCCATCGCGGGCATCGTGGTGGTGCTGATCATCCTCTTCTTTGCCTTCAGCGGGCCGGATAGCGAGCCAGAGACACCGGCGACACCCGAGGCGCCCGCCACCCAGTAGACCTGCCTGACGACCAGCCAAGTGACCGGGGCGTGCGCCCCGGGAACAGCTCGCGCCATCGACGCATACCGGTGCCGTTCTAGCGCCAGCGTGCGTCCCTAGCGGGCAACTCACCTGTGCGACCGGAGTTCCGTCATGCTGATCTGGGAACTGCTAGTCGTCTCGGTTCTGATCCTCGCCAACGGCTTCTTCGCCATGTCGGAGCTTGCGGTGGTTTCCTCGCGCAGACCGCGCCTCGCCGTATTGGCAACTACCGGCAGTCGCGGCGCCGAGGCCGCGTTGCGCCTGCTCGACCACCCCGGACGATTCCTTTCCAGCGTGCAGATTGGGATAACCTTAATCGGCATCCGGGCGGGAGCATTCAGTGGGGCCACTTTGGGGCTGCGGCTGGGCAGCTGGCTGGCGAGCTTCGGTGTCTCACCCAGAGTGGCGGAAGCCGTAGCAGTCGGGACGGTAGTGGCCGCATTGACTTACTTCTCGCTCATTGTCGGCGAGCTGGTACCCAAGCAGATCGCGCTCCAACGCCCCGAAGTGATAGCCGCAGCCGTGGCCCGGCCGATGACCGGCCTCGCCTGGTTGGCCTCGCCAGTAGTGTGGCTGCTGGAGCTGTCGTCGCGACTATTGCTTCGCGCGCTTCGTCAAGTGGATGTGGGCGAACAGCACGTGACAGAGCAAGAGATCCGCGCGCTGGTTGCCGAGGCCGAGACCGCTGGAGTCGTAGAGCCTCAAGAGACCAGCATGATTGCCCGGGTGATGCGCTTGGGAGACCGGTCCGCGCGTGGACTGATGACACCCCGCACCGAGGTCGATTGGCTCGATCTGGACGAGCCACCGGCGCAGGTCCTGGCGCGACTGCGGGCGAGTTCCCACTCGCGGTTGCCGGCGGGCCACACCACCATCGACCAAGTGTTCGGCGTCGTTCATGCCAAGGACGTGTTGGCGGTTCTCGCCGACGCGGAAACCATCGACTTTGCGAGCCTCATCCGCAGCCCACCCATCGTGCCTGATGGTGTAGACGCGCTGGATGCCCTGGAGTCGCTGCGACAAGCGCCCGTGGACATGGCCTTCGTTGTGGACGAGTACGGCACCTTTGTCGGTCTGATTACCTCAGCCGATTTGCTCGAGGCGATCGCGGGCCGCTTCGCAGATGAGAGCGGGCGATTGGAGCCGGCTGCCGTGCAACGCTCTGACGGGTCGTGGCTGTTGGACGCGAGAATGTCCTCGGAAGAGATGTCCGAGCTGCTGAAGTTCGCCCTTCCCGAATCGGAATCGCGGGATTACCACTCAGTCGCCGGATTCGTGCTCGCTCAACTTGGACGCATCCCCCACGCGGGCGATGCCTTCGACTGGGCGGGCTGGCGCATCGAGGTCGTCGACATGGATGGCCAACGGATCGACAAAGTTCTGGCTACGCCCGTGCCTGAGTAAAGGTAGCGGCAAGGCGGTCAGGGGCCGACAATTTGCGACTCGGGTAGCACATTCATCCCACCGCCCGGCCGCCCGCCCGCGCCACCCGTCCCCACGCCCGGTACGGGCGGGCGGACCCGGCGTGCTGTCGGTCTTGACGTCACGAAGCGTGGAGGGTGCCCGTCAACCGGCGGAATCGTTTTCGAGTATAGATCCTCGTTTCTCAAGCCGGAGTCACCTTCTCGCGCTCGTCCGCGCCACCGGTCGGTCGTCGATCAGCCCCTCAAAATAGCTCTGACTTGAACTCCAGCGTCCCAATCCGCAACCACCCGTCCGCTGGTGCGCTTCTTTCCGCTGCAC
>CAZLYT010000179.1:0-15062 GCA_964563515.1 uncultured Candidatus Competibacteraceae bacterium | reverse complement strand
GAATCCCAAGTGGCCGTGCCCGAACACCAGCACCTCTCCAGCCATCCGCACCAAGGCGCTGAACCGGCTGCGGGCCAGCTCCAGCCGCACCGTCACGTCGTGCCAATCGGGCTGCCAGCCAAGGGCCACAAAGCAGCACTTAAAAATACTCTCTTTAGCCGAGAAGCGAGCGTAGGCTTCGCGTTGACGCTGGGCCTCAGGCGCCCGCGCCAGCCAGCCCAGCTCGACGGGAGTGCTGATCAGCGCGAGGGACTCGCCACTGAAAGGCTTTTGGCAACACTCCACGTCCACGCCGAGCGCGAGCACTCGATCGCTTGGCGCCACCACCGCGATGGCACGCCCCGGGCAATGACTGATGCTACCGGTTATCCCCGGTGGCCACCGCGGAACCCCCGCTGGATCCTTGCCGATGACCGCCGAAGCCGCTCCCAGCCCCGCGAGCGCACGGCGTGCACAGTCGCGGCCGGCGGCGAAATCCTCCCGGCGTCGGCGCGCGGCAGCGGCCACCAACTTTCGCTCTTCGGGATGCAGCTGCTCCGGGTCTCCCGGCTCACGCCGACAATGCTGAATGCACCAGACCGGCGGAAACAGTCGCGGAGGGTGAGGACATGGAGCCGAGGACGCCAGTGGCGCAATGAACTCGGAGTTCACGTCTACGCCTCACCCCAATGCTTCGACTAGAAGGTCGGTCGGGGGGGACCGGTCATGCTTGCCAATCAGGATGGCCAAGCATTCCTTCAAGGTTCCTTCGTCTTCGTGAGCCAGCAGTGAGCGCAGATCGTTCAGCGGCACGAACTGCTCGCCGCTGGAGGCGACCTCGTAGATAACCGGGCAGCGCTGACCCGGTCGCCACCAACCTTCCCACGACGTGCGGTCGATTGGGTCCTCACCCCCGAAATCAAAAGGTGTAGCCGTGCGCTGGAATGCCGACTCGAGATCTCGGAAGCGGCCATTGGGAATTTGGTTTTGGAGCTGAACGACACCACCGAATCGCTCGCGCGCCTTCGCCGAGCGAGAGGCCTCCTGGATAAGTTCTCGAAGCTCGGCGTGGCGCGACGCGCGCTCTGGAAATTCTATCCAACCGTAACTTAGCGGTGTGCTATCAGCGCTGCCGTTTTGGTCTGCCGACGGACGACTAGCAACCGACACGTCGCCCCGATTCTCAACCTTCTTTGGTGGTAGCAGCAGCCTCAAAATTACGCCTTTCCGATCCATTGTCGACTTCCTCTCATCCAACTCATCGGCGATGACTCGCAGTCAGGACCCGAATGTTAGGGGTCCGCTCAATTCCAGCCCGTGACCAACTACAAAGACTCTGTGTAATAAATTCCCAATGGCGGAGACGGGGGCGGCGCGACCTCGACTCGGTGGGTTCCAGTGTCTGTGTGGATGACCGAGCGGCTGGCATTGCGAGCCCTCCGGCCGCGCCAGCGAATGACGCCCTTACACGACGCCAGGGTACTGCGACAAGTTGAATTTCTCACATCCTGCGGGTGCGATTCTCCGCGGAGCGACCTGCTGCCAGTCCCTAAGGTGGCCACGGTCGAAGTCCACCGGGTCAAGGGAGCTTTACCGGGACAAGGCTGGGGGGCAGAAGCCCCACCGCTGCTGCGGCGCGCTCTAGCGCGAACTGAGCTTCGGTCCGCTTTCAGAGCCACCACGCGAATTCCCAGGTTCGATTAACGGCCAGCAGCAGCGGCGTATATGTCGCCCGGCCGGATCTCAATTGGTCTGCATCAATGGGCATAGGTGCCCACCCCATAGGGGCAGGAGAGTCGAATGGACGGTCTAACGACGAATATTCCGGCTGGGCCCGAGCACGGTGCCATTGCAATCGTTGGGATGGGTTGCAGATTCCCCGGAGGCGTCAATAGCCCGAACGAGTTTTGGCAACTGATGATCGAGGGTCGTGACGCGATCGTGGACGTGCCTCCGGATCGGTGGGATATACGCAAATATTTCGATCCCGACCCAAACAAACCGGGAAAAATGTATACCCGTTCCGGCGGCTTCCTGCAGCAGCGGATCGATCAGTTCGATGCCCAGTTTTTCGGGATTTCACCACGGGAGGCTGCGTGTACCGACCCGCAGCAGCGATTGCTGCTCGAAGTCGCGTGGGAGGCACTGGAAGACGCCGGTCTAGTCCCTGAGGGGATCGCGGGCAGTGACGCAGGCGTCTATATCGGCGCTTTCATGCTCGACAACAAGCTCACTCAAATGAGCGCCGCGAACTCCGAAATGATTGGACCGCATACGGCGGTGAGCTCGACGATGACGATCCTCTCTAACCGCCTGTCCTACGTGTTTGATCTGCGCGGGCCCAGCGTCTCCATGGACACCGCCTGCTCCTCATCGCTGGTGGCTTTCCATCATGCTTGTCAGGCTATTTGGCGCGGCGAGTGCCACCTGGCGCTTGCCGGGGGCGTCAACGTCATCTTTCGTCCCGAGGTCAACTTGGCCATGTGCAAGGGCCAGTTTCTATCTCCCGACGGCCGCTGCAAGAGCTTCGACGAACGCGCCGACGGCTACGGCCGCGGCGAGGGCGCCGGCATCGTGGTCATCAAGCCGCTCTCTGACGCATTGCGGGACGGCAACCCCGTTTACGCCATCGTGCGTGGGACTGGTGTCAACCAGGATGGCCGGACCAACGGCATCACCGTACCCAACCCTGCATCCCAGGAACGCCTCATTCTAAAGGTGTGCGGTGAGGCCGGAGTGGAACCGAAGCAGATCCGCTACTTCGAGGCCCACGGCACCGGCACCGCCGTGGGAGACCCGATCGAGGCGAAGGCACTGGGTGCGGCTGTGGGCACAGGCCGCGACCCTGAGCATGCCTGCGTGGTGGGCTCAGTAAAGGCCAACATCGGACACCTCGAGGCCGCCTCCGGCGTCGCCGGCCTTATCAAGGCGGCGCTGTCGCTCAAGCATGGTCAGATTCCTCCACTGGCTAACCTGGGCAACCCCAATCCGAATATTCCATTTGCCGAGCTGGGATTACGATTGCCGCGCAGCTTGGAGCCCATGCCTAGCGGTGAGGGGCGCGCGGTCGTTGGCATCAATTCTTTCGGTTACGGCGGCACCAACGCACACGTGCTGCTGGAAGAGGCTCCCGAGCTGCAGGGAAACCAGGACTCAGAGCCAGTGGCCGAGCCATCTCGACCCTGTCTGCTGCCCCTATCCGCTCGTAGTGACGCGGCCTTAAGCGTGCTGGCCAACTCGTACCAGACCCTGCTTTGCGGCGCCGAGCCGCCAGCACTCCGCGACCTCTGCTACTCCGCCGCGTTGCACCGTGGCCATTACGACAACCGGCTGGCCTTGGTAGCCGATTCGGCGGCGACCATGCTGGAACAGCTGCGCTCCTTCGCCGAACTGGGCAGGGCCAGCCGGACCACGAAGGCCAAGATTCTCGCCGCCAAGCCGGAACGACCCGTTTTCGTATTCACCGGCATGGGGCCGCAGTGGTGGGCGATGGGCCGTGAGCTGTTGGAACAGGAGCCCGTGTTCAGGGACACCGCCACCGCCTGCGACACCATCTTTCGGGGTCTTGCGGGATGGTCGATTCTTGCCGAGATGCGAGCCGACGAAAAGTGCTCCCGGATCACCGAGACGCAAATTGCGCAGCCCGCGAACTTCGTGATCCAGGCCAGCCTGGTCGCACTATGGAGGTCTTGGGGAGTCGAACCCGCAGCGGTCGTCGGGCACAGCGTCGGCGAGGTCACCGCAGCCTACGTCGCTGGCGTTCTCAGCCTGGAAGACGCTGTTCGAGTCAGCTATCAGCGCAGCCGCATTCAGAAACAAGCAGCCGGTCAGGGAACGATGCTCGCGGTAGGCATTACCGAAGCGGACGTCGAGCATCTGCTTCTCCAATACCGTGATCAGATCTCTCTGGCCGCCGTCAATGGTCCATCCTCGCTCACGCTCGCTGGCCGTCGGGACGCCCTCGAGGGGATCGCGGCGGAGCTCGAGCGGCGGGGCGCCTTCAATCGCCTGCTGCAAGTCGAGGTCGCCTACCACAGCTTCTACATGGACCCACTCTTGGGCGAGCTGCGTGACTCGCTCTCGGATCTCCGGACCCAGCGACCGCGGCTACCCCTATACTCGACGGTCACCGGTGGTCTGGTGCAAGAGCCTAGTTACGACGCCGAGTACTGGTGCCGCAACGTCCGTGAACCCGTGTTGTTCGCTCGCGCCATGGACAGCCTAATCGAGGCCGGCCATCGGCTGTTCCTTGAGGTCGGGCCGCACCCGGTACTGTCCGCCTCGATCAAGGAGTGCCTGATGCGCCGGGGGGCTCAGGCTGCAGTCATCGCCTCCATGCGTCGGGGTGAGTCGGAGCAGGCGACGATGCTGCTAGGCCTCGGTGGACTCTATGTCCATGGTTGTCCCGTGGACTGGCGCCAGTACTACCCGCAGGGCGGACGCTTCGTGCGGCTGCCGAGCTATCCCTGGCAGCGGGAAACCTACTGGCAGGAGGCTCCCGAAGCCATGTTGGAACGTCGGGGCGGAGCCGAGCACATCTTCCTGACCCGACCCGTGAGCGCTCCTGCGCCGACCTGGGAAGTCCCGCTCAACCGCTACCTGCTGCCCTACCTGGAGGACCATCGAGTCGACGACCTGGTGGTGTTGCCGGGGGCGGCCTATGTGGAAGGTGGACTGATCGCCCACCGCCAGCTCACCGGAGCACAGGCATGCGCACTGGAAAACCTGGAGTTCCACCAGGCGCTCGTGGTTGAAGACGCGCACGAGTCGCTGCTGCGACTCACCTACGATGGCCACGCCCGCGAGTACTCGATCTACAGCCGGGCCAAGGACGACAAGCTGCACTGGCGCCTGCACGCGACCGGGACGCTGTCGCAACTGGCGCCACCGGTGCGGGATCACCTCCCTTTGTCCCAGCTCCGCGAGCGCTGCCGAGACCAGGTAACCGCGGACGCCCACTACCGGCGGATGGCGGAGCGGGGACTTCAGTACGGACCCCAGTTCCAGGGCATTCAGTCCCTGTGGCGGGGCGACGACCAGGTACTCGCCAGGATCGAGGTCGAGCAATCGTCGCCGACGTCTGCGGAGGGCTATCGACTCCATCCAACGCTGTTGGATGCTGCCTTTCAATCGTTGATTGCCATTCTGGATCGCGACGATGGCGCGGGCAGTGCGCAGCTCTATCTACCAGTGCGCATCGACCAGATCCGTTTTCACGACTCGCCCCAAGGCCACTGCTGGAGCTACGGCTGTTTGACCCGCCGCACGCCGGAGCTGGTCGAGGGCGACCTCACCCTTTGCGGCGACGACGGCCAAGTCCTCGTCGAGGTCCGCGGGCTCCAATGCCGTGCCGTGGCCGTGAGGCAGCAGCGCGCGATCGAGAATCTGGACCAGTGGCTCTATCGCTATCACTGGGAGACGAGCGAGCCCGAGCGCAGCCTGGAGCAACCGGGCACCTGGCTGCTGTTCGCCGATCAAGGCGGCATCGGCGAAGAGCTGGCGTCGCAGATCGAGGCCTGGGGTGGCAACCCGGCGATCCGCGTCTTGGCCGCCGATCGTTACGAAAGGCTGGACGCCAATCACTACCGCCTCCGCCCCGACAGCCGTGAAGACTTGCAGCGGCTCCTGGAGCAGGTCGGTTCCGCCGGCTGCCAAGGGATCGCGTACCTGTGGGGGCTGGATGCCCAGCTTGGCGCCGACCAAGCGCCGGGGCGCAACGAGACCATTGCGGCGCTTTACCTGATCCAAGCTCTGAACGCGCTGGAAGGGGTCGAGCCGCCCAGGCTGTACCTGATCACCCGGGGCGTGCAGCGGGTCCTTGCAAGCGAATCCGATCTGGCGCTTGCGCAGGCGCCGCTAGTCGGTCTGGGACGCGTGGCCTTCAACGAGCACCCGGCGCTGCGCTGCACCCTAGTCGACCTGGATCCCAGCGCCTTCGGAGTCAACGTGCGACGGTTGGCGGAAGAGCTGCTGACAGATGGGAACGATGACGACATCGCGCTGCGTGGACCTGAGCGCTACCTGCACCGACTGAGGCGGGTATCCGCTCGCGTCCTGGAGCAAGAGGCCCAACGACAGCTGCCGATTGCCTTGCCAGCCGGCGCCGCGTTCGCCCTCGAGCGGGACAGCCAGACGGGAGCGATACCAGGCATGAGGCTGCGACAAATCCAGCGTCGCGAACCAGAGCCCGGTGAGGTGGAGATTGCCGTTCGGGCCGTCGGGTTGAACCCCCGCGACGGCGACGCGCGGGGACCGAGCGCCACTGGGCCCAAGGGCGTTGGCCGAGTTGCATCCGGCATAGTGACAGCTGTCGGTACCGGGGTGTCAGGTTTCCAGGTCGGCGACCCGGTATTCGCGTGTGCGGAGGGGGCCGGCCGAAGCCACCTCACGGTGGCAGTCGACGCTGCTTTCGTCGTTGCGAAGCCGCCAGCTGGGAGCTTTGCCGCCGCCACTAGTGTGCCTTTCGACTATGTCCCGGCCTACTACGCGCTGCAGCACGTGGCCCGCGTCCAGCGCGGCGAGTACGTCCTGATCGTCGGCTCGGGCGCCGCGGCGATGGCCGCAGCCCAGATCGCCCTCCAAGCGGAGGCTCGAGTCCTCGCCGGAGCGTCCACGCCTGACCACGCCGACGCCTTGCGGGCGCTGGGCGTGCGGCATGTGGTCGAGCCGGCGTCACTGGACCTTGCCCAGGACGTCATGGAGCACACGGGGGGCCATGGCCTCGACGTGGCGGTGATCTCAAGCGATGCGGAGTGCGAGGCAAGGATCTCAGCACTGCTGGCCCCATTTGGCCGCCTGGTTCGCTTCGATGCGGCTCGGCGAGGCCGCGCCGGCACAGCGGCGTCCGCCAATTGCGACATCACCATCGCCAGCTTCGATACCGAGCGGATGATGGTCGAACGACCGGGTCTGTACCGACAGCTTTTGGGCGAGGTATGCGAGCGCATAGGCTCCGGTGCTTTGCCGGTGCCGGAGCGTGCACTGCTGCCACCCAGCGAGACGGCCAGGGTCATGCAGGCCGGTACCCAATCGCCCGAGATGAGCGCCTTTGCCTTGTCAATGGCCCATGAAGAGGGCGCCGAGGTGTTTCCCCCGACGCCTGAGCGGGCCCGAATACGACCAGACGCCACCTACCTCATCACCGGCGGTTTCGGCGGCTTCGGACTGAAGGTTGCCGAGTGGATGGTGGCCCAGGGCGCCCGGCATTTGGTGCTGGTCGGTCGCCGCGGCGCCGCGACCGCGGATGCTCAGGAAGCGGTGCGGCAGCTCGAGGCGGCCGGCGCCAAGGTGATGGCTGCGGCTGCAGACATCGCCACCGAGACTGCGGTAGTGCAGTTGCTCGACGTGGCGGGCCAAATGATGCCCCCCATAAAAGGGATCATTCATGCCGCCGCGGTCTTGGATGATGCCCGCCTGATCGACCTGGACGCCGAGCGTTTCGCCCGGGTCATGGCCCCCAAGGCCTTGGGGGCTTGGCATCTGCACCAACACACCCGGGACCTGGAGTTCTTCTTACTGTTCTCGTCGGTTTCGTGCCTGATCGGCAACGCCCGCCAGGGCAACTACGTGGCAGCCAATGCAGTCCTGGACACGCTGGCCGAGCTTCGACGGGCGCAGGGCATGCCGGCGACCACGATCAACTGGGGAGCCTTGGCCCAGGTCGGTATGGCCGCGAGCAGCTCGGAGGTCGAGCGGCACCTGGCGCTGATGGGGATCAAGACGTTTACCTCAGCCCAAGCCATGGAGGCGCTCGCGAGCGTCCTGGAGTGGAACCCGGTACAAGTCGGCATCATGGACGTCGACTGGCAGCAATGGGCGATGTTCGAGCCGACCGGCGGTGCCTCGTCGCGGTTCGCGGACCTGGTGGGTCGCGACCACGGTGGTGTTGACTCTCCCGCGAGCGAACTGCATGCCCAGCTGTCGGATCTGGAGCCCGACGAGCGGCGTGAGCTGATTGGCCTGCTGCTAGCGGAGCAAGTCGCCGAGACACTGCGCATGCCCACCGACCGAGTCGACATGGGCCAAGCCCTCAGCGACATGGGCGTGGACTCGCTGATGGCGGTGGAGCTGCAGACTGGCATCAAGCACAAATTCGGCATCGAGATCTCGACCCTCGAGCTGATGAAGGGCAACTCCCTGGCCCAGATGGCACTGCACTTCCTGGACAAGCTGGGGCTTGCAGGCGACCGGCCAGCGGCGGAGTGCGAACGCCTCGATTCTTCCCACAGCGCCGATTCTCGGGACTTGGACGACGGGCTCGGCGAACTCTCCGATGAAGATCTGGACACCCTACTCATTGATTTGATGCAACAGAAGGAAGCCTGACATGAACACGGCAAAGCGCAGACTCGCGGAGTTGTCCGCTGACGAAAAAAGGGCCATGGCGCGGCAGCTCCTACAGGCGCGTGCGGGCCGGGACATGGCCGTCGACGCGGGCGCCGGACGCGACCAGGAGGTGGCGGAGTCGGCGGAGATACGGCCGGAGTTCTATCGTTGGGACCTGCTGCCGGGGCTGAGGGACCTAGAGAAGAAGGCCGAGGACATGCGCCGGCTCGGAATCGACAATCCGTACTTCAATTGCCACGAGGACGTGAGCAATAACACCGTCACCATCAATGGCCGTGAGTACATCAACTACTCGGGCTACAACTATGTGGGCATGTCTGGAGACCCCGACGTGGCCCTAGCGGCCAAGGAGGCAATCGATCGCTACGGGACCTCGGTCTCCGCAAGTCGCATTGCGTCCGGCGAGATTCCGTTGCACCGGGAGCTCGAGCAGGAGCTCGCGAGCCTGGTCGGGGCGGAAGGTTGCGTCTGTTTCGTCAGTGGCTACGCCACCAACGTCACCACCATCGGTCACCTGTTCGGGCCAAAAGATTTAATCTTGCACGATAGCCTGATCCACAACAGTGCGGTCACCGGGTGCTTGCTTTCCGGAGCCAGACGCATTCCCTTTCCCCACAATGATTGGGAGGCGCTCAATAGGCTGCTGCGTGATAACCGCCCACACTACGAGCGAACGCTGATCATCCTCGAGGGTGTCTACAGCATGGATGGCGATATTCCGGACCTGCCCAAGTTTATCGAGCTGAAAAAGCGTCATAAGGCCTTTCTCATGGTTGACGAGGCGCACTCCTCGGGTGTACTCGGGGCGCGCGGATACGGAATTGGCGAGCACTTCGGCATTGCTGGTAGCGAAATCGATATTTGGATGGGCACGCTCAGCAAGACCTTTGCGAGCTGCGGCGGCTACATTGCCGGCAGCCAAGCGCTGATGGATTACCTTAGATACACCGCCCCCGGGGGGTTTCTCTACAGTGTCGGTATTTCTCCGCCCAACGCGGCGGCAGCCTTGGCAGCCGTGCGCAAGCTCAAGGCCGAGCCGGAGCGGGTCGCCCGGGTGCAGGCGCGCTCCCGGCAGTTCCTCGAGCTGGCACGGCAGCACCGCCTCGACACCGGACCGAGCAGTGGATCGGCAGTAGTCCCAGTGATCATCGGCAACTCCGTCCAAAGCTTGTTGCTGGGCCAGCGCCTCTTTGATCGAGGAATCAATGTCCAGGCCATGCTCTATCCGGCGGTGCCCGAGGACGCGGCGCGCATGCGCTTCTTCATCACGGCACAGCACACCGAGGAGCAAATTGCCTACACCGTCGAAGCGGTCGCGGAAGCGCTGACCCAAGTGCGCCGTCAAGCGGTGGCATCTACTGCCATGCTGTCCGGCGGTTTTCGCGATCAGCCGGCGGCCTAGCACGATCGCTCCGAGCATCAGCTTGCTCCCAGCAACGGCGTCATCCGTCCGTTGCTGGGGCCGGAGACGCCGGGTCGCCACCAAAACAATGTCCGTCGCAGCGCAATTAGACCGGAGACGCGCGCAATGATCACGACCTACGCACAGTGGCTAGTACGTTGGCGCTACCCAGTTATCTTCGTGGTGCTGGCAAGCGTCGCTGCAGCCGCTCTCGGCACTCGCCTGCTCGAGTTTCGAACCGACTATCGAATGTTTTTCAGCGAGGACAATCCGCAGCTCCAGGCTTTCGACCATCTCCAGAACACCTACAGTCGCAGCGATAACGTACTCTTCGTCGTCGCCCCAAAGTCCGGAGAAGTGTTCACGAGAGAGACGCTTACGGCCATTCAAGAGCTCACCAACAGAGCTTGGCAGATACCGTACTCGAGTCGAGTGGACTCCATTACCAACTTTCAGTACAGCCATGCTGTGGCGGACGCACTCGTGGTTGAGGACCTGATCGAAGACGCCGCTACGTTGACGCCAGCGGAGCTCAAAGGCAAACGTGCGATTGCGCTCGAAGAACCGCTGCTGCTGAACCGCCTGATCTCGCCCACTGGGCACGTCACGGGTGTCAACGTGACCGTGCAACTGCCGGGAGTGGATAAAGGAGCGGAAGTTCCGACTATTGCCCAATCTGCTCGTCAGCTCGCCAACGAGATAGGCACTGCCCATCCCAACTTGGGCATTTATCTCACCGGCTCGATCATGATGGACAACGCCTTCCCCGAGGCGTCGCAGCGGGATGGCAGCACGCTGGTACCCTTGATGCTGGTGGTGATTATCGTGTCCGTGGGCATTTTCCTGCGGGCCATCACCGCCACCGTGGTGACGGTGACAGTCGTCATGCTATCCATCGCTGCAGCCATGGGGTGCGCCGGCTGGCTCGGCATCGACTTGTCGCCCACCGCCGTGGCCGCCCCCAACATCATTCTGACGCTCGCGGTGGCCGATTGCGTGCACTTGCTCTCGGCATGCTTCGATCACATGCGCCGAGGCATGGACAAGCGGGCAGCCCTGATCGAGAGCCTGCGTAGCAACGCGCGGCCTGTGTTCTTGACCAGTCTCACCACCGCAATCGGGTTCTTGTCGCTCAATAGCAGCGATTCACCCCCATTTCGCGACCTGGGAAACATCACCGCCATCGGTGTGCTGGCCGCGTACCTACTTAGCATCACTCTGCTACCCGCTCTAGTGATGGTGATGCCGGTGCGGATTCGCGGCCAGCGCAAGCGCCCGCATTCCTGGGTCGCTGGCTTGGCTGAGTTCGTGATTCGGCGACGCAACCCAGTGCTGTGGGTTACTACGGCAGTCGTCTTGGGATTGATCGCCTTCATACCGAAAAACGAGCTTAACGACGAGTTCGTCAAATACTTTGGCGAAAGCACTGACTTCCGCCAGGCAACGGATTTCACGACAGACAACCTCACGGGAATCTATTATCTCGATTATTCCCTCGGATCCGGAGTATCTGGCGGTATCAACGACCCCAATTTCCTGCACAAGGTGGAGGAATTCGCGGACTGGTACCGAAGCCAACCGGAGGTGCTACACGTCTATGCCATTACGGATATTCTGAAGCGATTGAATCGCAACATGCACGGTGACGACCCCGGTCATTATCGGTTGCCGGACACTCGCGAACTCAGCGCCCAATATCTGCTGATGTACGAAATGTCGCTGCCTTACGGCCTCGACCTCAACGATCGGATCGACGTAGACAAATCGTCGCTGCGGATGACCGTCACCTTGAGGAGCCTCTCCTCCAAAGCCGTGCTAGGGCTCGAGGAAAGAGCCCAGGCCTGGCTGCAACACAATGCGCCCGCGGCGATGCAGGCGGATGGAGCGAGCCCGACCGTCATGTTTGCCCATATTGGACAGCGCAATATCACCGCTATGCTGCAGGGCGTCGTGATCGGGCTCGTGCTGATCTCCCTGGTGCTGATGGTCGCCTTCGGATCGCTGAAGATCGGCCTCGTAAGCCTGGTCCCCAACCTGATCCCCGCGGCCATGGCGTTTGGCCTGTGGGGACTGACGGTCGGGCAGGTGGGCCTGGCGCTGTCCGTGGTGGCTGCGATGACACTGGGCATCGTCGTCGACGACACCGTGCACTTCCTCGATAAGTACTTGCGTGCCCGAAGAGTCCTCGGGAAATCCCCGGAGGACGCAGTGCGCTACGCCTTCGCCTCGGCGGGACCCGCCATGTGGGTGACTACGGTGGTGCTAATGGCCGGATTCTCTATGCTGGCTTTCTCCAGCTTCGAAATCAACGCCGGCATGGGCCTGCTAACCGCCATTGCATTGGGTATGGCGCTGGCGGCCGACTTTTTCTTGTTACCAACCCTACTATTGACCCTCAAGGAGACGAAAGATGAGACGAACGCTGTTTCTATTCCTGTTGTTCATCCTGATTCCGTTTGAGCTGCTTGCCCAGACGCCAGTCGAAAAAGGCACCGCAATCGCCCTCGAGACCGACCGACGTGACAGCGGCTTCGGCGACTACACAGCCCAGGTCACGATGATTCTCAAAAACCGTGGTGGCGCCGAAAGTGTCCGCGAGTTTCGTATGAACGTACTGGAGGTTCCCGGGGACGGCGACAAGACGCTGAGTGTCTTCGACCAGCCCCGGGACGTATCTGGAACTGCGATCCTGACTTTTTCGCATGGCTTGGAGCCCGATGACCAGTGGCTTTATTTGCCCGCTCTGAAGCGCGTCAAGCGCATTGCCACCAACAACAAGTCGGGACCGTTCATGGGCAGCGAGTTTGCCTACGAGGACCTGGGGTCATGGGAGATGAAGAAGTACACCTACCGCTGGCTACGCGACGAGGTCCTGGAGGGCCATGACTGCCACGTGGTCGAGAACACGCCTGCCTATGAGCACTCGGGCTATTCTCGGCAGGTGGAATGGGTCGACAAGACCATTCATCAGCCCCGGCGGATCGATTACTATGATCGCAAGAACGAACTGCTCAAGACCCTCACCTTTCATGATTATGGACAGTATCTGGAGCGATATTGGCGGGCAAACGAGATGTCCATGGAGAACCACCAGTCAGGGAAAACTACCCGCCTGGTTTGGAGCAACTACCAATTTCGCACTGGGCTGGACGAACAGGACTTCTCTCGAAACGTGCTGACCCGTGTCTTTTAGACCGAGCCGTACCAACCTGATCCTAGTGCTGACGTGCCTTGCGGCTCTTGCGCAAGGCACGTCAGCGCAGGATCTATCAGGCTTCGTCTCTGCTGAGCTGCGAATTTTCCCCGAGTCACCGGCATTTGCCGATCAGGATGATGTATCATTATCGCCCTCGGTCGCTTTTCAACCCGAGTACCACTACCAGTGGAATGACGGCGCCGATCATTTTACCTTCGTGCCATTTCTGCGCCTCGACGCTGACGACGACCATCGCACCCATGCCGACCTTCGCGAGCTAAACTGGTTGCACATCGACTCGGATTGGGATCTCAGGATGGGTTTCAGCAAGGTATTTTGGGGCGTCACGGAGTCTCGCCATCTCGTTGACATCATCAATCAATCCGACCGGGTCGAGGACATCGACGACGAGGACAAGCTCGGCCAACTCATGATCAATCTGAACCTGCTCCGCAGCTGGGGGCGGCTCAGCTTTTTCGTGCTGCCGGGATTTCGTGAACGCACCTTTCCCGATCGGGAGGCACATTTGCGCGGGGCATTACCAGTGGACACCGATAGCGCGGAATACGAGTCATCCGCGGAGCGCCATCATGTGGATCTGGCACTGAGGTGGAGTCACTCCATGGGAGATTGGGACGTGGGGTTGAGCCACTTTTGGGGGACCAGTCGCGAGCCACGGTTCGTGCCGGACATTGCCGCCCCTGGCGGTCCGGTGCTGATCCCACATTACGATATCATCAGTCAGACCAGCCTCGACCTTCAAGCCACCAAGGGGAGTTGGCTATGGAAGCTCGAAGCAATGACGCGCTCGGGACAAGGAGATCGCTTCGGAGCCATGGTGGGCGGGTTCGAGTACACCTTCTATGGAGTCGCGGAGACCAATGTCGACGTAGGAGTATTAGCCGAGTATCTCTACGATGGCCGCGACGAGGAGGCACCGCCGACACCCTTCGATGACGACGTGTTCCTGGGTACGCGCCTTGCGCTCAACGATCCCCAGAGTAGCGAGCTATTGCTAGGCGGTATCATCGATCGCCATACCAGCACCACGGTGTTCATCGCGGAGGGGAGTCGGCGCCTCGGTGACCGCTGGACCGCGGCGCTCGAAGCGAGATTGTTTCATAATGTCGACCCAACGGATCCCCTATCCGGGTTCGCCCGGGACGACTTCATCACCCTGCGTTTTTCACATTTCTTTTGAGCCTGGGCGTACCCGCGCTCCAACGGTAGCTGCGCCGGTCATTGCCGGCGCGCACTTCTACATCGCCCGGCCCCGACCGATGCTTTCGTGAAATTCGCACGGGAGCTGGCTCATGCGATCGACTCTAGTAGTGGAAGGAGTCCTGAAACCAACGGTCGCCGCTCTGCATCCGAGAGTGGGCCAAGAAAAAGCTCCACGGAGGCGGTTGTTCGTGACGGAATCCGGCTTGTAGATTCCGAGTTTCGGCGCCATGCCGCTTGGTTTAGCTCATCAGGGGGGCGCGCCATGACCATTCCCACCCACTCGCCCATCGGCTGTTCCGATTATTACGCCATCATCGGCTCGGGACCCGCCGGCTTATCCATCGCACGGTCGCGCAAGGCAGCTAGAATTCCTAAGCACCAAATGGAGAAAAACCCTGGCGTAGGTGGTCCCGAGCTAGCTTGCGGAATGCGCAACATTGACTCCGCCTGACTCGAGATTTATGTCAAGAAGCCCGGTCTTCAAGGCGTACTCACAAAACTGATGCGCAAGATGGGATGGAAACACTTCAGTCTCGAGTCTCCCGTTGACAGTATCCGTGTTCACGACGAGCGTTTTGTGGACGGCAGTCAACGTGGCTCGGCAGGCAAAACGAGGCCTCGAGCCGCTCGCCGCGTCGTCGGCCTCGGGGCGAACGGTGAAGGTCGGGTCGAGCACTCTGGCACAATGCCGGCAGCCGCTGTCGTGGGCACCTCTTGGGAGCGTGTCGACCACCCGGGCAAGGCACGACGAGCCGGGGTAACCCCGCGTGACAGAGGGGCCGAGGAGATCGACGAAGCCGCTCCGCACCCCCGCCCAGGCCCGATCTGCCCGTGCTGCTGCGGAGGATTGCATGCCGTCGCCACAATGGAGAACCGCACACCGTCTGCTACCGCTCTCGGACTGGTTGTCGGCCA
>CAZLYT010000178.1:0-4825 GCA_964563515.1 uncultured Candidatus Competibacteraceae bacterium | reverse complement strand
ACCCGTCGCCGGGGTGGATTCGGGCGCCGTGACGCCACTCAGAGGCGATTGACGAGTCGGAGCGACCACCGAGCGCAGGTGCCAACACCGATCTGGACAGGCCGCCGGCCGCCGAAAAGGTGGTTTATACTGACTATACGCTCCGCTATGTGTGAGTAGTCCACTATTGTCTGCTCTGCCACATGGCGACGTCGCCGAATTCCAGCGGGCCCGCTAGATCCCTTTTCAGATGGCGTCGCCGACATGAGCCCAGCACGCGGCACAGTTGCATCGAGTGGGATCACTGGGAATGACACTGCCTTGCAGTTCCCTCAACCAAGGCATGAACATTATGGACCAATATGGGTCTCGCGAATCCCCTGAGCTCCAACTCCCCGATCAAGTCAGCCTCAACACGATCCTCAATCTCTGCAAGGGCTTTGTGGCTAATCAGAATCTGGCCGTCTCTGGCTTCGCTGCACAAGCGTGCAGCCAGGTTTACGGCGTTCCCATTGGCAGTGTAGTCGAACCTGCCCTCGAAGCCCACAATCCCCAAGGTGGCATATCCACTCGAAATCCCGACGCCGATACCCAGATCGTATCCTCGCTTGCGCCAGTCTATGTTCATTTCAGCGAACGCTCGGCGGATAGCTAGAGCAAGATTTACTGCACTAACGACCGGCTCCTGACAGGGTAGCGGATCATTGAAGAATACCATCAAACCGTCGCCAGCCCGGTGATCGATCGTACCGCCATGCTCGGAGATGAGTCGCCCCACCTGCTCGTGGTACGTCTGGAGCACATTCATGACTTCCTCTGGCTCCATGCTCTCCGAGAAGGTCGTAAAACCTCGTATATCGCAAAACAAAGCGGCAATGTTGCTACGATGACTCTGTAATACTGAACCCTCTTCCTCCGCGGTGATCAGGTTGGCAACCGCCGGCGCCAGAAAGCGCTTGAGCCTTGCCAATCTTTGTATTTCAGCGACCTGTTTTTCTACGCGCTGCTCAAGGGTATTCTTCAAACCTTGCACTTCAATGTTCAATTTGCGCAGCATCACGTTTTGATTCAAAAATGCCGATCCAACGAGAAGCAAGTAACCGGTTATCTCAATGGCCGTGGAATAATAAGAATAAAGCGTGACGATAATTACCGCCACGCCTACACTTCCCATGACAAGCGGCATAGCGTGACCGTGCTTTCTTCGGTCCTGCGCAAGCCCGTACACGGCCACCATGCCGAGGGCCCACATCAAGACAGCTTGGACGTGCGGATTGAGCACGAGATCGCCAAGGTCGAAGCCCAACTCAGCGAACGTGGCGAGCAGAATGCTCTTGCCGTAACATACCAGGACTGATCCCCCGGCACCGATATAGGCGAGCGATCCGAATGACAGCGAGCGCTTGGAACTTGTGGTATGTGATGGAGTTGTCGCTGCCATCGCTGGTATCCAGAAACGCTCGGTCGATATCAGTGCGTTGCCGACGGGTATGATCGATATAACAAGAAGTATAGGCGCCCTTGCCGTAAGTCCGAGTATAGGCAGCATCAACCCTCTTTTCCTCCGATCGAACGACCATCCCTCGGTCATCAGCGCCGCTAGGCGGCCGCCGATCTGCGCCTCGAGCCCCTCCCGGAAGCCGGAAGCCCGCGTAGGGTGCAATAACGAATGCGTATTGCACCGTGTTCGTGCGTAGCCGGAAGGTGGATTACGCTGCGCTAATCCACCCCGCCCTACGCGCGCTTGGTCGTTCTACATGGCCGCCTGTTTAGCCTCTTCGAGCCAGCCGTCGTAGGTCTCCTGATTACTCGAGATCCATTCCTCGACCTGCTGCTGCAGATCGGACTTGCTGTCCGCGCCCTCGTTCATCTTGGCGTTCTGGGCAAAGATGTCCTCGATGGGGACGCTCATCACCTCCAGCAACCGCTTCACCGCGGGATTCTGGTCCAGGAATTCGTTGTTCGCCACCGGCCGGATGTCGTTGGCCGGCCACCCCATCAGGCAAGGGTCGGCGACGCAGCCGGTGACGCCGGAGATCTCGGTCTGGTCCTCCAGCTCCTTCTGGTCCTCGGGCAACGAGGCATAGGGCACTTGGATCCAGGTCACATCTTCACCCGGCTTCAGAATCCCCACCGTCCAGTTGGGGGTCCAGGTGTAAAACAAGATGGACTTGCCCTCCTGGTAACGCCCCAGGGCGTCGGCCATGGAGGCGGCATAACCCGCCTTGATCGGATCGATGGCATCCCGCAGCTCGTAGGTGTCCAGGTGATAGGCGATCACCTCCTCGCAGCCCCAGCCGGGGGGGCAGGCCACCATCTCGGCCTTGCCGTCGCCATCGCTGTCGAAGAGCTCGCGGATCTCCGGCTTCTTGAAATCCTCCAGACTAGTGATGCCGCGCTCCTCCTGGGTCTTCTTGTCGATCAGATAGCCCTGCAAGGCGCCGCCCTCGGCCACGTAGCCGACGACGCTGGCGCCGGGCTCGAAGGCGCTGCGGTAGGTGTTGTGCAGCGGGAACCAGCCGTTCACCCACAGGTCCACGTCGCCCTGCCCGACGGTCTGATAAAAGGGCGGATTGTCCAGGGTAATGGGATCGTCCACCTGATAGCCCAGATCCTCCAGCGCCTGGCGGTAGATCTCGGCCTGGAACCAGCCGGTATCCCAGGTGGCTCGGGCCATGCGCACCGATTTGCCGTCACCGGGCAGCTCTGCGGCGGTTGCCGCCGTTGCCGCGAGGGATAGGCTCAGCGCTGCCACGGATGCCGCGGCCAGCGGTCGAATCCGGTCTCGTAGTCTGTCGTTCATTGTGTGCCTCCTCTTGTTTGGTTTGTCCTCGAGCTTCCGGCGGCTAGCGCGGGCGCCGAGGGGCGCGCGTGTGCACTTGCACTAGCTGGAAGGGCGATTGCTCGCTTCGGGCTGATCGCCCTCGGTACGATCGGAGCGATCCCAGCGCAATAGCGAATGTGCCAGGCGAGCCAGGGATGAGCGCTGGGCGCGGGGTTCTGCCAGGGCCTGGGTGATGCGATCGAGGACGATGGCCAGCAGCACGATACCGACGCCTCCGACCGCGGCGGCGCCCACGTCGAGCCGTCCCAAGCCGGTGTAGACGGTGAGGCCCAGTCCGCCGGCGCCGATCAAGGCGGCGATCACCACCATCGACAGCGAAAGCATTAGCGTCTGATTGAGCCCCGCCATGATGGTGCGCAGCGCCAGCGGGAGCTGGATCTCCCACAGCACCTGCCAGCTGGTGGCCCCGAAGGCGTAGCCGGCCTCTACCATCTCCGACTGCACCTGGCGGATGCCCAAGTTGGTGAAACGGATCGCCGGCGGCAGCGCGAAGATGATGGTAGCGATCACGCCGGGGATGAGGCCGACGCCAAACAGCATCACGATGGGCACCAGGTACACGAAGGGGGGGATGGTCTGCATGATGTCGAGGACCGGCCGCATGAAGGCCGCGAAGCCGTCGCTGCCGGCGGCCGCGATGCCAAGTGGCACCCCGACCAGGGTGCAGAAGATCACCGAGGTCAGGATCATCGCCAAGGTGGTCATCGTTTCGGGCCACACTCCGATCAGGTCGATGAGCACGAAGGCGATCAGCGTGAAGAGGGCGATGCGAATGCCTGCGGTCCGCCACGCCAGCAGCACGAAAAGCACCAGCATCACCAGGAACGGCGTGTTGACCAGCAGCGTGTCGAGCGCATCTAGCACCCGTGCCACCGGCCACTGCAGGGCCTGGAAAAAGCCGCGGAAATTCGGGACCAGCCAGCCTTTGACGAAGGCTTCGACCCAGTCGTCGAGGGGAATCTGAAAGAGATCCGATGGCTGCATGGGACTTAGGCCTGGGAAGCTATCTGGGCTTCCGTTTCGCTGTCATGGATCGCCGATTCCGACGCGCTTGCCGATTGCTCTTCGCCGGTCGCAAGGTGAGCGAACAAGTCCAGCGGCTCGAGCACGCCCATGAGGCGCCCCTCCTCATCGAGCACGGCGATGGGATCGCCTTGGGCGCATAGGCGGTAGACCTGGTGTAGCTCTGCGCCTTCGGGGCAGCTTGGAAATTCCTGGGACATCACGTCCCCGACGCTATTGGCCGACTCCGGCGCTTGCTCGATATCGTCGACCCGCACCAGACCCAACACCCGGCCCTCGCCGCTAGTCACGTGCAACGCCCTCGCACCCGCCTCCTTGATCTTATTAATGGCCTCGGAGGGGCGCTCAGTGCGGTGCAGACTCGCCGCGGGCGGTTGCGCGATCATGCCGGCGGTAAAGACGCGGCTGCGATCCACGTCCTGAGTGAAGGCCGACACATAGTGGTCCGCCGGGGCTGAGACGATTTCTTGCGGGGTGCCCACCTGCACAAAGCGGCCCCCTCGCATGATGGCGATGCGATCGCCAAGGATCAGAGCCTCGTTGAGGTCATGGGTGATGAAGACGATCGACTTGTGGACGCTGCGTTGGAGCTCGAGGAGCTCCCCCTGCATCTCGCGCCGGATCAGCGGATCCAGGGCGCTGAATGGCTCGTCCATCAACAAGATATCGGTCTCCGCTGCCAGCGCCCGAGCCAGACCCACTCGCTGCTGCATGCCACCGCTGAGCTCCTGCGGCATGCTGTCGGCCCATTCCTTCAATCCTACCTGCTCGAGAACCTTCAGTGCCGCTTGGCGGCGCTCGTCCTTGCCCGAGCCTCGCAGCTTCAGGCCGAAGGCTGCGTTCTCCGCCACCGTGCGATGTGGCAGCAAGGCAAAATGTTGAAACACCATGCTCATCCGATCCCGCCGTAGCGCGCGCAGCGCGGAGGAGTCCATGGCCGTAACATCCTGCCCTTCCACGGTGACCTTGCCCGTGGTG
>CAZLYT010000177.1:0-13091 GCA_964563515.1 uncultured Candidatus Competibacteraceae bacterium | reverse complement strand
AAAGAGCTAACCAGCCATAGCCTGCCAGAGATCGGTGACTCCTTCGGCGGCCGCGATCACACCACAGTGATTCACGCGGTACGTAAAATTCAGGCACTTAGGCTCGAGGACCCACGGCTCGAGGACGAGTATGCAAATCTTCTGAGGATGCTGTGCAATTAGTGTGGATAACTCGAAGAGGGCGCAAGGCTGTTCATAAGTCGCGGCTTTATCCACAGGGGTTGCACAGCTGACCAGCGCTTTGTCAACTTGCATGACACAGTCGCTGGGGATCCTAATCCGTTGATGCGGGTTCAGTTTTTTCTCCGTGGGCGGAGTTGTGCACAGCGCGCGGCAAGCCCATAACAACAACAATCTGGATCTATCAAACAAAGTAACTTATTGGAGAAGCTTGATGCGACTGCGTGCAGCCAGAGACCAGTTGCTGCCGGTGCTGCAGCAAGTCATCGGCGTGGTCGAGCGTCGGCAGACGCTCCCCATCCTTGGCCATGTTTTGCTCGATGCTGCAGGCGAGAGCCTCACCGCCACCACCACCGATCTGGAAGTTGAGCTGCAAGCAAGCACCTCGCTCTCGGCGCAAGAGCCTGGCAGAATTTCGCTGCCTGCCCGCAAGTTGCTCGATATCATTCGCTCCCTGCCGGACCAGGCCGATGTGGAGCTAGCGCACTCTTCGGGCCAGGTGTCGTTGAAGTCGGGCCGCTCGCGCTTCACATTGGCACCGCTGCCAGCCGAGGATTTTCCTGCTCTGGAAGAAATCTCGGTGCAGAGTGAGCTTCGGCTGGCCGCGACGATGTTAAGAGCGTTGCTACATCGTACTCATTTCGCCATGGCCCAGCAGGATGTGCGCTATTACCTGAACGGGCTAATGTTGGAGACAGCTCGCTCCGGCATTGTCGCGGTCGCTACCGACGGGCATCGCTTGGCCCTGTGTGAGCTACCACTTGCCGAGAGCGTATCTCAGGACGGGCAGGTAATTGTTCCGCGCAAGGGGGTCCAAGAGCTGCTGCGGCTGCTTGGCGATATCGATGCGGAAATCGTTGTGCAGCTGGCCGGGAACCATTTCCGGGTGATCGCCCCTGGACTTCGGTTCACTTGCCGCCTGATAGACGGCCGCTTTCCCGATTACCGCCGGGTGGTACCAGAGGAGAGCGAGAGTCCACTGGTCGCGGACCGTCGATCGCTTCGGGAAGCGTTGGCCAGGGCCGCTATCCTCTCCAACGAAAAGTATCGGGGAGTGCGCGTGAGACTGGTGCCGGATGTGTTGTCGATCATGGCTCAGAACCCGGAGAACGAACAGGCTGAAGAAGAGCTGCAGGTTGAGTACCAAGGCGGCGAGGTGGAAACGGGCTTCAACGTCTCCTATTTGCTGGATGCCCTTGGGGCTATCAGCGGCGATGTGGTGCAATTGTCCTTCTTCGACTCCAACAGCAGCTGCCTGATCCGCGATGCCGACGATGAGCGTTGTCGCTACGTGATCATGCCTATGCGTCTGTAGGCACTTGGTCACCAAACTTGTGGGACGGTATCGCGAGGCCGACGGGTCCGCGGTCGTGGGCTAGGCCGCGGGCAGCACCATCATCGGTGGGTACGACGTACTGGCGCTTTTCAGACGTTAAGCTGTGCAAGCGGCGCCAGCTACCAGGTGGCGTCTCGGCATGAGCGTCATTGACTTCAGGGTTCAGGACTTTCGCAACATTACCCAGGCCAGGCTTCAACCCGGTCCCGGACTGAACCTGATACTCGGGCCCAACGCCTCCGGCAAGACTTCGTTGCTGGAGTCAATCCATCTGCTTGGCCGCGGCCGCTCCTTTCGCAGCGTCGACGCCCGGGAGCTGGTGCGGCGTGGTGCCGGTTCCACCCGGGTCGTGGCCACAGTTGCGACGCCGGACGGCGGCTCCCGGGTGTTGGGCTTGGAACGAGGTGGCCGCGGTTGGATCGCTCGGTTGGCGGGCGAGCCAGTGCGATCACTGTCCGAGCTGGCGGCCGAACTTCCGGTGCTGCTGCTGGACGCCAGTAGCCATCGCCTGCTCGAGGGTGGCCCCGGTCAGCGACGGCGCTACCTGGACTGGGGCGTATTTCAAAGTGTCGGAGAATACCTGCTGGCTTGGCGCCGGTTCGCATTGGCGCTCAGGCATCGTAATGCCGCTTTGCGACAGGGTGCCCCAAGCAAGCTGATCCACGCCTGGGACGCCGACTTGGTGCAGGCCGCCGAGGCTGTCCACGGGGCACGGCAGCGCTATCTGGTTGCACTCAGAGATCCCCTGGCAGCGGTCGCCAGACATCTGCTGCAGGGGGCAGAGCTCAGCTTGGATTATCGCCGGGGCTGGCCCGATGGGGCGTGTCTCCGAGATCAGCTTGCCTCGGGTCTTGATCAGGATAGGCGCCTCGGACATACCAGATGGGGGCCGCAGCGGTGCGACCTTCGGGTATTACTGGACGGTCAGCGGGCGGTCGATCGGGTATCCCGCGGTCAGCAGAAGCTAGTGGCCGCGGCTCTGGTGCTTGCTCAAGCCCAGGTCTACGGACAGGACCGGGGTCGAGCTTGCGTGCTTCTAGTCGACGACTTGCCGGCAGAGCTCGACCGCACCAACGCACAACGATTGTGGGATGCGCTGCGCGCCGTCGGCGCTCAACTCTTCGTCACGGCCATCGAGTTCAGGAATCCGGCTTTGGGCAATGCCGACCGAGCCTACGCGGTCGAGGCGGGAACGGTGCGCAAGATGTTATAATGATTCTCTTTTTCCCAGCCCAAGTGGTCCATGGCACCGCGATGAGTCAACAGCCTCGTTACGACTCCACCAATATCAAGGTTCTCAAGGGCCTGGACGCCGTACGCAAGCGTCCGGGAATGTACATCGGCGACACCGACGACGGCACCGGCCTCCACCATATGGTGTTCGAGGTGGTGGACAACGCTATCGATGAGGCCCTGGCAGGCTTTTGCACTGAGGTCAAGGTCACCCTCCATAGCGATGGGGCCGTGACGGTGGAAGACAACGGTCGCGGTATCCCGGTCGACATCCACGAGGAGGAGGGGCGTTCGGCGGCAGAGGTCATAATGACGGTGCTCCACGCTGGCGGTAAGTTCGATGCCAATTCCTACAAGGTATCGGGTGGACTGCACGGAGTGGGTGTTTCCGTTGTAAACGCTTTGTCCGCGAGGCTACGTCTGATCATCCGCCGCGACGGCAAAGTGCACCAGCAGGAGTACCGAGACGGCGAGCCGGTGGCACCGCTCATCGTCGTTGGCGAGAGCGCCGAGACCGGTACCGAAGTACGATTCGTACCGAGCCCGGTGGTCTTTGGCGACACCACATTCCACTACGACCTGCTATCCAAACGGCTGCGGGAGCTATCTTTTCTGAACAGTGGTGTGCGCATCGTGTTGGTCGATGAGCGCGCTGATCGGGAGGACGTGTTCGAGTACAAGGGCGGCATCAGCGCCTT
This sequence comes from uncultured Candidatus Competibacteraceae bacterium, assembly GCA_964563515.1. GTDB lineage: Bacteria > Pseudomonadota > Gammaproteobacteria > Competibacterales > JAHEDQ01 > CAZLYT01. Next base: position 9,644 of record CAZLYT010000177.1, on the reverse strand, counting down.
CGTCAGCCATCTGAATCGCAACAAAACGCCGCTACATGACAGGGTGTTCCACTTTGCCAGCGAGCGCGATGGCATCATCGTCGAGGTCGCGATGCAGTGGAATGATTCCTATCAGGAGAACATCTTCTGTTTTACCAACAACATTCCACAGAAGGATGGCGGTAGCCACCTGGCGGGTTTTCGCAGCGCACTGACTCGAACACTCAACCAGTACATGGAGCGCGAGGGCCTTCTCAAGAAGGCCAAGGTGCAGACTACGGGCGACGATGCGCGCGAAGGGCTGACGGCAGTGCTTTCGGTGAAGATGCCGGACCCGAAGTTCTCCTCTCAGACCAAGGAGAAGCTGGTTTCGTCGGAGGCCAAGGGCATCGTTGAGAGCTGCGTCGCGGAGAGCTTCGGTGACTTTCTGATGGAGCACCCCAATGACGCCAAGGCGATCACCGCGAAAATCATGGACGCAGCGCGGGCCCGAGAGGCGGCCCGGCGGGCCCGGGAGATGACCCGTCGCAAAGGCGTGCTAGACGTCGCTGGTTTGCCTGGCAAGCTCGCGGATTGCCAGGAAAGGCGGCCGGAGTTTTCTGAGCTGTTTTTGGTGGAGGGTGATTCTGCCGGCGGTTCGGCCAAGCAGGGCCGTGACCGGCGTACCCAGGCGATCCTGCCCCTCAAGGGGAAGATTCTCAACGTCGAGAAGGCGCGTTTCGACAAGATGCTGTCTTCAGTGGAGGTGGGTACGCTGATCACCGCCTTGGGCTGTGGCATTGGACGCGAGGAGTTCGACGCCAACAAGCTACGCTATCACCGCATCATCATCATGACCGACGCGGATGTGGACGGTGCCCACATTCGGACGCTGTTGCTGACGTTTTTCTTTCGGGAGATGCGAGAGCTAGTGGAGCGAGGCCACATTTACATTGGCCAGCCACCCTTGTTCAAGATCAAGAAGGGCAAGCAGGAGCGCTACGTCAAGGACGAGGCACAGCTTAACGCCTACCTGCAGGAGCTGGCAGTGGACGGCGCGGAGCTGAGAGTCAATGAGGCTGCGCCACCATTGCCGGGGCCGCGCCTGGAAATGCTGGCGCGAGAATATACGGCGGTCATGAATGGCGTGCGCAGGCTGGAACGTCGCTACGATCGGCAATTGTTGGAGGGGCTATTGGATGTGCCTGCCGTCACCGATCATTTGCTCGCCGACCAGGCTTTGCTGTCCGACTGGCTGGATGCGCTCCGCCGCCGCTTGGCCGACGTGGATGGTATGCGCTACGAGGTGGGCCTGGCGCCGGGCAAGGATGAACGATACGAGCTGTCGGTCAGCGCATATCGCCACGGAATGCCCAACGAGTTCAGGCTACGGGCAGAATTTTTCAGCACGCCGGAGTATCAGGCGATTCGGGCCATGGGGGAGAAGCTCGACGGCCTGATCGAGGACGGGGCCTGGGTGCAGCGGGGCGATCGCAAGCAACCTGTTACCAGCTTTCGTGAGGTGATGCAGTGGCTGATGGCGGAAGCGGCGCGGGGCCAGAGTATTCAGCGTTACAAGGGCCTTGGTGAGATGAATCCGGAGCAGTTGTGGGAGACCACAATGAATCCGGAGACTCGCAGGCTGTTACAGGTTCGGATCGAGGACGCGATTGCCTCCGACGAGATCTTCACCATGCTAATGGGAGATCAGGTGGAGCCGCGACGGGAGTTCATCGAGAGCAATGCACTTGCAGCAAGCAACATCGACGCGTAACCACCACCGGGGCTTGCCGAGTCAGCTAGTTCTAGGCGTCTACCAATAAGGTAAGGCGTCACGGCCGGCCGCAGGAAATAGGTGCCGAGGCATCTCGCTTTCATGATGGGACGCTAACCGAGCTGGGGGAGAGGAGCCGAGCACGGTTCTTGCTCACGTGAAGCCAATCGCACAGCGTCTGCCCGGTGCAAAGCGCCAGTGAACGCAGCGGCATCACTTGGCTCGTTGGCAAGACACGGGACGTAGGGATGGGCAGGACTCTCCTGGTAAGTCTGGTGCTGCTGCTTGCAGTCACCCTGGTGGCAGAGGGCCGCACGCTGCAGGATCGGCTTCGCGACCGCTATGCCAGTCAGTTGGCTGCTGCGCAAGGGACAGGGCTACTGGGAAATGATTCCTCTGAAGCGCAGTTCTACGCACTGCGCGGCTACAGCGCCGCGTGGGTAGACGAGGCCGGAGCAACTCCAATCGCCGATTCCCTTCTGGAGCTCCTGAGCCGTGTCGGCGACGAGGGGCTCGATCCTTCGGCTTACGACGCCGAGGCCTTACTGCAGCAGCGCATGGCACTAGGGGATGAGGGCTGGGCGCCCGAGCACAACTACGGCTTTGAGTTGGCGTTGACTCGCAGCGCGCTTCGCTACGCCGAGGATGTCCTCGATGGCAGAATCGATCCATCCCGGCTGTACGGCGATTGGGACCGTAGTGCTCGTACTGACCAGGCTGCTCGGCGATTGACCCAGGCCCTGGAGACGGCGGATCCGATCTCGGCACTGGCCGGACTTCAACCGGCACATCCTGGCTTTGAGTGGCTACGTCAGGGACTGGCCCAGTATCGGACTTTGGATGCGCTCGGTACCTGGCCTCGGGTGGTTCCAGGAAGCCAGTTGCAACCCGGTATGGTAGATGCCCGGGTCGCCACGGTTCGGCACCAGCTCGGACTGACAGGTGATCTGTCGGCCGTCGAAGCGGCTGGTGAGTCGCGCCGGTACGACGATGTTCTGGCCACCGCTGTACGGCGCTTTCAGCTGCGTCACGGCCTCCATGACGATGCCATTGTCGGAGAGGCAACGCGTAATGCGCTGAACGTCCCCCCAGCAGAGCGCGCGCATCAAATTGCCCTCAACATGGAACGTTGGCGGTGGCTGCCAGAGACCTTCGGCGATCGCTACATAGTGGTTAACGCCGCTGACTATCGCTTGATCCTGGTCGACCAGGGCCACGTCATCTTCGAGTCTCCTGTCATCGTGGGGCGGGACTACCGCCAAACGCCTGTTTTCAGCGCTAAGATGACTTATCTCGTAGTCAATCCCCGGTGGGAAGTTCCGAATCGTATTGCGGTCGAGGACAAGCTCCCGCTGATACAGGTTGACCCGGCCTACCTTAGCGCCCAGGGATTCCAGGTACTGCAAGGATGGGGAGCGGAGGCGCGGGTGGTCGACCCTCAGTCGGTGAACTGGGGCGGTCTGGACAAGGATTATTTTCCTTATCGATTGCGGCAGCGGCCTGGTCGGTGGAACGCGTTGGGTCGGATCAAGTTCATGTTTCCGAATCGTTTCAGCGTCTATCTACATGACACCCCCCAGAGAGAGCTATTTAGACAGACCGAGCGTAGCTTCAGCTCAGGATGCATTCGAGTGGCTCGGCCCTTGGAACTCGCCGACACAGTGCTGCAGGAAGAGTCAGGTTGGGAGGATGGCGCCAGCTTGCGGCGGCTCCTGGAGAGTGGAAGGGAGCGCAAGGTGCCGCTAGCCAACCCGGTGCCGGTGCATTTGCTGTATTGGACTGCGTGGGTAGATGCAGACGGTCTGATCCACTTTCGTGAGGATATCTACGGGCGAGATGCCATCCTCGCCCGGGCGCTGGAGGGCGGGGCGAGCTAAAGTCGTCGCCTGGTCCTTCCCTTGCCCGGCGCATCCAGAGGAATGAGCACGAGCTTGAAGATGCCGAGCCAAGATCTGCCGTCATTAGCACGCTGAGAACCGGATTGATTCAGTCATCGTGCTGGGTCGGACTGTCAATTCGCGCACTGGTAGCTTCCATCCACGCCTCTACCCGAGCGCGCAGGGCTTCGGCTTTGAGGCCTGCAACGGATATGGGTTCACCGATAACGACTTGAATCTCGCCGGGGCGCTTCAAGAACCCGTGCCGTGGCCAGTAGCGACCGGCATTGTGGGCTACGGGAACGACGAGGCGCCCACTATGGATAGCCAGCATGGCACCGCCGCTGGCGTGGCGTCGGTGCTCCCCGGGGGCGACGCGGGTACCTTCGGGGAAGAGGATCACGTGACAGCCCTCATTCAGTCGCTGTGTGCCCTGGGTGAGGACCTGGCGAATGGCGCTACGTCCGGCGCTGCGATCGATCGCGACGGGTTTCAACAGGGCTAAGGCCCATCCGAACAAGGGCACCCAGAGGAGCTCTCGCTTCAGTACCCAGACCTGCGGCCGGAATACCTGGGCCAGGAATAGGGTCTCCCAGGTGGATTGGTGCTGACTCAGCACAACGGCAGCTTCGCGGGGGACATTCTCGAGCCCTTGAATCGTGTGTTCGATGCCGCAGGTGATCCGCAGCCACCACATAACGAAAGCACCCCAGTGGGTGATGAACGCGAACCGTTGGGTCAAGGGCAGGGGATACGTCAGGAGGCTGAGAGGGGCCCACACAAGAGTGGCGGCGACCATTCCAGCCGAAAAACACGTGGAGCGCCACCAGGATGGCTGCTTCGGCTTCACCGAACTTAGGTCTCCGCTTTGTCCTCGTCTAGCAGCGCGGTGGCCACGGCTGCCAGGTCTGAGTAGACGCTAACAGCAGGTGGCTCGCCAGCGCCCACGGTTACTTCGCCCTTGCCGGTCCGAACCAGGATCGCTCTGGCGCCCACTGCTTGTGCAGCCTCGACATCACGCAGCGTGTCTCCCACCACGGGCACATTGCGGAGCGGTAGTCGGAGTCGTTCTCCGATTTCCAGCAGCATCCCTGGGTTTGGCTTGCGGCAGGGAGACCGATTGTCGGCGTGAGGGCAGAAAAGAATGAGGTCGATGTGGCCTCCAGCGTCGTGAACCATGGAGGTCATCTTGGTGTGAATCCGATTGAGGGAGTCGAGATCTAGCAGGCCACGGGCGACACCCGACTGGTTGCTGGCGATGGCGACACGGTACCCGGCGTGACAAAGGCGGGCGATGGCTTCCAGGCTTCCGGGAATGGGATGCCATTCTTCGGGGCTCTTGATATAGGCGTCGGAGTCCTCGTTGATTACCCCGTCACGGTCCAGAATGACCAACTTCACGGTGCTCCCCTTACGGAATGTTTCACGTGAAACCTCCAACCTCACACCGTTCCAGTTCATTGGATCCGGAGCGATTGTCACCCGATCCTTGGGCGCAGCTCTATCCGGCTTGAGCTGCGACTCACCGAATCAGTCGTCGGTCCCAGGCCCATGCATGGCTCAGTCCTGCAATCGGGAGAAGTCGGCTACCGCCAGAAATAATCGCTCGAGGGAAGCCAACAACGCGAGGCGATTGCGCCGCAATGCGCTGTCTTCCGCCATCACCAAGACACTATCGAAGAAGGCATCGACCGGCTCCCGCAGCGAGGCTAGCTGCAGCAAAGCCGTGCCGTAGTCCCCCGACGCAACCAATGGCGCAATCTTCCCACTGAGCCGATCCACCTCCTCGGCGAGTGCGTGCTCCGCCGGCTCAACCAGGGCAGTCGCCTGGAGTCGTGGCAGGTTGTGCTCTTCGGCGCGTCGCAAGATGTTGCGAATCCGTTTGTTGGCAGCAGCGAGGCCGGTTGCCGCCGGCTGCGTCCGAAACAGACGCACGGCCTCTAGCCGCCGCTTGAAATCGATTAGGCTGCTGGGTCGGCGAGCCAGCACGGCGTCAAATTCATCTGCGCGAATCCCCGCGTCCATTACCAGCCCGCGCATGCGTTCGGTAACGAAGTCAAACACCGCTTCCACTTGCTCGACGGCCCGTAACTCGGGCCCGAATCCCGCAGCCGCCCAATCGAGCGCATCGACCAGGTCGAGATCTAGATGCTGCTCAAAGATGATACGCACCACCCCCAGTGCGCTGCGACGCAGCCCGAAGGGATCACCGGCGCCCGTGGGCCGCTTGCCGGCTGCAAAGGTCCCCACCAGCGTGTCGAGGCGATCAGCCAGGGCGACTGCGAGTCCGGCTGGCGTGGAGGGTACGGAGTCGCCAGCAAACCTCGGTAGGTAGTGCTCCTCGATTGCTTGGGCGACTTCTCGGCTCTCTCCGTCCTCGGTGGCGTAGTAGCGACCCATGATTCCCTCCAGCTCGGGAAACTCGAACACCATCTGAGTTATCAGATCGCATTTGCTCAGCTGCGCCGCCCTTTTTGCCTGCAAGGTATTGGCACCGATGGCAACCGCAATTCGTCCGGCTAGCACCGTCAAGCGGTCGGTTTTGTCGCGCATGCTGCCGAGCGACCGCTCGAACGTGACCTCAGATAGCAGAGGCAGTCGCTCAGCCAGCGCTGTGCGCCGATCTTGGTTCCAGAAAAACTCTGCGTCCGAGAAGCGGGGTCTGATCACACGCTCGTTTCCGCGTCGTACCTCGGTGGGATTCAAGCTTTCGATATTGGCCACCGCGATGAAGGCCGGCATCAGGTGGCCGTCCGGGTGCTGGACGGGGAAACAGCGCTGGTTGTCCTGCATGGTAGTGACGAGTGCCTCGTGGGGAATCTGGAGGAATCGATCGTCGAATCGCCCGGCGATGGCCACCGGCCACTCCGTGAGCGCGGTTACTTCTTCCAAGAGATCTGAGTCAATGCGTGCTTCGCCGCCGATCTCAAGTGCGGCGGCGCTGACTAGTTCCTCGATCCTGGTTCGACGGGAATCGAAGTCCGCCAGTACATGTCCGGGCATGGCGAGCGTTGCCGAATAATCTGCGGGGCTGTTCAGAAGCAATGGCGCCGGATGATGGAAGCGATGACCGCTGGTGTGGCGTCCGGTGTCGACGCCCAAGATGGATGCCGCTACCACGGTGTCGCCGAGCAGCAGTACGGCCCAGTGGACGGGACGAGAGAACTCATGATCGCCAGTACCCCAACGCATGCGCCTAGCGATCGGGAGCGCATCGAGCGCGCGTTCGACGATGCCTGGCAACAAATCGATAGCGCTGCGCCCCGGGATGGTGCTGCGGTGCACGAGACGCGCCCCTTGTCCGCTGTCCATCTGTTGCAAACCCGACACCGTCACTCCGCATGCGCGAGCGAATCCTTCGGCGGCTTTGGTTGGTGCTCCTGTGGCCGTGAAGGACGCCTGCACCGTAGGGCCCTGCCGCTCGGTAACGCGGTCCGGCTGTACCAGCGACACTGCGTCCACAGTAACCGCGAGCCGCCGCGGGGTGGCGAAACTGCGAGCTGGCCCAGGCTCGAGCCCGGCTGTCGCCAATCCGGCGACCAACCGATCGCAGAGGTCGAGGGCCATCTGGCGGAGGCCCAATGCAGGCAGCTCTTCCGTACCGATCTCGAACAGTAGCGGAGCCGCCTCAGGCATGGGTGGGTGCCGTAGAACTCGGGAGAAGAGGAAAGCCGAGACGCCCTCGGGCCGCCAGATAGGCCTCCGCAACGCCCCGTGTCATGGTGCGAACTCGCAGAATGTAGCGTTGCCGTTCGGTGACGGAGATGGCACCGCGAGCGTCCAGGAGGTTGAACGTGTGCGACGCTTTCAGGACCTGCTCGTAGGCTGCCAGAGACAAGTCGGCGGCGGTGAGGCGACCGCATTCCTGCTCGCAAGTATCGAACCAAGCCAGCAACGATACTGTGTCCGCGTGTTGAAAGTTGTAGCTAGATAGCTCGACTTCGTTTTGATGAAAAACATCGCCGTAGCTCACGGAGCCAGCCGGCCCGCTAGTCCACTCCAGGTCATAGACGCTCTCGACCTCCTGCAGATACATGGCGATACGCTCGAGGCCGTAGGCGATTTCGCCGGTGACGGGCCGACAATCCAGGCCCCCAATCTGTTGGAAGTAGGTGAATTGGGTAATTTCCATGCCGTTGAGCCAGACCTCCCAGCCCAGGCCCCAGGCGCCCAGCGTCGGAGATTCCCAGTTGTCCTCGACAAAACGGATATCGTGCACCAAGGGGTTCAGACCAAGCGCATACAGTGACCCCAAGTACCGATCCTGCAGGTCCGCGGGGGAGGGTTTCATGACCACCTGGAATTGGTAGTAGTGCTGTAGACGATTCGGGTTTTCCCCATATCGACCGTCCGTGGGGCGCCGCGATGGTTGAACGTAGGCGGCGTTCCAGGGCTCCGGACCGATCGCCCGCAGAGTGGTGGCAGGATGGAAGGTGCCGGCACCGACCTCCAAGTCAAAAGGTTGCAGGATGACGCAGCCCTGCCCCGCCCAGTATTCTTGGAGAGCCAGGATGAGACCCTGGAAAGTCCGGACGTTGCGGGTGGGTCGGGACGCAGAAGCGCTCCCAGGTGTCAGCTGGTTTGGCACGGTAAAGGCTCTTTGGGATGGGCTCGAAAGATCGGCCGGTAGTATACGTGCAGTTGCCTCCTCGCCGAAGCTGACTGTTGTTGGTTTCACGTGAAACAACGGACGGGCTTGTCGGAGCGCCCCACACCACCCACCACGGCCGACGCCATAAAGGGATCCCTGCAATGCACCACCACGAGCCCAAGCCACTCCGCCGCACCGCCGACGCGCACCGGGAGGATCTACTGCTCATGGGCAAAGGTGAGCGTCTGGTCTATCTGCGCCCCGCGATGGCCAATCGACACGGCCTCATCGCAGGCGCCACCGGCACTGGTAAGACCGTGACGCTCCAGGTGCTGGCCGAGGCATTCAGCCGACTCGGCGTACCCGTTTTCCTGGTCGATGTCAAAGGGGACCTGTCCGGACTTGCTGCGGCAGGAACTGCAAGCCCGAAGATCAGCGACCGCCTCCAGCGCCTAGGGCTCTCCGAGGTCGAGTTCGAGGCGTCACCGGTGGAGTTCTGGGACGTTTTCGGTGCCGAAGGACTCCCAGCGCGAACCACAATCACCGAATTGGGGCCCCTGTTGCTGGGGCGTCTCTTGGGGCTCAACGATACTCAGCAAGACGTGTTGTCCCTAGTTTTCCGCCTCGCTGACGACGAAGGCTGGTTGCTGCTCGATCTCAAAGATCTGCGGGCCAGCCTTCAGCATGTGGCTGCAAACAGCAAAGCTCTGCGGCGGGACTACGGTCACGTGGCTGTCGCCAGCGTGGGCGCCATACAGCGACGCTTGCTGGCTTTGGAAGAGCAGGGGGCCGACCAGTTCTTCGGGGAACCCGCCCTAGCGCTCTCCGACTTGATGCGCACCGCTGCCAATGGGCGTGGCGTGATCAATATTCTGGCAGCGAATCAATTGCTATTGAGTCCATCCCTATACGCCACCATCTTGTTGTGGTTGATGGCGGAACTCTTCGAAGAGCTTCCCGAGGCAGGCGATCTGGAACGACCCAAGCTGGTTCTGTTTCTGGACGAGGCGCACCTGGTGTTCGACGACGCTCCGAAGGTCTTGCTCGACCAGGTTGAGCAGGTGGTCCGTCTCATCCGCTCCAAAGGGGTTGGTGTCTATTTCATTACCCAAAGTCCATTGGATATCCCCGTCACCGTGCTGGGTCAGCTCGGCAATCGGGTGCAGCATGCACTGCGTGCTTACACACCGCGAGATCAGAAGGCAGTGCGCACCGCCGCTGAGACTTTCCGACCCAATCCGGCCTTCGACACGGTCGACGCCATAACCAATCTGGGTCTCGGTGAGGCCCTGATCTCCACCCTGGATGACCAGGGTCGGCCCGAGCCGGTGGAGCGGACCTTGATACGGCCGCCATGCAGCCAGATCGGCCCAATCAACACCGATCGACGTGCAGCACTCATACGCGGCTCCGGGTTGGGGCAGCACTATGCGCGGTTGATCGA
>CAZLYT010000176.1:0-2565 GCA_964563515.1 uncultured Candidatus Competibacteraceae bacterium | reverse complement strand
CTGCCTGCCCTCGCAGTCTTGCTGCTGAGCGCGCTCAGCGGCTGCAGCACGCTGGCAGGCGCTCCGCCGGATGTGCTGATCCACAACGGCAGCTCCAGGGGGAGCGCGCTGACCTTCAGCCCCGACTCGACGATGGTTGCGGTAGGCACTTTGGACGGCTCGGTGCGGTTGTGGCAGTCGATTGACGGTAAGCTGGTAGCGTCTTGGCGAGCCCACCGCGGCCCCGTATACGGTCTGCTGGCTCTGGATGGGGAGCGCTATCTGTCCGCTGGATATGACGGCCGGCTGGCCATCTGGCGCCTGCCGGGCCGCCTGCTGCAAGGCTGGTCCGCCGGGGCGCCCGTGACTGCCCTCGGCGGGCCGCCGACCAGCGGGCACGTGCTAACCGGGCACAGCGACGGCAGCGTGAAGCTATGGACCTTGGACGGTGTGCTGGTGCAACAGTGGCGGCCTCACGAGAGCCCGGTGCGTGCCGTAACCTGGGACCCGGAGAGTGGCCAGTTCGCATCCAGTGGACATGAGGGAAGGGTGGCATTGTGGAGCCGCCACTCACCGCCGAGGGCCTTGCCGTCTCCGCCTACCGACGCCATGACCCTGGTGTTTGTGGAGGGCACCGATGCCCTGCTCGGCGGAGGCTGGTTCAGTCTCTATCGCTGGGAATTGCCGGCGGGGACCTTGCGGCGACTGGCCACGGATCACCGGGGCGTGATCAAGAGCATCTCGCGGCTGCCCGATGGGCGCATCGCCAGCATCAGTGGCCAGACCGATAGCTCGGTGCTCATCCTCGATCCAGCAACCGGAGCGACCGTGGGGCGTCTGCAACGCCACGAGCTTTGTGGAGCCGCCGTGGCGGTATCCCCGCACGGGGGCTTCATCGCGAGCTCCAGTGACGATGCCACGGTGCGGATCTGGCACACTCCGCCGCCGTCAACTGCCTCTCTTCAAGAGGGGAACTGGTAGTAGCTGTCGTTCAGGTGCTGCACTACGTCGTCAATCTCCTCGGCACCCCATGGGGCCTCGATCTCCCGTACCCAACGCCGAACCATCGCGCGCAACTGTTGCAAGTCGTCCACGGTGCGCCGCTCGCGCACGAACACCACGCTCTCGTGGCATCCAGTGCAATGGTTCTCGTAGAGCATCTGACCACGCGAGGCGGGCTCCGCCGCAAGACCCTGTGCCGGCGCCTCGGCCTGCGCAGCAGAGCGGGGTTCGCTGGCTTCGGGAGCACGTGGCGTCGCCCCTAGCTCCGCCAATGCAGGCGCGCCGAACAGGACCACAACCAGGCAGCTGACGGCTTTGAGACTCATGGATGCTTCCTAATCGAACGAACCACCTAGGCATCATACAGGCGCGCCGCGATTCATCCGGTACGTCTCCCCCCCGTGAAGTTGCCGCGGGTCTCGGTGACCTGACGCTGCCAATCCTGGCCGGCGACCGCAAGGGAGTCGCCGCCGACTTTCTCCGCCGAAAGGCCTGGCCTATAGTTCCCGCGTCTGAGCCGAGTCATGTTCACCGAGAGTTACCGATGCCCGCGTGGATTCGAAGCTATCTTGAGGATCACTTGGCAACTGCGCAATGCGCAGTCGAGCGGCGGGTGAGCTGCTGTGTTGCCGGCACCAAGCCTGTGTTGGTGCTGGCTATCACCGTCCTGGGTGGCATGCCGGGGTTGTTGCACGCCGACGAGCTACGTGCGCCTGAAGGGCCGGTCGTCCTCACCGTCACCGGAAATATCAACAGCACAAACTCGGGGCAGGCCGCTTTGTTCGATCTGGCGCTGTTGGAATCCCTGGAGACTGCGACCCTCGAGACCGCCACCAGCTGGACGGACGGCGTCCCGGTCTTCGAAGGCGTGTGGGGCCGCACGCTACTGGAGGTGCTGGGCGCCGAAGGCCAAGTGGCAGTCGCCCGGGCGCTGAACGACTATGTCATCGAGATCCCCCTGTCCGACCTGCGTGAGCTCGACGTCCTCATCGCCAGCAAGATGAACGGCAGGCATCTCAGGATTCGGGATCGTGGACCGCTCTGGGTGATCTACCCATGGGACCAACACCCCGAGCTCGATACCGAGGCCGTCAAGCAAAGGTCCATCTGGCAATTGACCGAGCTGGAAATCAGGTAGCTTGCAGTGAGCCGCCGCGGCCTGGGTTGGCGTCGTATCGCGCCCCACTTCGCATTGCAGGCGTGCGTGATCCTGTTCTCGGTGAGCGCAGTCATCAGCTTCAAGCAGAGCCGTACCCAACACGATCTAGCCAACTCTCAGGCCAACGCAGTCATGTTCGCTGTGGCGAACTTCGAGCGCGAGCTGCTGAAGCTGCTCTCGATGCTGCGACCGTTGCCGGATGTGGGGCTCGACTACTACCAACGTGGTGAGTTCCGAGTCCAATTCGAGGTGTTCTGGAGTCGGCTGAACGTGTTGACAGACGGGCGCGAGGCGGCCGACATCAGGCAGCTCCGGTCATTCCAGCCTCTGTTGGAACAATCGCTGGCCGCGCTCGCGGAGGTCGAGGGGATCCTGGACCGTCGCGTCACCGCATCCGACCTGGATGCCATCCGTCAGCGCCTCGG
>CAZLYT010000175.1:0-13463 GCA_964563515.1 uncultured Candidatus Competibacteraceae bacterium | reverse complement strand
GAGCCATCGGACTAGGCGGGCCGAGCAATGCGTCAACGGGCCGCCACCAGGCTCCGACGCGGCGCGTCAAGGCGGAGGGCGAGATCTCAAACAGGGTAGAAACGCGGCGACTCACGGGATGCTGCTTTTCGCTCTCGAGGTGCTTTGGTAGACCTTCGGTGGGCCAGGAAGCGGCGCGCCTGATCGGCGTTCAGTTGACCAACATGGGAGTCAATCGCGCGCCGGCCCTAGGAAAGCAGATTGCGGGCCACCGGGAGGAGATCAATGAGTTGTGCTAGGGAGCCGCTGATCAATCCCTGCGTCCCTCTGTACCTCGCTACCCCTGATGACGCCCTCCGGGTGAGGCCACCTGCGGCGTTGCCCGGCTCGACCATAGGGTGCTGGGGCTGCGCCAGGACGCCTTGCATCTGCGCCTCTGTGGACCAGATCGTCCATACTTGGGCGGTGCGCGCGGAGTAATCAGAGTTTCGCTAGGCCGCAATTTGGGTCGGCCTTGGGGTTGGCCGACGAGGTATTTCAGCTCGTGCGCTGCAGTCGCTGCCGGTAAAGCGTCTGGGCGTGGTGGTAGAGCTCGTGATCGAGCTCGTTGTCCTCAGAAATTCGTGCGCGCAGCCCGGGTGAGGCTTCGCAGTCTACGCTGACGTTGGCGCGAGGGAGTCCCTGGAACTGAAATCCGAATTGCCGCTTCACCAGCTCGAAGCCGCGAACGTAGTCTTCCTGCAGCCCGATCACCTCGCAGCTCTCGAGCCTGGATTTGGCACGTTCCAGGTCCGTCCGATCCAGCGGGCGCGGGTCGAACACGGTCTCCATCTCCTCTTCCAGGTTCCAGGCGAAGACTCTGGTTTGCAGATTGCGAAGGAATCGCCGCACCCGGTCCTCGTCATCATAGAGCGCCTCCAAGCTCTGGCGCTCGGGCGCCGGAAGCTGCGTGTTGACGGCCCGCAGGAACGACAGCACCCGCTCGATGGGGTCGCGAACGAAGACTATGCGGCGAATCGGTCGCTGGAACAGTTCTCCGACGCAATACGGGAAGTGGCCGGTCAGGTAACGGATCTGTTGCCGGCGTTCGGGGGCGAGCGCGCGTAGGTCGGGAATGCTCACGTAGGGACGGAACCGAGCTTTGCCTTCGGCCTCCGGATAAGTGAGCTCCCGGGGAACGACACGGCGGATCATCCAGTTCAGAGACGTTCCGCCAACCTTCATGATGTGAACGAAGAAGATCAGATCCGGTCCTGTCACCGAGGGAGCCGCTCCCGAGCGCGTGGGACAGCGCTGGAGTGTAACTGCCCTAGCAACGATCGCACAGTTTGCGACGCTGGAGCCCGCGACTGGCGCTGAGGCACAATGCGCGTCCGGCCGCAGCTCCGATTGCCAATGTCCACGCCACTGCTCTCAGTCGTCGTCATCGCCTACAACATGCGGCGGGAGATCCCGCGCACCTTGGTAGCTCTGTCGCCGAGCTATCAACAGGGCGTGTGTAGCGAGGATTACGAGATTCTGGTGGTAGAGAACGGCAGCACGCAAAGACTTCAGCCTTCCACTATTGCGGCGTCCGGACCCAACGTCCGCTATCGCTATCTAGAGCACCCGCCGCCGTCGCCAGCGTATGCCATCAACACCGCGGTGGCGCGGAGCCGGGGTCGTTATCTTTGTCTCATGGTGGACGGTGCGCACCTCCTCACACCGGGTGCTCTGGGATGGGCGCTGCGTGCCTTTCGTGCTTTCGATGCACCCCTGGTCATGACGCCGGCCTTCTTCCTGGGACCCGGTGAACAGAACATCACCGTCTTCGAAGGGTATAACCAGGAGGTGGAGGATGGTCTCCTGGCGGGTATCGGTTGGCCTCAGCACGGCTACCGATTATTCGAAATAGGATGCCCGTATCGGATGGTGGTGAATGGCAAGGAGCCGCGCTTGTTCTGGTTCACCAAGCTGTTCGAGAGCAATTGCCTGTTTCTGACACGTTCGTGCTTCGAGGCTGTCGGTGGTTGCGACGAACGCTTCGACATTCCCGGCGGCGGATTCCTGCTTCCCGATCTTTGCCGTCGAGTCGCGGATCTACCCGACGTGGAGCTAGTGCAGCTCCTCGGCGAGGGCAGCTTTCACCAGGTGCACGGTGGTGTGACCACCAACACCACCCGAGACGATAAGCTCGCCAAGGCGGAGCGCTACCGTCAACAGTACCGGGAGATTCGCGGGGAAGACTACGCAGTGTCCCGCAAGCCGGTGTATTTCTTGGGTCATATGCCCAATCGAAAGGCCCGCCAGCTCATGCGCAGATGAGTGCTTGAGAGATTTGCTCGGGTGCCAGGCACGCACTTCATTGCCAGTACACCGTATCGGGAGTGGCTGGGCCGGACCCCGATGCCGCCGCAGACGGTGGAATCCGGGAGAGAATGGCCGCTACTCTCCGTGGTCATGCCGGTCCATGAAACGCCGCCGCGCTTGCTGAGGGAGGCACTTGATTCGGTGCTGGCGCAGCGCTACCCACATTGGGAGCTGTGTGTCGCAGACGATGCGTCGACTGCATCGGCGGTGCTTGAGATTCTGTATGACGCGGCTCGGCGCGATCCGCGGGTACGGGTGCTCCGGCGGGCCCATAGGGGCCATATTGCCCGTGCCACCAATCTCGCTATAGCCCACGCCCGCGGAGAGTTCGTCGCTTTCATGGATCACGACGACCGCCTGCCCGTGGAGGCCCTGGACTGCGTCGCTCAGCTCCTACGATCGGCCCCCCTTACAGATCTGCTGTTCACCGATTCCGACAACTTGGATGAGACCGGCGAGCGCTGCAATCCCTTCTTCAAGCCTAGCTGGGACCCGGACCTCATCCTGGGACAGAACTATCTAACTCACTTCCTAGTGGTGCGACGCCCTCTGCTGCAGGCGCTGGGAGGCTTGAAGCAGGGCTATGAGGGGAGCCAGGACTACGATCTGATCCTCCGCTTGGCCGAGCACGTGTTGCCGCAGCGCATCCGCCATCTGCCACGGCTGCTCTATCACTGGCGCATGGTTGCCGAATCGGTCGGGCGGGGCGACCTTGCTCTGGCGGCGAGGCGCGGTCGCGAGGCAGTCAGCGCCCATCTTTGCCGCCGCGGAGTGAGGGCGAGAGTGGTGGGGGCCCCGCAGGCGCCAATCTACAATCAGGTGCGTCGGGCCTTACCCACACGGCTGCCCCAGGTGTCGGCGTTGCTCGGGGAAACACTGGCACGGGACGCTCTGCGTGGGCTCGAGCTGGGCGGCTACCCCCGCGAGCGGCTGCAAGTGCTGGTAGTCTCGCAGGGCGGTTGGAGTCGAGCGTTGGCGGATGCCACCGGGTCGATAGTGTTGATCCTGACCACCGCATTCGGGAGCGCGAGCGACGTTTGGCTGCAACCGCTGGTGGCCCATGCTCTGCGCTCCGAGATCGGATTGGTAGCGCCTCGCATCATCGATGCCGGAGGCTGTCACCGGGATGCAGGGCTGGTGCTGGGGCTGCGAGGACCGCACGGCCAGCCTGCCGTGGCGCCGGCCTTCGCGGGCGCCACGGCAGGTGCTCCCGGCTATTTCCACCGTCTGCGCCTGGAGCATCGGGTTTCGGCCCTCGCCGGCGGTTGCCTTATGGCGCGACGCCAGGTGCTCTTGGAGGCCGGGGGCCTATCCACCCTGCAGCCTGCGTGGCTGGCTGACCTCGATTTGTCTCTTCGTGTTCGGGCCCAGGGGCTTGCGTGTTTGTGGACGCCGCAATCCACGCTGTATTTGGCTGCTTCCGCAGTACCCTCCAGCGGGCCTTTGGTGCCACCACCGGTGCTGGCGGAGCGCTGGGCGCAGCAGTTGACGGCGGACGACTTCTATCATCCGGCCCTGAACCGGCGAGCTGCTGACTGGCAGCTGCCCTGATCAATATTCTGCGTAGCGAGGAGGCAGCCGAGGCGTCACCGCTGCGGCATCCGCCGGGCTGTTGACATTGATGAAGCAGTCACTGCAGTCGGAGAGATCCACGCTGATCCAGCGATGGGTTGGAAACCAGCGGTCGATCTTGCGCTCTCCCCCGGCAAGGTAGGCCTGGAGCCCGGCGAGGACGGATCGCCGCATGAGCAGAAACACTGGCTGCAGGCGCCTTTCGACGCTGACCACGGCGATCTCGGCATCGGCTTCGCGCATAGGCGCCAGCAGCCGTTGCACCAGGTTGGTTGGCAGCAGCGGTGCGTCGCAAGGAACGGTCGTGACCAATGGCGTCGAGGCTGCGGAAAGCGCGCTGGCCATCCCAGCAAGCGGGCCCTGGTAGTCTGCGAGTCGATCGCTTACCACCTCGACGTCGAGGGCGGCGTAGCGATCCAGATTGCGGTTGGCGTTGATGAGGACGCGGTCGACCTGGGAGCGCAGCGCCTCCAAGACATAGCCAATCATCGGTCGACCGGCGATCTCCACCAGGCCTTTGTCGATGCCGCCCATGCGCCGAGAACGCCCGCCAGCCAATATGACGCCGGTAATTGCCTCCTGGTGCGCCACCGCGTGGGACAGCCGCTCAGCGCATGCGCTCTCCGCGATCACTGCCCGGTCGCTGCGGCCGACGCTTATCGTCTTCCGCCATGGCAATCGGCTTCAGTGTGCCGTGATTGATCAGAAGCGTCCGTTCCGCCAGCGCCTGTAACGGACGGCTCTGGCAGGCTGCAACGATGATCCCGATGCTTTCTGCCTGTAGACGCCGGAGCAGAAACCGCATCTGCTCGGCAGCCTCGCCGTCGAGGCCCGTCAGCGGATCATCGAGCATCATTAGCCGGGGATACAGCACCTTAGCGCGCACGATGGCAACCCGCTGCACTTCCCCTGGCGACAGAGTGCGTGCGTGGCGGCGGCCGAGTTGGCCCAGGCCGGCCCACTCCAGGGCCTCGGAGGCCCGCAGGTTGGCCGCTGCACGCTTGATGCCCCGGCGCCGCAGGCCGTAGGCCACGTTGGCCTTGACGCTGTCGTCGAACATATACGGGGTCTGATGCAGATAGACGGTGGTGTGGCGCAGCCAATTCCTGGCCCGATCCCAGCTCGTGGCGGGGCCGTCGGTCTGGACCTCCCCCTTGAGCGGGCGTTCCAGCCCCGCCAGCACCCGCAACAGCCGGCTCTTGCCACCTCCGTTGACACCGGTGATCTGGAGACAACTACCGCTCCACAGATCCAGCTCTGCTACCTCCAGCGGCACATCGTTTGCTGCCGAAAGGTGCAAGTTGCGAAAGCGTACAACCAGATGGTTGGCGGCCAACTGCTATCCCCCGTGGCCTGGTCCATTTGAACCGAGGGCCGGAGCACCTCGATTTGCCAAGCCTATGAACTCCCAGCATAGCGTCTGAGCTTGGACTGTCAGCCCCCGCCTCGGCGAAATGCCAGGTCGAACCGACCCATGAACGCCGCGATCTGCTCCGACGACTGGCCCGCAAACTCGAAGCGCAGCCGGGTGACTGGCAACGCGAGCCCGCCGATTCGGCGCACGCCCTCGGCTCCCAACTGTATCACCACCGTGCCAGCATCATCTTCCAGAGTGACCCCATCCTCCAAGCGGCGCCAGCGATCATTGCCGGCGACCGCCGGGAAGGTGCGAAAGAAGTCCTCATGGGTCAGGCCCATTTCCCGTTCGATCGCGCGGGTGCTGGTGGCCCGGGCGGCTGAATCAGCCACCGGCGATGGGCGGGAACACGGCGAACTCGTCACCCCCTGTCAGCACGCGCGCCCCTCGAGCCTGCGGCTCGACGTAGCTGCCGTTGATCAGCACCAGGTGGGTGAGATCTGCTGGTAGGTTGAGCTGTTCGATGAGTTGCTGGGCGGTGATGCCTTCCGCAACATCCATTTTCACCACGTTGCGCTCCCCCCCGGGAGGCAGATACTTGCCCAGGGTGGCATAAAGCTTCACCGTTACCTGCACGACTCGTCGCTCCAGCTTTCGCCTTTCACTGTGCCGGTGCTCTCACTGATAGGCCAACTTGCGCTGAAGGTAGGCCTCCATGACTCGAGTCGGATCCTGTTGCAGCTTCTGCTTCCATTCGCCCAAGGGCGTTTCGCCCTGAATCAGCCCGCGTAGCACGCCCACGTGTTGGGTGAGGCCCAGGCTCTGGGCGCCAACGAGCTTGTCGTCCTTGAACTGTAGGGCGATGTAGCGAAAGTTCTCCGGATCGCACAGCTCCGCTTTTTCACCGTCCTCGACACCCATCCACAGGCCGAAGGAGCTCGAGATCAGCCCCAGGGTATCCAGCACGTTCATGTTGAGGCTGCCCTGATAGCGGGTTTCGTGGCCGGACATGTTCAGTGCCGCTATGCGGCCGTGCTCCGATGCCGTGGGTTGAATCGCGTGCACCTCGAAGCCGCCGGTGGAGAAGTCGCGTCCCTGTGCCACGTCGCCGGCCGCATAGATGTGTGCAACGTTGCTGCAAAAATGCTCGTCCACCAGGATACCGGAGTCGGTGTCGACGCCAGTTCCCTCCAGCAGCTCCAGGTTGGGCTTGACGCCGGCTGCGGAGATCACCAGGTCTGCCTCCAGCTGCTCACCGTTGCTGAGGCTGACCCGTAGCGCGTGGGCCGCGGCCCTGGCAGGTGGTGCTGCTGGCTTCTCGCCACCCCCCGTCAACCGGGTGAAGAAGGCCATGATGCCCCCGCCAGCACCCTTCGACGAGGTCTCCGATTCGTTGCCGCGGCGGTCGATGGCAGTGACGCTGGTGGACGTGTGGACCTTCACGCCCTTGCGCTCGCACCACGATTTGAGCAAACCGCCCGCCACCGGGTCCATCATCCGAGGCACCATGCGATCGCCCGTCTCCACGACCGTCAGGTCAACGCCCCGCAGGGCCAGAGACTCCAGGACGATGCAGCCGATGAACCCCGCACCAATCAGCAACACCTTGGCCTCGGGTTTGGCGAGATCGAGGATGTGGCGCGCATCGTCCAGGGTCCAGCAGGTGTGGACACCCGGGGAGTCGATACCGGGGATCGGCGGGCGGATGGCACGCGAGCCGGTGGCGATCAGCAGCTCGTCGTAGCTGAGTTTGTCGCCGGAGCGCAGTGTGAGCTCCCGAGCCTCTGGGTCGATGCGCTCTACCCGATCTTCCCGCACCGAGATGCCCAGATCCTGGTAGTGGCTATCGGATTTGCGCAGATAGGTGCCGGCCTCGCCCACCTTCTCCACCAGGTAGTAGGGAATTGCCATCCGCGAGTACGGCGGCTCGGGCTCGTCACCAATGAGGGTGACCTGGCTATCAGGGTCAGTCTTGCGCAGAGTCTCGGCGGCTATCACGCCGGCCGGACCCGCGCCCACGACCACGTACTGCATGTTGCGCTCCCTGGCTGGGCCACTGTGGGCAGTGGACCGCTGACTCAAAGGCAGCCTCGAAGGATCGGCCTGCCACCTCGGATGGCCATCAGCGAGCAATCCGGGGCGCCCGAAGTGGGCGCCCCAATCCCATGCCGCTGTTGGTTACCGCACCAGCCTGGCTCAGAGTCCGAGCCGAGACCTGGTTTCAGCGCTGATCTCCCCATTCGGAGTCCAACCGCGAATGCGGTAGTACTCCGGTAGCATCTCCGCCAGACCCACCACCTTACCCTTGGCCGGTCCGGTCTTGGCGCCCTCGCCAACCATCCGTGGCGGCAGGTTGTCGTCGGCGGCGGTGATGCCCGCCTTCATGTTGAAGTCACGCTCCATGTTCCAGATCCGCTCACCGGTCTCCATCAGCCTCTCGGAGCTCCAATCACCCTCGCAGGCGGCGTCGATCTGGGGCGCGATATCCTCCAGTGTCCAGGCGAAGGTGGTGAACACGCACAGACCCGAGGAATCTACCGCCGCGGTGGCATCCTGGAATGCCTTCACCAGCTCGGGCTTGCCGTCGGTCGTCAACGGATCGGTCTTTTCGGGAATGCCGAGGATCTCCGAGGAGACGGTGTAGCTGCGCAGATGGCAGGCGCCACGGTTGCTGGTGGCATAGGTCAAGCCCATGCCCTGGATCCCCCGCGGGTCGTAGGCCGGGAACTCCTGCCCCTTCACCGTCATCGACAGCTCCGGGTGGCCGTACTTCTCGCACATGCGCTTCGACCCCAGGCCCAGCACCGCACCGAATCCCTCCATTCTGCCGGTGAGATCGACGGCCTTGCACAAGGCCTCGGCGCTGCCGAACTTGAGCTCGATGCCACCGGTTTCCCGGTTATCGATGACCCCAGTCTCGTACAGCTCCATGGCCGCGGCCACGGTGGAGCCGAAGGAGATCGGGTCGATCCCCTGCTCGTTGCAGACGTAGTTGACGTAGGTGAGGGCCTCCAAGTCGTCCACACCGGTATCGGAGCCCAGCGCCCATGCCGCCTCAAACTCGAGCCCGCCGGAGGAACCCCAGTACTTGGGACTGTTCTTGACCGAGAAGTGCTCTTTGTCGATCTGCGAGATGCGCCCGCAAGCGATGGTGCAAGCAAAGCAGGCGGCGTTGCGGACCAGGTTGGCCTTGCCGTCGCTGGCCCGCTTCTCGTGCATGGCTTCGCCGGAGATCTTGCTGGCGCCTTCGAACTGCACTTCGCGAAAGTTGCGGGTGGGCAAGGCGCCGACTTCGTTGATCACGTTCATCAGCACCTGGGTGCCGTAGGTGGGCAGCCCCTGACCAGTGACCGCGTTGTCCGCCAGCACTTTCTTGCCGGCGTTCACCGCCTGCATGAAGCGCATGGGATCCTTGATGTTGCGAACGCCCTTGGTGCCTCGAATCGCCAGCGCCTTGAGGTTCTTGGAGCCCATCACTGTGCCCACCCCCGAGCGTCCGGCGGCACGGTGAAGGTCGTTTATGACGCCGGAGTACAGGCAGCCGTTCTCGCCGGATTGGCCGATGATCCCGATACGGAGCAAGGGGTCCTGATGCTTCTTGTGCAGCAGCTCGTCGGCTTCCCACACCGACTTGCCCCAGATGAAGTCGGCGTCTCTCAGCTCGGCTTTGTCGTTTTCAATGTACAGGTATACGGGTTTCGCCGACTTGCCCTCTACGATAATCATGTCCCAGCCGGCATGCTTGATTTCGGCACCGATGAAGCCACCGGAGTTCGAGCAGGCCACGCAGTTGGTCAGCGGGCTCTTGGTGACCACCGAGTAACGCCCGCCCGTGGAGGCCATGGTGCCGGTGAGGGGGCCCGTGGCGTAGATAATCTTGTTGGCGGGCGAAAGCGCCTCCACCTTGGGGTCGACTTCCTCTACCAGATAGCGCGTGGCAAGACCCCGCTGCCCGAGATAGTTCTTCGCCCAGTCCATATTCAGGGGCTCCTTGGTGCAGGTGCCCTCGGTTAGATTCACGCGCAGAACATTGCGAGTCCATGCCATGATGACTCTCCTCCTATCGCTAGCTGCTGATCGGGTCGTCTCAGGCCGGGCTCTGGCCCGCGCTGGCCTTGGCGGCCCAGTTGCGCATCCTGTCGAGACCGGTCCAATCGGCATCGATGTAGGTGATGGCCGCGGTGGGACAAGCCTTGGCGCACTCGGGGTCGCCGCCACAAAGATCGCATTTGATCACCTTGCCCGTGTCCTGGTTGTAGTTCACGGTGCCGAAGGGGCAGGCGATCGTGCACACCTTGCAGCCGACGCAGACGTCCTCCATGACCTCCTTCGCCCCGGTGGCCTTGTTGATCACGATGGCCTCTACCGGACAGGCGTGCAGACACCAAGCCTCGGCGCACTGGGTGCAGGTGTAGGGCGCGAACAGACCCTGCTCATGGAAGGTGAACACCTTGATCCGGGACTTCGCGGGATTGAAGGCCCCCTCGTTCACATACGAGCATGCCATCTCGCACTGGAGGCAGCCGGTACATTTCTGGGGGTCGATGTATAGGGATTTCTGCATGAGTAGTTATCTCCTCAAACGACTGCTATCGCTTGATTGGCCCTCGCCCCGCCGCTGGTAGCTCGACTTTGTAGCCACTCAGCCGCCGGTGACGTTCATGTGCCGGAAGATCACCGGCTGTCCTTGCAACTTGAAGTCGTGGCCCTTGGGCTTGATGTCCATCGCCGTGACGATGGCGGCTTTCAACCGCTCCAGATCTCCCGGATGTGCACGCAGTACCTGCCGCAAATCCACCGAGTGCTCCTGGCCCAGGCACAGCAACAGCCGGCCTTCCACCGTCACGCGCACCCGATTGCAGCTTGCGCAAAAGTTGTGGCTGTGGGGAGAGATGAAGCCGACCCGGGTCGACACCCCTGGGATACGCCAGTAGCGCGAGGGTCCACCGGTTGACTCGGTGGTGGGCACCAGCTCGAAATGCTGCGCCAGGTCTGCGCGAATCTGGTCGCTGGAGTAATAGGCCTCGGCTCGATCGTGATCACCGATGGTGCCGAGGGGCATTTCCTCGATGAAGGAAATGTCGAAGCCCCGCGCGATGCTGAACCGCACCAGGTCCACGACCTCATCGTGATTGCGATTCTTCAGAATGACCGCGTTCAGCTTGATGCGCTCGAAGCCGGCACCCTCGGCGGCAGCCAGCCCGGCCATGACCTGCTCCAGCTCGCCGATCCGCGTGATGCGCCGAAAGCGCTCCGGCTGAAGGCTGTCGAGGCTCACATTGATACGGCGCACCCCCGCCTCTCGTAATGCCCTGGCATACCGGGGCAGCTGGGAGCCATTGGTGGTCAGCACCAGCTCCCGCAGCCCGTCGAGGTCTCCGATCTGCTGGAACAGCTCGAGCACGTTGCGGCGGACCAGGGGCTCGCCGCCGGTGAGGCGGATCTTCCGGACCCCCAGCTCGATGAAGGCTCGCGCCACCTGGGCCAGCTCTTCCAGGGTGAGGATGCGGGCCCGCGGTAGGAAGGTCATCTCTTCAGCCATGCAGTACACACAGCGGAAGTCGCAGCGATCGGTGACCGAGATGCGAACGTAGTCGACGTGGCGACCGAAACGGTCGACAAGGCGAGCTGGCGTCGCCGCCCGCCGCCTGCCCTGGGCGTGCTGCTCTAGCATGCTTGGCTCATCCTCCTCTGCGCCTCGATTTCGCGACGGCTCGTGCGGGGCCCATCGCGCTGGCGCAGCGTTGTTGGCCGGCTCTTTGGTGGGGGCCATTCGGCCGAGCTCGCTTCCAGCGGCAGCGGAGCGTTGGTATGGGTTCCGGCGACGCTCCCAGCATAGTACAGCTGCCTCGGGCTGTGGACGTCCGGACACCGAATGGCGCTGCTATACCGATGTTCCCGATACAGTTTGTGTCACTGGGCCGGAGCATGTGCCTACACCAGCCCGAAGAAGGGTTGTACCTGGACCTGCGCGCCCGCCTCAACACCACTGCTGTCTTCCGACAGCACGATGAAACAGTTGGCCCGACTCACAGAGCTCAGGATTCCGGAACCCTGCTCCCCGGTGCTGTGGACACAGAGCTCCCCCTGCTCGTCTCGCGATAGCACCCCGCGCTGAAATTCGGTGCGGCCACGCCGCTTGCGCAGACGACAGCGGGCGCGGGCCGGGATCAGGACCGGCACGGATTCACGTTCACCCATCAGGCGCCGCAGGGCCGGCTGCACGAACTGGTAGAAGGTCACCATCACCGAAACCGGATTACCGGGTAGGCCGAAGAACAAGGCGTTGCCAACGCGACCGAAGGCGAGCGGGCGCCCCGGTTTCATGGCGATCTTCCAGAAGCTCACCTGCCCCACCTCCGCCAGTGTGTCCTTGACGAAGTCGGCCTCGCCCACTGACACTCCGCCCGAGGTGATCAGGGCGTCGGCCTGGGCACCGGCCTCGCGAAACGCGGTCAGGAGCGCTTCGCGCTGGTCGCGTACCACGCCCATGTCGATCAAATCGACACCCAGGCGCTGCAGCATCCCGTAGAGGGTGTAGCGATTGCTGTCGTAAATCTCGCCGGCCTCTAGCGTCTCGCCCACCGAGCGCAGCTCGTCGCCGGTGGAGAAGAACGCCACCCGGGGTCTGCGGTGAACGGTGACTTCCGGCACGCCCAGGGACGCCAGCACCCCTAGCTCGGCGGGCGTGAGGCGGGTGCCGGCCTCGACCACCATTTCGCCACGGGCCAGATCCTCACCCGCCCCGCGCACGTTCTCACCGGCCTTGTAGCCGGTGCCGACCCTGATCGCGTCCCCTCCGACCCGGGCGTGCTCCTGCATCACCACGGTATCCGTACCCGCTGGCATTACCCCGCCGGTCATGATCCTCACGCATTCGCCGGGACCGACCTCTCCACTGAACGGTCGTCCCGCGAAGGACGATCCCAACAGGCGCAATACCGCCTCGCCCGACTCGGGGAGATCCCGTCCGCGCACCGCGTAACCGTCCATGGCCGAGTTGGTGTGGGCGGGTACGTCGATGGGGGAGTGAATGGTCTGCGCCAGCACCCGCCCCAGGGAGGATCTGAGCGCCACCTGCTCGCGTCCTTGAACCACTGCGATCTCGTCGTCGATGTGCCGCAGCGCCTGTGCCACCGACAGGGAGGTGGGGTCATAGTCATCCCGGCAGCTGGGCTCGGCATGGATGACTTGTTCGCTCATGGCGCTCACTGTTCGGCTGCTGGCGTCGGTGCGACCCTTAATGGTGCCTCCGAGTCGGCTTCGGCGGCAAGCGTAGTGCCGGCGCCGGTGCCAGCACCGACGGGGGCGGGGCATGCCCCAGCGGCGGCACCGCCCCCGACTCCTGCTCCGGATACAGATGGGGCACGAAGCGGTGGTGCTCGTCGGGCAGCTCCGCAAGCGGCTTCAGCAAGCGATCCGGGTGCGGCGGCTGCGCGCTGGTGGAACACCAGATCGCCCGCGAACAGCACGCCCGAGTCGTGGGTCCAGGAAGACCAGGTCCGATCCGGTATGGCCGTGTCCAGGTAACGAGGTGCCTCGCAGCATTCCGTCGCGGCGGCGAGCGGCAGGGGCTCAGCTCCCACTGTCGGCGGATAGCAGCGGCGGTACCACGTAGCTGACGCCATAAGCCGCCATCAGACGTTCTAGGCTGCCGTCCGTACGCAGCGCCACGAGTGCATTCTCCAGCTCGGTGCGAAGCAGGTCCTCACCAGCGCGCACTGCCAGCCCAACGTCCCAGTAGCTACGCAGCATCCCGCGCAAATTGTAAAGGCTGAGACGCAAGCGCTCCTGGGGATGAGCCTTCAAGTGTGCTTCGCCCTGAGCTCGCGGCGCCAGCACCGCCTCCAGCTCGCCGCGGTTGAGCGCCCCGAAGGCCGCCTGATTGGTGGCAAAGCGCCGTGCAGCTGCGCGCAACAGCCCCCCGTAGGCTCCGCTGACGTAGTAGTCGGCCACCGAGTCCACCTCGACCCCTACCCGATGCTGCGCCAGTGCCGTGGGATCGATAGCGTCCGCCAGCACCCGCTGGTCGAAAACCAGCGCCATCTGCTCGCGCAGATAGGGAGCGAACAAAACTACTTGGTCGTTCTCCTGAGCGAAGTCCGGGTCGAAGGGAACGTGCATCATGACGTCCGCGGTGCCGCCGCCCAGGTAGTGCCCCTTCCAGATCCAGTTGCGCAAGTCGTCGCTCATGTTCTCGTCAGCG
>CAZLYT010000174.1:0-2037 GCA_964563515.1 uncultured Candidatus Competibacteraceae bacterium | reverse complement strand
GGCGTCGGAGGTCTGCGATTTTCGCTATGTTGACAAGCGAATAGGTAAATACGTACAGTCTTTCGCTCCGCCGCGAGCGAGCCCTTCGCGGGCCGGAGAAACCAGGAGGAGGACCCGTGAGACGCAGAGGAGTCTTAAGGCTGGCCGCAGCTGCGGCCGTCAGCATTTTATCTATCAATATGGCATTAAGCGCCGATTCGATCAGGATTGGCGCAGTCGCACCGAAGACGGGCCCACTGGCCGCCGGCGCAGCCATTACTCATTGGCCCAACATTCAGCTCTGGGCGCACCAAGTTAACGAGCGAGGCGGCCTGAAGTTGAAGGACGGTTCACGGCGCAAGATCGAGATCGTCGAATACGACGATCGCACCAATCCCGGCGAGACCATCAAAGCGGTGGAGCGGCTAGCCACCCAGGACAAGGTCGATTTCATCGTCGCGCCATATAGCACAGGGCTGAATGTTGCGGCGGCGCCGATCTTCGCCAAGCATGGCTATCCGCAAATCACCGCCACATCGATCACCGACAAGATCCCCGAGCTGACCGCAAGGTACCCGAGCATCTTCTTCGCCCTTGGGTCGACTACCGCGCTCGCAGATTCGGTAGCGGAGATCCTCGCCAAGCTTCGGAAGGAAAGGAAAATCGGGAACAAGGTTGCAATGGTCAACGTCGCCGACGCGTTCGGCATCGAACTGGCGGAGGCGGCACGGCCGATCTTCAAGAAGGCCGGCTTCCAGATCATCTATGATCGATCGTATCCGCTGGGCACGCAGGACCTGTCGCCGATCGTAAAGGGGGCAAAAGCCTCCAACCCCGATGCGTTCGTCGCTTGGTCCTACCCCCCCGACACCTTTGCGCTCACCGAGCAGTCGAAGATCGAGGGGCTCGAAGTGAAGGCCTACTACACGGCGGTGGCGACCGCATTCCCGGCCTACGGCGGCAAGTTCGGAAGCTCGGTGAACGGCCATCTCGGCGCAGGCGGGGTCAACCCCGACACGCCGGAAATGCAGGCATATTTCGCTGCGCATAAGAAAGTGACTGGCAAGCAGGCCGACTACTGGGCGAGCGCGGTCACGTACGCGACGCTGCAGGTGCTGGAGCAGGCGATCGAAGCGGTCGGCACTGACCGAATGGCGGTGACGGAGCACATCAGAAAGGGCACATTCCACACCGTCATGGGACCGTGGAAGTTCGTCAACCAGTCGATCGATAAGTTTTGGACCGTCGGACAATGGCAGAACGGCGTGTTCTACGGCGTCGCCTCGACTGGCCTGCCCGGCGCCAAGCCGGTGATCACCAAGACCGGTTGGTAGATCGGGTTTCATTTCCGCAACCCGATACCCCGGTGTGAGATGCAGACACCGGGGTATTTTTTTCTGGAGCGCCGATGGACATCCTGATCACCGGCCTCCTGCTCGGTGCGACCTACTCGCTCATTGCGATGGGTCTCACCCTCCAGTACGGTGTAGCGCGCATCATGAACCTCGCCAACGGCGAAATGCTGGTCGCCGGCGCGTTTGGCGCCTTCTGGGTATTTAGCGCGCAAACGCTCAGTCCGTATGCATCAGCGGTATTCGTGGTGCCCGGCGCGTTCCTGCTCAACTGGCTCATCTACCGCTATCTGCTGCGGCCGCTGGTGCGCCGGGCCAAGAACCGCGGGAGGTTGGAGGTCGACACGATCCTAGCGACCTTCGGCATGAGCTTCGCGTTCGTGGGCATCATGCTGATGGTCTTCGGAGGCGGATACTTCACTTATTCCTACCTCGCTGAGCCGTATTTCATCTTCGGCAGCCCATTCGGATTGAACCGGGTGGTTGCAAGCTTGGTCGCCGCTGTAATCTGCGGCCTGCTCTACTGGGGCATTCACGGCACGCGCACCGGCATGGCGATTCGCGCGGTCGCGGCGGATCCCGCGGCCGCCGGACTTGTTGCGATCGACGTGCCGCGAATGTCGGCGTTCTCCTTTGCGCTCGGTGGCGCAGTCACGGCAGCAGGCGGAATCGCCTTGAGCACGTTTCTCACGATGGACGCCTCGAT
>CAZLYT010000173.1:0-2435 GCA_964563515.1 uncultured Candidatus Competibacteraceae bacterium | reverse complement strand
GGTCGAGCGCTTCATCACCGAAGTCTATGCCCGAGCTTATGGCGCCCGCATCCGGGTGCAGTATCCGGTCCTGATGAGTATTCGGGACCGCGACGGCAAGCTTTTGGCAGCCCTGGGTTTTCGACCGGCAGCCGAGCAGGCCTTGTACCTGGAACGCTACCTGGAGCAGCCAGTCGAGAGTCTGCTGGAGGTGCCACGCAGCCATATCGTCGAGATTGGCAATCTGGCATCCGCGGGTGGCGGCACCTCGCTGTTTCTCTATGTCGCCCTGGCGGCCTACCTGCACCACAAAGGCTTTACCTGGGCGGTGGCCACCGGTACCGGCACGCTCGAGCAGCGCTTGGTGCAACTGGGGCTTCAGCCGAGGAAGCTGGCCTGCGCCGCACCTCTGTCGCTGCAATCAGCCGACGAGGACTGGGGCCGTTACTATGAGGCCCAACCATCGGTCCTGGCGGGCTCCATCGAGCCCGGCCTGCGCCGATTGCAGCGCCGATTGGGCGCAGACTACCGGGAATCCCGGCCGCGACTGTTTCCACGCTTGCACTATCCGGCGCAGGCTGCGACGTGAAGCTGCTGGAGCTGTTGGGCGCCGGCCAGAAAGCGGGCCGCATTGCCCTGCGAGATGCGCAACAGGCGATTCGCTACGCCGATCTGGGCCACCACATTCGACAGAAGGCGGCGCGCCTGAACGGCGTCGACTGTGCTGCCTTGGCCATGGACAACTGTGTCGACTGGGTGCTCTGGGACCTGGCGGCCCTGGCATCGGGCACTACGCTGGTTCCGATCCCGCCCTTCTTCAGCCGGACCCAGACCGAGCACGCGCTGCGGATGGCAGGTTGCTCGGTCTTGATCGATGAACATGGGCTGCAACGCCTCGCGTTCCCACCAGTGGCATTGCCACCCGGCACAAACAAGATCACCTTCACCTCCGGCACCACAGGCACGCCGAAGGGCGTCTGCTTGCCGCAGGCGGCGATGGGCCGGGTCGCGGCCAGCCTCGTCCAGGTGCTTGGCACGGAGCTGGTCGAAGTTCACGCCTGCACACTTCCCCTGGCCGTGCTGCTGGAAAACGTCGCCGGGGTCTATGCCGCCCTGATGGCCGGCAGCACCGTCGAGCTGAACCGGCTGCAGGTCTTCGGCGACCGCTACTGCAACCTTTACGCGGTGCTGGCTGCGTCGCGGGCGAGCTCCGTCATCCTGGTGCCGGAGCTGTTGCGCACGCTGATGGCCCAGGTCATGGCGGCCTGGGTCGCCCTGCCCGAGATCCGCTTCATTGCCGTCGGCGGCGCCCGGGTGGATCCGGCGTTGCTGCGCCAGGCACGGCGGCTGGGGCTGCCGGTATTCGAGGGCTATGGTCTGTCCGAGTGCGCCTCGGTGGCATCACTGAATACTCCAGATGCCGATCACCCAGGCACGGTCGGTCGCGTGCTGCCCCACCTCCGAGCCCACATTCGGGATGGCGAGGTCATGATCGACAATCCCGGCTTCCTGGGCTATGTGGGCGAGCGCTGGCCCGGAGAGCTGGCCACCGGCGATCTGGGCTCCCTGGATTGCAACGGGGCGCTGTCTATCAGCGGCCGCAAGAGGAACCTGCTGATCACCTCCTACGGCCGCAACGTCTCCCCCGAATGGGTGGAGGCAGCGCTGCTGGCGCAGCCCGCCATCACCCAGGCGTTGGTGTACGGCGACGGACAACCGTCACTCAGCGCGCTGATCGTGTCGCCGGCGCAACACCAAGAGATCGCAGCGTCCGTTCGTCGAGCCAACGCCGTGCTGCCCGACTACGCCAAAATCAGCGACCTTCGCACCGTACCCCCGTTCACCCTCGAGAGCGGCACCCTCACCGGCACCGGCCGACCCCGTCGGACCGCCATTCTGGACCGCTATCACGCCGCATATAAATCGGGAGACCAGCGATGGATTTCTTCGACCGTCTAGTGGCCACCACCGAGGTGCAACGCCAGTCGCTGTACTGCGTTGACCAGCTTCGCGATGCTTTGCGCGGCGCAATCGAGGTGGACACCTACGTGGACTACCTGACCCAGGCCTACCATCACGTCCGGCACACGGTACCGTTGCTGATGGCAATGGGTTCGCGCCTGTCCGATGACAAGGCTTGGATGCGCCCGGCCATTGCCGAATACATCAAGGAAGAGCTCGGCCACGAGGAGTGGATACTGAAAGACATTGCGGCCGCCGGCGGTGACAGCCAACGGGCGCGCACCTGCAAACCCCATCTCGCCACCGAGCTGATGGTCGCCTACAACTACGACTACATCGCGCGCAAAAACCCAGTCGGTTTTCTCGGCACGGTGTTCATGCTGGAAAGCACCTCGACCCAGATCGCCGCGCAAGGTGCCGACGCCGTGAGATCGAGTCTGGCGTTGCCGGAAAGCGCCTTCAGCTACCTCTACACCCACGGCAACCTCGATCAG
>CAZLYT010000172.1:0-3373 GCA_964563515.1 uncultured Candidatus Competibacteraceae bacterium | reverse complement strand
AGCTCCGCGGGCAACACCAGGAACTTGCTGTTGCCGGAGGCGGAGAGATCCTTCAAAGCTTCCACGTAGCGCTCGCCCAGCAGAAACATCACCGGCAGCTCGTTGCCCTGAATGGCCTCGGTGACCATGCTGATGGCGGCTTGGTTGGCCTCGGCCAGCACCACCGTTGCCTCGGCGTCGCGGCGAGAGGCTTCCAAGCGGCCCTCGGCCTCGAGAATGGCGGCGGTCTTCTCGCCATCGGCTCGGGTGACGGTCGCCCGGCGCTGGCGTTCGGCGGCGGCCTGTTCCTCCATGGCGCGCTGCATGGTCTCGGACGGGTTGATGTCCTGGATTTCCACCGTCTTCAGGGTAATGCCCCAGTCCGAAATATCATCGGAGATGGCGTTCTTCAGACTGGCTTTGATCTGGTCGCGGGAGGACAGGGCATCGTCCAGATCCATGGCACCCACGATGGCGCGAAGTGAGGTCTGCACCAAGTTCTGGATGGCAATGTTGTAGTCCTCGACCCCGTAGACGGCTTTCTCCGGCGACACGATGTTGATGTAGGCCACGGCATTGGCTTTCAGCACGGCGTTGTCCCGGCTTATGACCTCCTGCGAGGGCACGTCGAGCACGATATCCTTGGTGGTGACCTTGTGCGCCACGGTGTCGACGTAGGGGACGATCACGTTCAATCCTGGACCAAGTGTACGGCTATATTTTCCAAGCCTTTGGACAACATACTTCATACCCTGAGGGACGATTCTAACCCCCAGGGATATGGTGACGATCACCGCGAAGACGAATACGCCGACCACGATGAGCTGGGAATCTGCCACTGACGCTACTCCTTGGAAGCCGCGCAGAGGCGGCTGATTTTTTGGTCAGGTCGCTGCCTGACTGCGGGTTACGATGAGGGTGTTGCCGGAGACGTCCTTGACCATCACCCGGTCGCCGATACCGACCGGCTGGTCACAGATGAAGGACCATTCGTCGTCCCCGAGCAGCGGCGTGGTGAAGCGAACGACGCCGCGCTGGTCGTCGACGGGTGCCCGAATGACATGGCCCACCTCGCCCCGCACTGCTTCCAGCGCGATGCCGGCTTTGGTCCTATCCACCATCAGGGGCCGTATCAGCTTGAACCAGAGCACAGTGAAGCTAATGGAGGAGATCGCCCAGACCAACAGTTGGCCGGTGAGACCGAGCTCGGGCACCATCCATAGCAGACCCGCCACGACCATCGCTCCCAGACCGAACCAGAAGATGGTGAAGCTCGGCACGGCGATCTCCGCCAGCATCATCAACATCCCCAGAACGAGCCAGTGCCAGTCGGCCATTTAAATACCCATCCCATGCACTCCCAGGCAACCGCGGCGTGGCGCTGCGGCCGCGCCCATGCAAAGCTCCTGCCTATAGATAGCTAGCAAGCGAGCGTCTCCGTCAACTCTCTTGCTCGCGCCGGCGTGTCGGGCGAAGTCGGCGAGCACCGGCCAGAGCTAAGATGGGGCGTCGCCCGGCCGCCCGTGGCCAGCAGGCGAACCGTGTTCGCTTTCTTGGGGACCGAGTTGTCGCCGGCCGCTTTGTGGCGGCCAATCTCTACGCCGAGGTGAGCATAGGTGGCGCGTCAGCCTGATCATTTCTCCACCCAGTCCGCTGGCTATAAAGCCCATCGCCCGGGCTATCCCACGGCGCTGTTTGACTACCTCGCGGCCGCAACGCATGGGCGCAAGCTGGCGTGGGATTGTGGATGTGGCTCGGGCCAGGCGACGCTGCCGCTGGCGGAACGGTTCGGAAAAGTAGTGGCAACCGATCTTAGCCCACGACAGGTGGCCTCGGCCGAGCCGCGACCCAACGTCTGCTACGTTGCCGCCTCGGCCCACGCACCTCCCCTGGCAGATGGCAGCTGTGATCTGGTGGCAGTCGCCCAAGCCTTGCACTGGTTCGCCGGTGACAGCTTCTATGCCCAGGTGCGGCGCGTATTGCGCCGGGGTGGCGTGGTGGCAGCCTGGAGCTACGACCTGCTGGAGGTCAGCGCCGCCGTGGACGCCATCATAGGCCGACTCTACCGCGATTTGGGGCGCTGGTGGCCGCCAGAGCGGCGGCATGTGGAGGAGCGCTACGCCAACCTGCCCTTTCCATTCGAGCAGCTGCCGGCGCCGCCTTTTTCCATGTCCGCTCACTGGGACTACACGCGCCTGATCGGTTACTTGCGAACCTGGTCCGCCACTGCTGCCTGCCGGCGCGAGACCGGCCACGATCCGGTAGCGGCGGTGGCAGACGAGCTGGCCAGGGCATGGGGCAATCCGGCAACGCCCCTGGAGGTGCGTTGGGTGTTGACCTTGCGCGTGGGGCGCATCTGATGTGGCGACCGTCACCGCGAGCACCGGCGACGGCTCGACCACGCGCTTGAAGCAGTCGCCGTGATTGAAGTCGATGAGAACTCGACGGTCGGGCCTGATCACTCCAATCTCGGGTCGTGTCGTGTCCCCTGCCGGAGCAGGAGGATGGCCTGCTGTGGGGGGAGTCTGCCGGCGCGTGACAAATTGGTTCCGGCGCGCCTTTCGTCATGAATACCGGAGGTGGAAATACACCAGGCCCTGGAAGACTATCGGGCCGGGCGTTTCTGATCACGGCGGGGCAGGCTCGCCGCGATCAGAGTCGGGTCACTCAGCCCTTGCTGGGGACGACCATGGTGAGATAAGGGCTCACTGCACTCTCTCCCGGTGCCACCGGAGTCGGCACCCGATGCATCACTGTGGGAATGGCACGCAAGTAGGCGACCAGGGCCCGACCGTCCTCCTCGCTCAAGTTGGCGTAGGCCGGCCAGGGCATGATGGCAAGCAGCGGCCGCCCATTCTTGCCGCGGCCAGCCCGGACCGCCGCCAGGATCTCGTCGTCACTCCAGCTTCCCAGGCCCGTTTCCGGGTCCGGTGTCAGGTTCGGAGGGTAGACCACCGGATCGGTGACAGCGCCGGCGGGTGGTGGTCCACCGAAACCGATATCAGAGCCGGCCAGAAACCCCTTGGGATCCGGCTGACCTGCCAGGGCACCGCGGGTGTGGCAGCCGGTGCAGTCCATGATCGAGACCAGATAGCGCCCGCGCTCGATTTGGTCCTGCTCCGTCGCGTAACTGCTTGACAGAGGGCAGACTCCCGCAACCACGCACAAGATTGTCGGGAGCCCGAAGTTGTCCTTGAACATTTGGGTGATCTCCTGCGACGCCACGGCGTGATTGCGCGGCTCACAGGGGCCCATATAGCACCGTCGAGCAGAAGGGAAATAGCGGCCCTCAAACCGCCGTGATGCGTCCATCCCACAGCCTTGCCGCCAGCGCCACCGCCCCAGATCGGGATGCGTGCAGCACCTCGTGCCCGAGGCCGCGGTCCAACATCAT
>CAZLYT010000171.1:0-7203 GCA_964563515.1 uncultured Candidatus Competibacteraceae bacterium | reverse complement strand
CCGGCTCGCCGGGCTTGACGTCACGTCCGGGATCGTTGACGGCGACCTTGACCTCGCTGATCAACGTCGATTTGCCACAGGAGCCGAGCCTGGCCAAGCGTCTCGGGGATGCAGCAGCAAGGTCAAGCTGGCCTCGGTCATGCCGTAGCCGTTGAACAGGTTGGTGCAGAACTCGCTCAGCACCCGCTCCATGGTGGCCGAGGACATGGCAGCACCGCCGGTAGTGATCATGCGCAAGGTGGAGACGTCGAACTCCCGGAATCGAGGGTGGAAGAGCATCTCCTGAATCTGGGTCGGCACCGCAAACAAGGTTGTGATGCGCTCGGCCTGGATGGTCTTCAGCGCCTCGTAGCGCCCCTCCACCACGTTGGTGCCGCCAACAAGCATGAGCGGCAGGAAGAAGGCCTGCATGCTGCCGACGTGATAGAGCGGTGCGATGTGCAGCGCCTGATCGGTGTGGGTCAGGCTGTACTCCATGACGCAGTTCATGGCGATGGCCAAGTCGTTGGCATGACTGTGCATCACGCCTTTGGCCCGACCGGTAGTTCCAGACGTGTACACCAGTGCCGAAAGATGATCCGGCGCCGAGTTGTAGCGGGGCTCACGTTCGCCGTCGCCCGCCTCCGCCAAGGTCTCGAAATCGTGATGCTTGGCATCCGCCGGCTCGGCGTCGGCACCAACGCAGACATGATCATGGACGCTGCGCACCTCGCCTGCGACCCGCCGCACGTTCTCCGCCAGGCCGCCGCTGTAGACCAGCACCCGAGCGCCGGAGTCGCCCAGGATGTGGCCCACCTCGCCAGGCGACAGGCGGAAGTTCATGGGAACCGCAACCGCGCCCAGCTTCTGGCAAGCGAAGTAGGTGGTGACCGAGGCCTCGTTGGTGCTCAGGTACAGCGCCACCCGATCGAAGGGACGCACACCGAGCTCGGCCAACGCCTGGGCAAAGCGGTTGATGCGGGCATTCCAGGCCTCATAGGTCCAGCGCCGGCCGAGAAAGACCAACGCCTCGTGGTTGGGGTAACGCTCTACCGCGTGGATGAGAATCGAGGCAATGTTCATGGCACGGCATCCGTCCGTTCGGGATTTGCCGATTGCGGCTGCTAGAGATTCGGCTTCAGCTCGGGGAGGTCGACGCTGGCAATCAGATACTTCACCATCTCGTTGGTGCCACCCACGATGGGCAACGCCCGGGCGTCGCGGTAGATCTGCTCGGCACGCCCGAACTCCTTGGTAAGGCCGTCGCCACCCAGGATCTGAACCGTCTGGTCGGAGCAGAACTGCGCGGTCTCGGTGGAGACCAGCTTGGCCATGGAGGCCGGCTTCATCAGCTCCTTGGGTTTGAGCTCGCCGGCGTCGTAGAGCTTGGAGGCCCGGTAGGTCAAGAGCTCGGCGGCATCGATGCGCCAGCTCATCTCCGCGATGCGATCCCAGATCAGCTGCTTGCTGCCAAGCTTCTGGCCGAAGCTGACTCGTTTCTGGGCGTGGGCGCAGGCGATCTCGAAGGCGCTGCGGGCGACACCGAGGCCGGAGCCGCCGAGAATGATGCGCTCGAAGTTGAACATGCTGAGCATGATGCGAAAGCCCTGGTTGAGCTCACCCAGCAGGTGATCCCGGGGCACCCGGCAATCCTCGAACTCGACCTCCCCCACCACACAGCCGCGCCGCCCCATGAAGGTATAAGTGCGGGGGAAGGTCATGCCGGGGGTTGCGTTTGGCACCAGCACGGCGCTCATCCCTTTCTGCGCCGCCACCGAAGGATCGCTGATGCCGTAGACGATGTAGGTGTCGGCCACGGAGGCATTGGAGATGTAGCGCTTGAAGCCGTTGACGACCCACTCGTCGCGGGCCTCGTCGAGCTCGATGCGGGTCTCCATACCGGCGCTGTCGGACCCCACGTTGGGCTCCGTGACACCGATGGCGCCGATCTCGCGTCCTTCCACGATACCGGGCAGGAAGCGCTCCTTTACCGCCGCGGTGGCGTAGCGGTGAAGTGGATAGGCACAGCTCATAGCAGTGGCGATAGTGGTCTCGAAGGCGTAGTTGATGGCCGCCGCCTCCTCCGAGAGGATGGTGGTGTGGGTCAGTCCCGGTGCCGACAAGGGGCCCTGGTAGAGATCGGCGAACATGAGCTTGAGGTAGCCCGCCTCACCCAGTGCCTGCACCACCTCGGTAACCGCCTGCCAATCCTGGCGATCCTCGATGGACGCTGCCCGCGGCGCCAGCTCGCGCTGTAGGAAGTCCCGAACGGCGGCGCGGAAGGCCCGGTCTTCGTCGTTCAGCAGAAAATCTCGCATCAGGACCTCCGCACGATGTCTGGGACACCGACCCGCACCGCCAGGCGCTCGATCTCCCGGTGCACCAGGTTCAGGTTGGAATCGCGCACTGTCGGCAGCTGGAAGCGCGCGCGGCGTACGCTGTCATAATCGAGCTCGGCCAACAACAGGCGCTCCTCGTCCCCCTCGGTTGCCGCCAGCTCCTCGCCGTGGGCGCCGAGAATGCGCGAGCCACCCCAGAACCGGGCGTCGCCCTCGGTGCCTACCCGGTTGGCGAACAAGGTGGGCATGCCGTACATCGTCGAGTAGAACTCCACGGTGAGCCGCCAGCCGTGGGGATTGGAGAACTCGCCACCCACCGCCTCGGCCGCCGAGTTCACCGGGCCCAGCAACAAGGTGGCACCGTGCACCATGGCCAGATGCACCAGGGCCGGGTTCCACAAATCGGCACAGATCAGGACGCCGGCATGCCAGGGCCCCCCCAGGTCCAGGAGCTCTATGTAGCGGCCGCCCGCAAACAGCTTGCCTTCCTCCAGATTGCCGTAGGTGGGCAGATTGAGCTTGCGGTGGACGAAGACCACCTCGCCGCCGCGAAGGGCGACCGCAGAGTTGTAGAACTGAGCCGCATAACCTTCTTCCACGATTCCCAGCACGACGGTTCGGCCCGGTGCCACTGCGGCCAGCTCCCCGAGCACCGGGTCGTGGCGGTCCATGGCAACATGCACCATATCCGCGCCCAGTCGATAACCGGTGAGCGATAGCTCGGGAAAAAGAATCAAATCGGCGCCAGCAGCATCCGCTTCGCGGATGTATGCCGCGTGACGCTCTGCATTGGCGTGGACGTCACCCAGCGTGCAGTCGGTCTGCACGACCGCGACTTGGAGCTTCGATTGCTTCGCCATTTCCCGTCTCCGTTGGTCCTGTGCGGGACGGCCAGCAGCCGCCCCGCGACGCGGACGTTCAGATCAACCCTTGCTCCTTCAGGAAGCTTTCGGCGACGGCCTCGATGGATTGCTTCTCCACGTCTACCTGCGCGTTGAGGTTCGCCATGGTCTGGTCGTCCAACTTGGCGGAGAGGGAGTTGAGCTGATCTGCCAGCTCGGGATTGGCTTCCAGCACATCCGCGCGCACCACCGGCGTCAGCGCATATGCCGGAAAGTACTTCTTGTCATCCTCGAGCACGACGAAGTTGAAGGCCGGGATGCGCCCATCGGTGGCGAAAACGAGGGCCACGTCGACCTGATCCTCCCTCAAAGCCTGATAGGTGAGGCCGCTGTCCATGCGCTTCACATCGGCCCGCTCGAACTCGAAGCCGTAGGTCTTCTGCAACGGCTTCAAACCGTCGGGGCGCGCATACCACTCGGCGTTGCTGGCCAGCGTCAGCTCCTTGCCCTCGTTCACTGCATCGGCCAAGTCGCTGATGGACTTGATGCCCATTTCGGCCGCCTGGCTCTCCTGCATCGCCAGCGCATAGGTATTGTTGGCCTCCGAAGGCTCCAGCCACACCAAGCCCTTCTCGGCGTCCAGCTCCTTCACCTTCTGGTAAGTCTCTTCCGGCGACATGCGTTCATCGATCTTGTTGTAGGTGATCAGCGAGGTCCCGGTGTACTCCCAGTAGACGTCGATCTGGCCATTCTCCTGGGCCTCGCGCAGCACGGCGCTCCCCATCCCGGACTTCTTGTCGACGTCGTAGCCCTTGGCCTGCAGATACTGGGCGGTCATCTCCGCCATCAGTTGCTGCTCGGTGAAATTCTTGCCTCCCACCACCAAGGCCGAGGCACTACCAGCGCTCAAGGCCAGCAAGGCGGCGGCCGCGAGTACGGTTTTTAGGAAGTGCTTGCACATGTCTGATCTCCTCCGGTCAGGGTCATGTCGCCCAGCTGCGGACGACGGCAATAAAACAGTGGAAGCTCAGCGCAAGGGATTCACCCCTCGTGGCACCAACCAGTAGCTGCCGAGCCCGATCAGGTAGTCCACCAGCACCGCCAGCAAAGCGGTCGGGATGGCGCCGGCCAACATCATTCCGGTGTCGTTCAAGTCGATACCCGTGAAGATGAGCTCGCCGAGTCCACCACCGCCGATCAGGAATGCCAGTGGCACCGTGCCCACGTTGATGGCCAGCGCGGTGCGCACACCCGCCAGGATCACGAACAACGCATTGGGCAGCTCCACCCGCAGCAAGATGTCCCGCGGGCGCATACCCATGCCGTGGGCGGCCTCTTTCAGGTGCGCCGACACCGACTTCAAGCCGGTGTAGGTGTTGCGCACGATGGGCAGCAGCGAAGCCACCCAGAGCGCGAATACGGCCGGGACGGTGCCGATGCCGAGAAAGCTCATGGAGAGCGCTAGCACCGCCAGTGTCGGTATCGTGGTGCCGATGTTCAGACCCTGCATAGCGCTTTCGGACCAGCGCCGCATGCTGGGTCGGCTCAGCCAAATGCCCAGGGGAATGCCGGTCAAGATGGCCAGCGTTCCTGAGATCAGGGTCAGCTCGATGTGCTGCCCGGACAAGTAGACGATGTCACCCCAGTAGCTCCAGATCTGCTCCAGCAGGCCGCTGCCCTGGACCA
Source organism: uncultured Candidatus Competibacteraceae bacterium (assembly GCA_964563515.1). Lineage (GTDB taxonomy): Bacteria > Pseudomonadota > Gammaproteobacteria > Competibacterales > JAHEDQ01 > CAZLYT01. The sequence goes on along the minus strand of CAZLYT010000171.1, from coordinate 2,357 downwards.
CGGCGCCCAGGGCGAACACGCCGATGAACAGCAGCAATCGCAGGCTGCGACCGAAGGCGCTCTGCTCGCCCAACTGGGTCATTGCACTGCCTCCTCCAGGTCGCGGTAGGTCTGCCCCAGCAGATGGGTTATGCCGCGCTGGGTGACGACGCCTTGGTACTTACCGTCGCCGTCGACGCAAGCGAGCCAGGTGACGTCGTGGGTGAACATCAGCGACACCGCGGTGCGTAGGTCTTCCGCCACGTTCACGGTCGTTTTCAGTCCTGAGTGATGCTCACCGCAGATGCCACGGCGATCCCCTGCCACGGACTCATAGACCACACCAGCCGGGCGACCGTTGCTGCCCACCAGCACCAGGCTCTCGAGTGCGTGCTGGTCCATGAGCGACTTGGCCTTGTCCAAGGCGTCCTGTGCCTTGACCGTAGGCGCAACTGCGTCCATGGCCTCGCCCACCCTGACCAAACGCAAACGCTTGAGGGTGCGATCGCCACCGACGAAGTCGGCGATGAAATTATTGCCTGGATGTGCCAGCACATCGTCGGGGCTGGCGAATTGCTCCAGCTTTCCATCGCGGAAGATGGCCACCTTGTCGCCCATCTTCACCGCCTCGTCGATATCGTGGCTGACGAACAGGATGGTCTTGCCCAGGGTCTCTTGCATCTTCAGGAACTGGTCCTGGATGACCTCCCGGTTGATGGGGTCGATGGCGCCGAAGGGCTCGTCCATCAGCATGACTGGAGGATCCGCCGCCAGCGCCCGGGCCACGCCCACCCGTTGCTGCTGGCCGCCGGAAAGCTCCTTGGGAAAGCGCTTGAGGAATATGGCTGGGTCCAGCGCCACCATCTCCAGCATCTTCTGGGCGCGCTTCTTGATGCGATCGGCGTCCCAGCCCAGCAGCTTGGGCACCACCGCGATGTTCTCCTCCACGGTCATGTTGGGAAACAGGCCGATTTGTTGAATGACGTAGCCGATCTGCCGGCGCAGGGTGACGGTGTCGTAATCCGAGGTGTCCTTGTCGCCGATGAAGACCCGCCCCGAGGTCGCCGGAACGATTCGATTCACCATCTTCAGCGTGGTGGTCTTGCCGCAGCCCGAGGGGCCCAGCAGAACGCAGATCTCGCCCTCCGGAACCTCCATGTTGATGTGGTCTGCGGCGGTGATGGGGCCGTTGGGGGTATCGAAGACCTTGGTGAGATTGTCGAGCCTGATCATGGCCGCGTGCTCCGTCAGCTGCTGTCGTGTTCGAGGCGCGCGGTCAATCGCGCAGGCCGGCTGGAGTCAAACGCCGCTGCACCCAGAGCAGGGCGTAGTCCGCCACGATGGCGAGGACGCTCACCGCCAGTGCGCCGGCGATGAGCTGCCGGGAGTCGGTTTGGGAAATGCCCCGGCTGATCAGCGTGCCCAGACCCCCGGCGCCGATGTAGGCGGCAATTGCCATGATCCCGATGTTCATGACCACAGCGGTGCGAACGCCCGCCATGATCACCGGCACGGCGAGCGGAATCTCCACCCGTCCCAGCCGCTGCATGGCGGTCATGCCAATGCCTTTGGCGGCCTCGCGCAGAGCCGGGTCCACGTTGTTGATGGCGGTATAGGTGTTGCGGATGATGGGGAGCTGCGAGTAGAGGAGGACCGCGATGACGGCGGGCACATAACCGATGCCATGGCCGAACGGCGACAGCAGTGGGATCATCACACCGAACAGCGCGATCGATGGCACTGTCATGATGATGGCCGCGCTGTAGAGTACCGCGTCGGCGACTTTGCGATTCTGGGTGATTGCGATGCCGATGGGCACTCCGGTCAACACCGCGAGGCCCACGGCCACCGAGACCAGCGATATGTGCTCAATGGTCTTGCTGGTGATGAAGCCGATGTTCTCGGCAATGAACGCAAGTGTCTCCACGACCCCTCCTCCTCCGCGGTGGGGCGCCGCTCTCGCTCGCTGCACCCCTCCTCAGGCCGTGCACTCTAGTTGGGCACCAGCGTCAAAATCGGCCTGATTCCGCCCAATACCGTCACAATTCCGACATTCGCCCTCGAACGAGAGCCGGCCCCCGCCCCATCGGTCAATCGCCGACAGGGGCGGAAAGGTGGCGACTTCGGTCGCCTTCAGGCCGCAGTTGCCGTGCGCGGAGTGCTAGAGTGCCACGCCATTGCGGCCAAAAAGCGCCTGAGCCCAAACCATGAATTAGCTGCTGGGTGTCGTGACCTGGGACTGCTGGGCGCGCCCGCCGGCCTCGCGCGGGTGGTAATGCTCATGGTGACGGAGAGCTGGCTGAATGCCGTAGCCGGCAACGAGCGCTCGGCAGCGGGCCGGCCGTGCTCCGACTGGCCAGCGTGGAAGGCCTGGTGAC
>CAZLYT010000170.1:0-3575 GCA_964563515.1 uncultured Candidatus Competibacteraceae bacterium | reverse complement strand
CGACTTGGCGATTCGGTCAACTGTCGGCCAGCGTCAGTTGCCAAGAGACGCCGTATCTGTCGTTTAGCCACCCATAGCACTTGCTGAACGGATACTCGTGCAAAGGCATTAGAATCTGCCCGCCCTCAGACAGCTTGGCGTAGAGGATCTCGATCTCGCCTCGCGTATCACATGTCACGAACAGTGACATCGCGGGAGTAAAACTGAATTGATGCCTTACTGGACTGTCTATGCACATGAAATCCTGGGCGCCAAGTGTGAATAGTGCGTACCGCACCGAGCCGCTTACACCGGCCTCGTTCTCGCCGTAGCGGTCGATGCTCTTCACTCCCGAGTCTGGAAACAACGACTGATAGAACTGCATCGCCTCTTCGGCTTTGCCATCGAACATCAAGAAGGTCGTAATCTTCTGCACTGGTCCACTTCCTCGTTGGCTAGCCCGATGACCCATGAAGGATCGCAAATGATCGCCTAAGCCGCAGGGCGATTACTTACCTCATCTCCTCGCTTCATCTGGTGCTCTCGCGGTCGCTTGGTACATCTTCGGCTCTTCCGCCCATGGTGACAAAACAGCCTCGCAGCAACAGCTCTAGCCGCCGGCACCCGAGGGCGCCGGCGATCATGTTCCGGGGCGAGTTGTCAAGCGGCCGCCGCCACCACCACAGGGTCGTCCCGGACAACCACAGTGTTGACCACTTCGGTGACCTCGTCAGCTTGCAGCCCGGCACGGCTGGCGTGCTCGCGAATGGCCTGTTCGCTGATGCCCTGATAGATGCAGACGGTTCCCAACCGACCATCCGGTTCCTGCACCACGTAGGAGCGAATCCAGCGAACCTCGTCCTGCATCTCCTCGTTGCCCACCCGCAGGGATACGCCGGCGGCGATTTCGAGCTGCTGGGCGTCTTTCCAGGCGCTGCGACGACGGATGACATAAGTGTTCATGACATGGTCTCCTAATTGAGCTTGGTTGCCGATCGGAACGAGGGCGGCGCTGGGGGCCCAACCTCGCGGCGGAGGCGGCAAACGATGGTTTGCTGCGATCCGTGGAGCCATGCTAGAAGCGAACGGCGGTAGGGTCCTTCCCGGGCCCTTAGCGAGTTCTGATTGTTTACTGATCCTTCCCGACCGGAGCAACTCGAAGCTTCCACATGCTTTACCGATTTCTTGGTTTCGAGCTGGACGACCAGCTCCGGGAGCTCCGCTTTCAGGGTCGAGAGGTGCCGTTGCAGCCTCGGGTTTTCGATCTGCTCCAGTACCTGGTGCTGCATCGCGACCGAGTGGTGAGCAAGGACGAGCTGCTGGACGCCGTTTGGGCCGGCGTGGTCGTCACCGAGGCTTCTTTGCAGCGAGCGGTGAGCTTGGCGCGAGCGGTTCTGCGACAAGGCAAGGCCGAGGACGCCATTCGCACGCGCTCCCGTCACGGCTACCGCTTCGGCGCCGAAGTGATGACCGAGGATACCGGCCTGGAGCCGCCCCCTGCGGTTCATCCCGTCAATCCCAATGGCAGCAAGCTCGAGATCGAGGCCTGGCGCGAGGCAGACCGCGAGCGCGGCCTCACCGCCGCCGAGCTCGAGCACTGGGGGCTGCTTGCCTATCGGACGGCAGATCTGGCTGCGGCGGTGGCCGCGTTGGAGCGGGCGGTCGCCGGGTATGGTGCCGTCGGCCAACGCGAAGCGGCAGCGCGATGTGCGCTCCTGCTGTGCCGGATTGGCTACGATCGCGGCGAGCTCGCGGTCGCGAGGGGTTGGCATCGGCGCGGCGTCACGCTACTGGAGGGCACACCCGCTGGGTCAGTGCATGGACTACAGGAGTGGCTGGCGAGCTGCCTCGCCGCGGCCGAAGGCCGGATTGATGCCGCCGTGCGCCATGCCGAGCGTGCCCGCGACATCGGACGTGCCATTGGCGATGTCGAGATCGAGGGCGCCGGGCTGGCCTTTCTCGGCCTGGCCGTGCAGTGCCTGGGCGATCTGGAACATGCCGTAGCGCTGCAGGACGAAGCAGCCGCGGCGGTGTTGGGCGGGCGCGTCGGGCCCGACACCGGGGGCATCATTTACTGCGCTGTCATCTACGGTTGCCAGAATCGGGGTGACTGGCGCCGTGCTGCCGAGTGGACCGGGCAGTTCAGCCGCCTGTGCGCGGATTTGGAGCTGGCCAATTATCCCGGCCTGTGCCAGCTCCATCGAGCCGAGGTGCTCGCCATGCGCGGAGATCTGGAAGAGGCCGAGCACGAGGCGGAACACGCCGGCGGCATTCTGGCCGTGGCCACGCCCTCCAACGCCGGAGATTGCCAACGCCTGTTGGGTGACATCCGCTTCTGGCGCGGCAATCTGCAGGGGGCGCGGCAAGCCTATCAGCAGGCTCACGAAGCAGGTTGGGAACCGCAGCCGGGCTGGGCCTGGCCGCTGGTCGAAGAAGGGAAGAGTGAAGCGGCCCTGCGCGGCCTCCGCCGCGCCCTGGACGATCCCCGTTGGAGCAGTGCGCAACGGCGCAGCCTGTTGTTGGCGCACCTGGCGATTATCTCGGCCCAGAGCGGAGCTATAGACAGCGCCGTCGAGATCTTGGAGCAGCTCGATGCCGACGCCCACCTGCGGTTTGCCCCAGGCGTGAAGGCCTGGATCACGCGGGGCTGGGCAGAGGTCGCAATCAGTGAAGCGCTATTCGACGAAGCCGCCACTTCCTTGCAGCAGCTGATCCACCTCTGGCATCAGGTGGGCTCAATCCCCTATCTCGCAGATACCCGACTGCGTCTCGCAGAAACCTTGCATGCCCTGGGGGACCGGGAGGCGGCCGCGCTCGAGCTTGCCGCCGCCACCGCGGCGTTCGAGCGCATGGCAGCCGCCAATCAGCTCCGACGCTGCGCCCACCTGCGACAACTGCTAACTCACTGAGCAAGGGTGTGGGGACGCGCGTGACGCTGTTGTTTCTAACGGCTCTCCTAGGCTTTGAGCGCTGGTAAATGCGGCGCCGCGGCGAGACGGAAACTGGCGGCACTGATGCAAACCAACCTCAACGTTCAGGCCTTGACCGTGGAGGCACGCGCAAGCGGCTATCGGGAGCACATCTACCATGCCGCCATGTTGGATCCTCACATCGCCGCGGAGTTGTCCCTGGACCAGATCTGGCGCTTGGTGGATGATCTGATCGAGGCCTCCGGCGAATGGTTGCCAGAGGCTTTCCACTAACGCCCACCAGACGTGTACGGTTGCTGGAATACTGCCGACGCTGCCTGCAGAGGCATTCCTAGGTCCACGGCGCTGGCAAGCGATTGCATTCGAAGAACGCCGCTTTTGCGCCCTTGGCGTGCAGCCTGGCCCGAAACTTCCCGGATGCTCGCTTTGTGGTCTGCCTGCGCGAGCCAAGGCAGCGACGGCGTCCCTGCAAAGCTCTGTCGAGGCCGGGCTCCGCCTCTTCGACAGCTTGTCTGTGGCGCACGGCTTCCGATGTCGGCTGGTCCACCAGCTCGGCTTCGCCTACAGCGAAGCTACCTGAGCCAGCACGCCTCGGTCGACAGCCCCGGTTGACCCGGATTCCTCGCCGCATTTTCGGGAGCAATTGTGATGAAAATCTCGATCAAG
>CAZLYT010000169.1:0-2963 GCA_964563515.1 uncultured Candidatus Competibacteraceae bacterium | reverse complement strand
CCAAGACGCAACGTGCGGCATATTTATTGCGTCCAGCAGCGCTCCGAAGCGGTGGTCGGCAGTCAACCACCCATGTGACCGAGGCAGAGCCGCACCTTCTCTGCCCGCTCCCGGCGAGGTAGGCGCATGCAACAACCGTTGCGCTCGAAGAACTGGGTAGAGAACTCCAAACTAGTCAACAGTTTTCGAGGTTCCGAGAACCTGCCGATGCCGGGTGCGGCGGCCACGGCGTTGATTCGCCTGGTCGCGGAGGACGAGTGCACTCCGGGCGAAGTCGGCGACGCAGTCGAACTCCAAGCCGGTTTGGACACCCGTATCGCGACGCTCACCAATCACGACTTGCGGCGCTCCCGGCGCCGCGCTCGCAATCTCCGGCAGGCGATTGCCCAGCTGGGTGCCGCCGGAACTGCACACCTCGCCTTGACCCTCGCCTTGGACGAGGATCTTGCTGCTGTTCCGACACGCATTGTCGATCTCTCCGCATTCCGTCGACAGGCCCGGCGCCATGCGCTGGCGGGCTGGGCCCTGGGTATGTCCGCAGAGATCCCCGTCCCCGAGCGCGCATTGCTGTGCGCGCTACTGCAGGACGTGGGTCTGCTGGCACTGGACCAGGTACTGCCCGACTTCTATCCGGACCTATTGGACAAGCCACTCTTGGCACCGGCGACACTGGCGGAAGCCGAAGAGAATCTGGTCAGCGCACCCCACCCGCGGGTAGGGGCCTGGCTGCTAAAGCACTGGGGAGTGCCCGTCGACCTGCAGTCAGCGGTCGCGCTAAGCCACGAGGAGCATCCGGCGGATAGGGAGCCGCCGCTGACTAGCTGCGTGCGCCTGTCCACGGCACTGGCAACACTTGCACTGCAGCCGGGGGACGCCTCACGCTCCCGCGAGCTCGCCACCAGCGCCAAGAACGCGCTATCGGTAGATCCGGCCGAGATCGCGCGCGTATATCGGCTCGCCGCCGCGACGCTCGCCGATGCCGACGCGGCTTTCGAGAAACCGGTGCGCAGCTCACCGCGCTCGACCGTGGTCACCTTTCCCGCCGCCTTCTCCTCACCACGTGCCACCGTTCGCCCACCGCGTAGCCAGGACGTTGCGGGGTACTCGCAGCTAGCCGATCCGTTCACCAGCGCCCAGCTTCTGGCTCGCGAGTTTGACGCCGCCAAGGCGCATGGCTGGCCGATCAGCGTGGCATTGTTACAGATGGAAGGCGCCGGAGCCCCTCGCGCTCGCACCCTGCTGGACCGCGCCGTACGCACGCTGCGAGAAACGCTCCGTCCCTCCGACCTGCTCGGACAGCATGGCCAGGACCAGTTCCTGATCACCATGCCCGGCGCCTCCAGGGACGATGCCGCGGCTGCGGCCCGCCGCATGACACTCGCCCTCGCCGACCTGGGCCTGGAGGGTCTGGGGACTGCCACCTACGCGGCGGATGCCCCGGTCGAGTGCTGGGAGGACTTGCTCGGGCTTGCCGAACGCGCCCTGAGCGCGGCCCGCCGCGTGGGCAGCGGGGTATGCAGCGCTCGCTGACGACCTGCCCGAGGCTGCAGCTCGGGTGCGCCCACACCGCGGCCGTGCTAAAAATCGGACAACTCAGGTCAAAGTGCGACAACCTGTCGCCGGAGGAATTCGACCTTGTCCGAGCTCGATGAATACTCGGTGGGCTGCATAGGCCTCGGCCTGATGGGCAAGCCCATGTGTCTGAATCTCAAGCGTGCCGGCGCCGACGTCGTGGCCTGGAATCGCAGTCACAAGCCATTGACGGAAGTGGCGGCTGAGGGCGTTGCGGAGGCGACTTCTCCACGGGAGGTCGCCACTCGAGCGCCAATACTCGTGGTCATGGTCGCGGACACCGCAGCCGTCGAGACCGTGCTATTCGGAGACGATGGCGTCGCCGTCGGGCTCCAGCCCGGCGGACTGGTCATCGACATGGGCACCACCGCAGTAAGCGCCACCCGAGCATTCGCGGAGCGCATACGGTCGGCGGGAGGCGACTACGTAGACGCACCGGTCTCGGGCGGCCAGGTCGGTGCCGAGGGCGGCACGCTCACCATCATGGCCGGCGGCAACGCGGACGCCATTGACCGAGCCGCGCCCCTCTTCCGCTGCCTCGGAAGCCGCTACACCCACGTCGGAGATGTGGGAGCTGGTCAAATTGCCAAGGCTGCCAACCAGATCATCGTGGGTTTGACCATCGGCGCAGTCGCCGAAGCACTGGCACTGGCGCGCCGGGCCGGCGCCGATCCGGCCCGGGTGCGCGAAGCCCTGACCGGAGGATTCGCCGATTCCCGCATCCTCGAGCTGCACGGCCAGCGCATGATCGAGGGCCGCTTCGAGCCCGGTGGCAAATGCACCACCCAGCGCAAAGACCTGCAGCAGGCTCTGGAGCTGGCATCCAGCCTCGGCCTGGAGCTTCCCGCTACCATCCTGACCCGCGATCTCTATGACCGCCTCATCGCCCGTGGCGACGGCAACCTGGACCACAGCGCTTTGTACCGCATCATCGACCCACCGCCGCCGACGCCACCAGACTGAGCAACGTGGGTGCCAGCGACGAATACCTTATCCCCGAGCACCCTGCGCCCTGTGCCGACCAAGTCGTCGGACCAACGACGAACCGCGTCACTGGGCCCGCTCGAGTGGCGGCGCGGACCGAATTTGGGCGCGCAGCCCGCCCCCCGGCCCTCTCCCTCGGCCCGCGACCGCACGCGGCAGCGTGTCACGGACGTTCCGGTAGCGAGATCGACAGGTTCGCCGCTCCGTTCTCGTCGGAGATAGTGACGTAGTCCCGACCTAGATCGTCGGTCAAGATCAGACGCACCGGAGCGCCGTTCTGATGGTTCTTCCACATCTGGTACATGGCAGCCGCGCCCATCAAGTGCGCATCACGGCTGCCATTGACAAGCCATTCGGTGGTTGGCACCACGCGCAGGGAGTCCGCATTGGGCTGCTCGACCGTCCGC
>CAZLYT010000168.1:0-5556 GCA_964563515.1 uncultured Candidatus Competibacteraceae bacterium | reverse complement strand
CCTCCCAGGCCACGGTTTGTTTCGAAGTGCAGGACGCGGAGGTGTACAACTTCCGCTCCCTCACGGCATCCCTGTGCCTGGCCCAGGCGCTTGCCATGGGGTTGGGCCTCAGGCTGGAAGGCATGATGGAGCCGCCGGCCGACGAATCCTGACGAGAGCTTTCGCCCTCCCTCCGACCCCGCCCTGTCGCGCCGCCATCAAGGCGTCCGAAGGGGTTGTAGGAGATTCCGCCCAGCCTTCGGCCGCGCGCTGTCGCGGAGCTACCAGCATTCCAGCTGTGGAGCCATGTCAGTGGCGATGGCGCGCGTGAGCGCGCCGGTGTTCGCCGCCACCCTTGGAGGGGCGGCGCTCCTGTTTGGATCGGCGCCGGAAGATGCCGGCCGCGCATTACTTCTTGCCGCGCTCGAACAGCCACTCGTGGGCGGGCTCGTTGTGGAATTTCCAGGTCCGCGCCGGGCCCGCCATGGTGTTGAGGTAGTAGAGGTTATAGCCGGGCGGTGTGCCCACGGGGTGGTAGCCGCGGGGCACCATCACCACGTCGCCATCGTGCACCGTCATGGTCTCGTCCAGGGAGCGGTCGTCGGTATAAACCCGCTGGAAGGCGTAGCCCTGGGCCGGATCGATGCGGTGATAGTAGGTCTCCTCCAGGTAGGACTGGCGCGGCAAATCCTCGGTGTCGTGCTTGTGGGGCGGATAGCTGGACCAGTTACCCTCCGGGGTGTAGACCTCTACCACCAGCAGGCTGTCCGCAGGCTGGTTTTCCGGCAGGATGTTGTGAACGCGGCGGCTGTTGGAGCCGGTACCGCGATCTTCCACGCCCACGTCGTCGGGGCGAATAAGCCGAACGGGGAAGCTACCCTTGCCCGGTGCGGAGCTCACAGCGAGCTCCAAGTCAGTGACCGCTTCGACCCGAAACTGATCACCAGAGGGCACATAGACCGCGAACGGCGGTCGCCCGTCGAAGACGTTCATGCGCTCGCCGATGTCGTTGCAGCGCTCGTGCTCCGTAGCCACGTTGGCACGTCCACCGAGCAGGGTAATGCAGACCTCCCGATCGCCGGTCTCTCGCTTTAAGCTTTCGCCTGCACGCAGGCGATACACCTCAAATCCTACGTGGGACCAGTGCGCGGATTCCGGAGTGACACGCAGGATGTTGCCGTCCGCCTCAGGGTCGTGCTTCTGAACCAGCAGCTCCGCCATGGTGGTTTTCTCCTCGAGTCGCAAATGTGGGCGTCATGATAAGAAATGGAATATAAATGTCAATTATAAAACACTTTGGAATATTTTTCCTGGTCGTGCTTAAGCAGGCTGGAGCCAGGGCGCACCTTTCTCAAGTCTGCCAGAGGCGAGAGCAGCTGGCCCCGTCGGTTGGGCCACCACTTCGACCACTGCCCGCTACACTTCGGGCAAGCAGCAACACGGTGGCGCGAGCGATGAGTCATCCCTGGTTCAATCCCCTGTATCGGCGCGTGCTGACCCAGGCCGTTTGCGTGGGTTGGCTGGGCTTCGAGCTAATAGAGGGACAGAGCCTGTGGCTACTCATGGCGGCAGGTGCCAGCGGCTATGCGGTCTGGGATTTCTTCTTGAGCGGCCGCTATCCCATGGAGACGGGCGGCGACAACGGCGCCTGAGCCTCGCCTTCCTGCGCGCTCGCTCTGCAGATGAGCAGAGCCTTCCGTAAGCAGGAGATCCTCTGCTTCTCGTCACCCGCATGCGTCCCGCCGCGCCCACTGCGCACTTGCCTGACCGGTGTGTCATGAGCGCGGCATGTCAGACAAAAAATTCTATTTTATATTGACACAGAACGTGTGTTCTGTAGATTGCTCGTCACGAGCCGGGGGACGGTTTGATCAGTTCGAAGACGTGGCCGTAGGTATCTCCGCAATACGACTGTCCGGCCGAAGACTCTTCCCTAGAGCCATTGGCCGCCGGGTGTGGATCCGCGCAGTAGGGCCCGCTCGTCTCAAATCGGAGCGAACTAGACCATGACTGATACCACTCTCGACGTCATCTGCCTGGGCCGAGCAGCCGTGGATCTCTACGGCGAGCAGATCGGCAGTCGCCTGGAGGACGAGCAATCCTTCGCCAAGTACCTGGGGGGCTCCTCGGCCAACATCGCCGCTGGCACGGCCCGACAAGGGTTGCGCTCGGCCATGTTGACCCGGGTCGGCGACGAGCACATGGGCCGCTTCGTGCGCGAGGCCCTGGCGGCGGAGGGGGTGGACGTCAGCCACGTGGTCACCGACCCCACCCGACTCACCGGCCTGGTGATACTGGGCATCAAGGACCACGACACCTTTCCCTTGATCTTCTACCGGGAAAACTGTGCCGACATGGCCTTGAGCGTCGAGGACTTCGACGAGGCATTCATCGCCTCGGCCCGGGCGCTGGTCATCACCGGCACCCACTTCTCCACCGAAAGCACCGATCGGGTGTGCCGCCGAGGCATCGAGTTCGCCCGGCGCAACGGCACCCGGGTGGCCCTGGACATCGACTATCGACCGGTGCTGTGGGGCCTCACCGCCCGCGGCCTGGGCGAGCAACGCTTCGTTGCTTCCGAATCGGTGAGCCGTCACCTGCAATCGATCATCCCCCTGTGCGATCTGATCGTCGGCACCGAAGAGGAGATCCACATTGCCGGCGGCTCCACCGACACCCTCGCCGCGTTGCGACGGATGCGGGAGCTCACCGATGCCACCATCGTCACCAAGCGCGGCCCGCTGGGGGCCAGCGTCTTCACGGGTGCGATCCCGGCCACTCTGGAAGAGGGCATCGCCGTCGCCGGTGTCCGGGTCGAGGTGTTGAACGTGCTGGGGGCAGGGGACGCCTTTATGAGCGGCCTGCTGCGAGGCTGGATCGAGCAGGAGCCCTGGAAGCAGGCCTTGCGCTACGCCAACGCGTGCGGTGCCCTGGTGGTCTCACGCCACGGCTGTACGCCGGCCATGCCTTCGCGGATAGAGCTCGATGACTACCTGTCGCGGGCCGACACCGTGCCGAGGCCTGATTTGGACCCGCGCTTGAACTACCTGCACCGGGCCACCAACCGCAAGTACCGCTGGCCGGAAGTGCTGGGGCTCGCTTTCGATCACCGCAAGCAGCTGGAGGAGATGTGCGAGGCCTCCGGCAAGGACTATTCGCGCATCGCGGAGCTGAAGCGGCTCATCTTGCAGGCCGCCTATCGCGGTGCCGAGCAGGCGGGCCTGAAGGGCAATGCCGGTGTGCTCATCGATGGCAAGTATGGTCAGGCAGCGTTGGAAGACCTCACCGGGCGCGGTTGGTGGATCGGTCGGCCGGTGGAGCTTCCGGGCTCCCGGCCGCTGCAGTTCGAGCAAGGCAACAACATCGCCGCCGAGCTTCGCACCTGGCCCGACGAGCACGTGGTCAAGTGCCTGGTGTTCTACCACCCGGACGACGAGGAGCCCCTGCGGACCACCCAGGAGCGCAAGGTCATGGATCTCTACGAGGCCTGTGCGGCCACCGGTCACGACTTGCTGCTCGAGCTCATTCCACCCGCTGGCAGCGCGGTGGATGGACACACCTTGGCGCGAGCCATCAGCCGATTCTACGATCTGGGAGTGTGCCCCGACTGGTGGAAGCTACCGGCGCAGGAGCCAGCCGCCTGGTCGAACATTGCCGCCGTGCTGGATGAGCGCGATCCCCACTGTCGGGGCATCGTGCTGCTGGGCCTGGATGCCCGCGAGCAGGAGCTGGCCAAAGGCTTCAAGGCCGCCGCCGGCCAGTCCTGGGTCAAGGGGTTCACCGTCGGGCGTAGCCTTTGGGCCAGCGCTGCGCGCGAATGGCTGAACGGGGCGCTCGATGATCAGGCTTGCATAGACACCATCGCTGCCAACTACCTGCGCATGATCGAGCTTTGGTGCTCGCGCACCCAGGCCTGAATCCCATGGAAAAGGCGAATCGAAAATCACCAGAAACGGAGATGCGAGCAATGAGGATTGAGAGAGAGGCGCTGTCACACGACTTCCGATCAGGCGGACCGTATATGAAAAGGCCACCTCGTGATTTCGAGACGCTGCGCGCGGAGATCGTCGAGCGCTTCTCCAAAATGAGCCCGCGGCTGCAGCAGATCGCCCGCTTTGCATTGGAGCACCCCAACGAGATCGCCCTGCAGAACGGCACCCTGATTGCGAGCCGCCTCGGCGTTGCGCCCTCAGCAATGATTCGCTTCGCAAAAGCCTTGGACTATCGAGGGTTCAGCGACATGCAGGCGGTGTTTCGATTGCCGCTCAGCGATGAGGGCATCAATCACGTGGGCGCGCAATCGAGAGCGTGGGGAAACAGTGAAGATCCCTCTGGATTGGTGCTGCTGGACGAGCTCATCGATACCGGTGCGTGCACTCTCAAAGAGTTGCTGCGAGAGCTGCCGACGGAGCGAGTGGAACGAGCCCTGCAGCGCCTGTTCTGCAAGTTGCGCGCGCTTTCAGAACTCAACGGCGCCTGCGATGAAATGGAACAGCCTCGTAGGGTGGATGAGGCCGGCAGACAGTAATCCACCGTCTCGTGAAATGCTCAGAATCTATGCTTGGAGCTGCGAAGACTAGCTCCGGTATACCGCAGTAACGGTGTCCGGTGTATGAGCGGCATCTGTCTAGATAGGGCGCAAGCGACTCATCTTGAACCATACGAGGGTGGAGGCACTCGCGCACACCAAGCGAAGGAGTAAGTTGCATGCCATTCCCCAGCTCGTTGCCTCTTTCCCGCGTCCCACCGCCCCGCGAAGCCCCCTCTCTACGCTGGGGAATCATGGGCTCTGGTTGGATCGCCGAGCGCTTCATCGAGTCCGTGCGTGCCCACACCACGCAGGACCTCGTCGCCGTGGGCTCCCGCTCCCGAAATCGCGCCGAGGAGTTTGCCGCCCGAATGGGGCTTGCCAAGGCATACAGCGACGGGTTACACCCTACTGGAAGAACATCGAAGCGCGCGCCCGTGACAACGACGTCTATGTGGCCATCGAGATGCATCCGCATAACATCGTCTACAACCCGGCAACGATGATCCGGCTGGTCGAGGCGATCGATGCGCAGTATGTCGGGACGGAAATGGACCCCAGCCACCTGATGTGGCAGCAGTGCGACATCATTGCGGCCACGAAGCACCTGGGCTCGATCGTTAAGTGCACGGCAGCGAAAGACGTGCGCATCAACGAGGCCTGCAAGATCAACGGCGTCCTCGACGATCGCTTTACCCGCATGCCCAAAGGTACGCCGGGTTATCTGCCCCTCGGCGGCCGCTACGAGCTCTGCAAGTGGCCGGAGAGCTCGAGCTGGGATTTCGTGGCTATCGGGATCGGCAACGACGTGAAGTTCTGGGCGGAATTTATCAAGACCGTCAAAACCATCGATCCTGAGATCCCGATCAATATCGAGCATGAAGACCAGTCCATGACCACTTTGGAAGGTTTGGGATTCGCAGCGAAGTCGTTGCTAGAGGCGGCCGGGCGCTAAGCTCTACTATTCACCGATCGCGCGGAATGTCGGAATAACCGCGCGGTCGGTATTCGATCCTTGGAGTTGAAGCGATTACGTGGATGGCCGGGCG
>CAZLYT010000167.1:0-7607 GCA_964563515.1 uncultured Candidatus Competibacteraceae bacterium | reverse complement strand
CGTCCTGATGCCCGCTCCGAAACCTAGGTCCGCGAGCGAGCGGGAGCTGCACCTCAGGACCTTTGCTTGCCAGGCTCTCCCGCGACGTGTTGGAGCCGTGGGGGAGGGGGCCGGTCAGTTCAGCGTCTCCGTGGCACGGGCACTCTTGGCTAGCTGCACCAGGCGCAGGAACTCGGCGCGATAGCCGAAGCGGTCCTCGCCGTGGGCGGCTCGGGCCGCCGCCTCGACGTCGTCGAGGGAGAACGCCTCCATCTGGGCGGCACCGCGCAGGATCTGGCCGAAGCCTGCCACGGCCGTGGCAAAGCGTGCCTCTTCCGGCGCCGCATCGAAGCTGGTGCGTGATGCCGCCAGGATCGGCTGCTCAATAAGCGTGCTGTCCGCCTTGCCGGGTTGCTTGTAGCGCAGACGAAGGAGGGCCAGCTCACCGTTCTCCGCGCCCTGTGCCGTGGTCGCCCCGCCGTAGCGCAGATCGTCGACCAGCCGGGATTCGCTTTCCGGCGGCGTGATCTGGTAAAACGCCGTCACCTCGTGTCCGCTGCCGACCTCTCCCGCGTCCACCTGGTCGTTGTTGAAATCCTCCCGCGCCAGCAGCCGAGTCTCGTAACCGATCAGGCGGTACTCGGCGACATAGGCCGGGTTGAACTCGATCTGGATCTTCACGTCGTCGGCGATGGTGAATAGCGTCGAGCTCATCTCCTCGACCAGCACCTTGCGCGCTTCCATGAGGTTGTCGATATAGGCGGCATTGCCGTTGCCGGCCTGGGCCAGGGTCTGCATCAGGAGGTCGTTGTAGTTGCCGCGGCCGAAGCCGAGCACCGAAAGGTACACACCGCTGTTACGCTTTTCGGCGACGAAGTCCTCCAGCCGCTCCGGGTCGCTGATGCCGACGTTGAAGTCGCCGTCGGTGGCCAGGACGACGCGATTGACCGCGTCCTCGGCGAAGCTTGCCTCCGCCAGCGCATAGGCCTGGCGTATGCCCTCGGCTCCGGCGGTGCTGCCGCCGGCTTGAAAGCGCTCGATAGCGCCGAGGATCTTGTGGCGCTCGCTGCCCTTGGTCGGTTCCAACACGGTACCGGCGGAGCCCGCATAGGCGACGATGGCGATGCTGTCGTCCTCATCCATCTGCTCGACCAGCATGCGCAGTGACTGCTGCAGCAGCGGCAGCTTGTCCGACGAGCCCATGGAGCCGGAGGTATCGACCAGGAACACAAGATTCGCCGGCGGCCTCGTCTCCATGGGAATGCCGTAGCCTTGCAGCCCGATGCGCAGGAGCTGGGTGCCCCGGTCCCAGGGCGAGTCGAACAACGCCACGTCGGCCCGGAACGGCTCGTCCTTGGACTCGGGCAGCGGGTAGTGGTAATCGAAGTAGTTGATCAGCTCCTCGGTGCGCACGGCGTCTCGCGGTGGCAGCACGCCTTCGTTCAGGAAACGCCGGACCACCGCATAGGAGGCGGTGTCCACGTCGATCGAGAAAGTGGAAACCGGCTCCTCGGCAACCAGCTTCACAGGGTTGTCGTCGAAATCCTGGTAGCGTTCGTTCTCGGTGCCGGGTCGGGGCAGCGCAGGCTGGTCCAACACGATGAGACTGTCGGCGGCCTTGCCCGCGTACCGCTCAGCGGCGACGAGTAGTGCCCCGGGGAGCGGACCGCCGGGGACGATCGCATTGCTGCGTTCGGGGGACCGAGACTGCTCCGGTGGCGTGGAGAGTTGCGCACTGCTCACCGAATTCATCTCGGACTTCATCGGTATCGGTGTGGGCGCCAGATGTGAACGGCTGATCAGCGCAACGCTCGCGGCGCCGGCGAGCAGCACGCCGGTGACGTTGAGAACAATGAGCCTGTGTTTCATGGAAGATCTTCCCTCCTCGGTACATCAAAGAAGTAGTCGTCAGAGGGGTATGCCGACGAGGAGTGCTCTCGATGCCATCGAGGGCGAGGGTTTTTCGTGAGATGACCCGGATTCGGCGCTGAGCTGGTTTGGCCACATGCGCCTGACGGACTTTGTCATGGCCCCGTGAATCGCATTGAATGCTGTGGCGCTGCGTGTCCAAGCCGCGAAAATTCTATTATTTTGGTGTGTCGTTCCGCCTCCTCCCGGGGGGCGGTGGAAGTGGGCGTCGGAGATCCGACGGAGATATCGTCATGCGCGTCGCGTCATCGAATTCCGTTCTAGGGCTCTTGCCTAGGGTATTGTTGCTCGCCCTGGCCATGTGGGCCGGTAGCGTTCTCGCGGGAGGCTTCGACGGCAAGAAGGTGCTCTATATCAACTCCTATCACCTGGGTTACGGCGGCAGCGACCCGATCACCCAAGGCGTGGAGGCGGTTCTGCGTCCCGAAGGTATCGACCTGCGCGTGATCTACATGGACACCAAGCGCAACCCGGACGAAGCCTTCATAGAGGAGGCTGCGGCGGCCGCGATCGCCGAGATCGACGCGTTTGACCCGGACGTCGTCATCGCCAGCGACGACAACGCCTCCAAGTACGTCATCATGCCCCACTATCGCGATGCGAATTTGCCCTTCGTGTTCTGCGGCGTCAACTGGGACGCCTCGGTCTATGGCTTTCCGTACACCAATGTGACGGGGATGGTGGAGGTGGCCCTCGTTTCCGAGATCCTCGAGCACCTTCGCAAATACGCCAAGGGCGAGCGGGTGGGCTTCATCGCCGGTGATCGGCTATCGGAGCGCAAGAACCTCGAGCACTATCAGAGGCGTTTCCAGATTCAATTCGACAGCGTCTACTTCGCACAGACCTTCGACGAATGGAAGGCGGCCTTCGAAGCGCTGCAGGACGAGGCTGACATGGTCATGATGACCTCGCACGTGGGCATCGAAGGCTGGGACGACGAGGCGGCGAGAGCGTTCGTGTTGGAGACAGTCCGGGTTCCGGTGGGCTCTGAGCACGAATGGGAGATGCCGCTGGCACTGGTGGGCGTCACCAAGGATTTCGAGGAGATGGGCTTGTGGGCTGCGCGGGCCGCGCTCGCAATCCTCGATGGGACGTCCCCGGCCGACATTCCGATCACCGCCAACAAGAAGGGTCGGTTGTACTTCAACGTGAGCATCGCCGAAAAGCTCGGCATCCCAGACACGCCGCCCTTGGCGACGCTGGTGGAGTGAGGCCCGCAGGCTTCGGTGCGGAGAGCAGGTGCGGGTGAAGGAGAAGGCGATAACCCGTTCGATCACGGGATACACGCTCGCCCAGGTCGCCGTTCGAATCGCCATTGTGGTGGCCGTGGCGACGGTCATCAGCTACTACCACGTCAGCTCGGGCCTGCAACAGCAGGCGCTCAAGCAGCTATCTGAGTACGTGACCCAACGCGCAGAGCGTGAAAGCGGAATCTTCGTGCTCGCCAGGGACAATCTCAGGAGCTTCGCCGACGCCTACGTGCAGCGGATGCAGGAACAGGACGCCGGCGCAACGGATTCAAGATTCGACGCGCTGTTCCAGCTGCGAGACGACGGGACCCTGCGTCTCGATCCGCTCTACTACCAGCGTTACGGCGTCACGGGTGTGATTGCCCGACCCAGCGTCGTCACCCCAGAGCTGCAGCGCCAGCTCCTGCTCGCGCTCGAAATGCTGCTCTCGTTCGGACCGGCCTGGGAGAACCGATTCGTCAATCTGTTCGTCACCTCACCCGAGGGGGCGATGCTCATGTACTGGCCAGGCACGCCGTGGGGGCTTTCCGCCAGCTCCTGGGAGGTGCAGGACCGGGTCGCCCTCGCCGTGCCCGAGACCGAGTCGGTGATGACCATAACCGACTTGCGGGCGGCGCTCGGCAAGGCCCTTTGGTCGGACCTGCATTTCGACTATGCGGCGAGAGCATGGGTGCTGTCGGCTACGGAGCCGGTTGGTCTCGACGACGTGCCCATGCTCTCCGTCGGCCACGACATGCTGCTGAGCGAGCTGATGGATCGCGTCATCGGCAATCGCATCGAGGGGACCTACAACCTGATCCTGCGTACCGACGGTCGCCTGTTGGCCCACCCCCGGTTCATGGACGCGATCCGAGCCCGTAACGGCGGCCTGCCGGTGGCGGAAACCGGTGATCCCAACCTGCAGCGCATCTACGAGGCCATTGGTAGCTCCGACGGATCGACGATCATCGACAACCCCGCCGACGACGAGTACTTGGCGGTCAGCCCGCTGCTGGGCCCGGAGTGGACCTTGGTCACCGTATTTCCAAAGGGCATCATCGCCGATATCGCCTTCGACACGGCCCGACTCATCCTCCTGTTGGGCGCGGTGGCACTGCTGGCCGAAATCGCCATTACCTAC
Source organism: uncultured Candidatus Competibacteraceae bacterium (assembly GCA_964563515.1). Lineage (GTDB taxonomy): Bacteria > Pseudomonadota > Gammaproteobacteria > Competibacterales > JAHEDQ01 > CAZLYT01. The sequence continues at coordinate 3,329 of CAZLYT010000167.1, read as the reverse complement.
CTGGTTCTGAAACAGCAGGTCGCGCGCCCCCTCGGTCGCCTGCTGGAGGCAACCAATCGCGTCCGCGCCGGAGACTTCGACATTCGTCTGGACGAGAGCGGACGGGACGAGATCGCACGGCTGGCCGGTTCGTTCAACGCCATGTCACGGGAGTTGGATCGGCGCGAAGTGGCGCTGGCCGAGCGTTCCGAGAGACTCGCATCGGTCAACCAGCAACTGGCTCAGGAGCTGGCCGAGCGCAAGCGGGCCGAAGCCGAGATCTTGCGCCAGCGCGAAGCGCTCCATCACAGCGAAAAAATGAGTGCCCTCGGTTCCGTTTTAGCGGGGGTCGCTCACGAGCTCAACAATCCCCTGGCGGTCGTCGTCGGTCGATCGCAGATGCTGGAAGAGCAGAAGCTTCCTGACCCCCTACACAGCAAGGTGGCAAAGATCCGCGAGGCGGCAGAGCGCTGCTCGCGCATCGTGCGCACCTTTCTCGCCATGGCGCGCCAGCAAGCACCCGCGCGGGCGCCGGTGCAGGTCAACGATTTGATTCGCTCTGCGGTGGACCTCCTCGACTACAGCCTGCGCAGCTCGGATGTGGAGGTGGAGCTCGATCTCGCCGACGAGCTACCGGAGCTGGCCGCCGACGCCGACCAACTCTCACAGGTCTTCACCAACATCATTGTCAACGCTCACTACGCGTTACAGGAGCAGGATGGACCACGACGACTGCACGTCAGCACTCGCCACGATGCCTCCCATGGACGCATCCAAGTGGCTTTCGCCGACAACGGTCCCGGGGTACCGGAGTCCATTCGGCACCGGATCTTCGACCCATTCTTCACCAGCAAGCCGGTGGGCATGGGCACCGGCATCGGGCTCTCGTTCAGCTACGGCGTTGTGGAAACCCATGGCGGCACCCTGCGCCTCGTGAGTCCCGCGGACGGGGGTGCCCGCTTCGAGATTGAGCTGCCTTGCGTTTTGCGGGCCCCTGAGGTGGGCGCAGCCGAAGCTGCAACTTGCAGGACCGAGGCGGAAGCTTCCGGTAGATCCATTCTCGTGGTGGACGATGAGCCGGCGATCGCCGAGTTGCTGGGTGAGATCCTCGAAGCGGAGGGCTACCGGGTGGAGCTGGTGGAGAGTGGTAATGCGGCGCTTGCACGGATCGAGGCTCGGAACTTCGACCTGGTATTGAGCGACCTGAACATGCCCGACCTCGACGGTCGGGGCTTCCACGACCAGATTCGGGATCGCTATCCGCGGCTGCTCGATGGCCTCATCTTCATGACTGGCGACACCCTGGGCCAGAAGTCCCGATCCTTTCTAAGGAGGTGTGGATGTCCCGTCATCGAAAAGCCATTCATGCCCAATGAGGTCGTCGAAGTCGTGCGTCGGGTCATCGAGGGCTGAGCGCTGCCAACCCGCCCAGAGCGGACCGACGAAGTGCATGCGTTCTCCTCTACCGGCGTGGTTCGCGCCAACGCCAAGCTCGATTCGATCAGCTCGCAGGCATCCTCTGCCCGCGGTCGTAGTGCCTCTTTCGCAAATTAGGGCCGCTGATTTCTAGAATTCGACCTGATGGTGGCTCCATCCGAGAGTAGGTTCATGAGGAGCAGTGGATTCAACTGAGGCCGGCCCAGGCGTGCCGCGGTTCGATGCCGTCGTTCATTTCGCCGCCGTGCCCCGCATCCTGATCTACCCGGACAACGAGACCTTCCGGGTCAACACCATGGGCACGTACAACGTGATCGAGGCGGCGGTGAAGCTCGATATCCGCAAGATCGTCATCGCCTCCTCGGAGACGACCTACGGTCTATGCTTCGCCGACGGGGTGGTGGATCCCAGGGTCCTTCCCCTGGAGGAGGACTACGACGTCGACCCCATGGACAGTTACGGCCTGTCCAAGGTGGTCAACGAGAACACCGCGCGAGCCTTCCAGCGGCGGTGGGGTTTCGACATCTACGCGCTCAGGATCGGCAATGTAGTCGAGCCCCACGTGTACGAGCAGAACTTCCCCCGCTACTTCGAACATCCGCAGCTGCGAAGGCGAAATGCTTTTTGCTACATCGACGCCCGGGATCTGGGGCAGATCGTGGACCTCTGCCTGAAGACCGACGGCCTGGGATTCGAGGTGTTCAACGCCGGCAACGACGACAACTCGGTGGACATGCCGACGGCCGAGATCCTCGAGCGGTTCTTTCCGAATGTGCCGGTCAGCCGGGAGCTCGGTGAGCACGAGGCCGTGTTCTCGAACCGGAAGATCCGCGAAGTCTTGGGCTTCCGGCAGCAACACCCGTGGCGGCGCTACGTCGCCGATCCCCGAGCAAAGTAGGCCGGTGTCGGCGGACCAGGAATCTTCGAACCGTCCAGTTGCTACCGGGCCACACCAAGATCGAAAGCAGCGATCGCTGCCTCGGCATCCAGATTGACGATGTCTTGGGGTGGCCGAGAGTTCCGAGCTCTAACGAGGCAAGGGCTGGGAGCGACCGATGATCGGGGTCGGTTCCCGGCAATAGCGGACGGCAGTGAAAACCTGCTCTTCTCCCGAAAGGCATGAAACCGTCGTTCCCGCGTAGGCGGGAATCCAGTGGAACTATTTGTCTTACTGGATACCCGCCTACGCGGGTATGACGTAGCAGAGCCTATCTCGAGGAGCGTAATGAAGGACGTACCATGAATACCTTCGGTTGGCCGCCCATCTCTGGGCGCGTCGCAATGGCTTGACGCCCCCGACGTTTGTCGCGCGATGCGTCCATCGCCATTGCCGCGGGCGACGTTTTCGAGGGCCTTCGAGCCGGCGATTGCTATCCCGTGGTCGGCGTCGGAGACCCCAACCATCTGCCTCTATGCCGTCGCGGAAATGGCTCTAGGAATGCGACGAGTGCGGCTTGACCGCCATTGCCAGCACGTAGTCGAGGCCCGCGTAGATGCTATCGGCCACTGAGTGAATCACCATTCGTGCCGGCAGCCGCGCCATCGGATGGAGCTGCTCGAGCCGCTCTGGATGCGCCCGTAGGTAGTCGTGCAGCGGCGCGTAGACCTGGTCCCGGATTGAGTGGACCTGTATTTCCTGGAAGCCGCAGAGATCGAGCTTGGACTGATAGGTTGGCCGCGTATAGGCGTTTTGGCTGGGGATCGCGAACCTGCTCGCCACCAGTCCCCAGGAGACTTGCTGCCTGAGTCGCAAAGTGAAACGACTGGCGGCGGGCTTCGGGATGATGTCGGCAGTCACCAGCCGACCACCGGGACGAAGTACGCGCCAGGCCTCGCGGAAGAACCTCTCGCGGGTACGGAAGTGGAAGGCTCTTTCGAGCGCCACTACGCGGTCGATGGAATCCGATTCGATG
>CAZLYT010000166.1:0-2555 GCA_964563515.1 uncultured Candidatus Competibacteraceae bacterium | reverse complement strand
CTATCTGCGGCGAGGATTTATCGCCAACGCGGTGAATCCGAAGGTGGCGCTGTTCTTCCTCGCATTTCTGCCGCAGTTCGTCGACACCGCCGCGGCTTCGGTGACCAGCCAGATTCTGGTGCTCGGAGGCCTATTCGCAATCCAAACTGCGGTCATCTTCGCGGCCATCGCCTACTTTTCGGCGGTCATCGGACTATGGTTGGCGCGCAGGCCCGGCGCCGGCCGTTGGCTGGATCGGGCCAGCGGCGCCCTGTTCGTGGGGCTGGGACTGAAGCTGGCGTTCAGCGCCAGGCCTTAGAGAGACGCCGACAGTGCCGGGCCAGAGGCTCGGCGGCGATGGCGTGGTCAATCCAGCGCAAGCACCCTGACTCGATCTCGCTGCGGGTCGGCTCCCAACAAGAACTCTTGCCAGCCGACGTCCGCAAAGCCCCATTTATCATAGAAGCGAATGGCGCGGTGGTTTTTTCCCAGAGACCAAGCCACAACCGCTGCGCCCCCCTGCTCGCGGGCCTCTGCAATTACCGACGGCTGGTTCGTGCGCCATTGGCATGCCTCATCCTTCCACCACCGCGTAAGCACGCACCGGAAACGTTCCAAAATGCTTCACTTTCACTGGCACCGCATGCAACTTGAATCTGGCGTTTGGAAGATAGTCGAGGTGACACAGATGCTCCACGATGGGGATTTCGGCGCCCAGCAAAGTCGTATGTACCGGTCGCTCGCCGCCCGCGGTGTCGTCGATGTTGAGAGAGTCGATCCCCACCAGCGCAGCACCGGACCTCTTCAACCAATCGGCGGCAGCCGCGGTGAGATGGGGATGGCCCTCGAAGTACCGGTCGGTACCCCAGTGCCGTGACCACCCGGTTTGCACCAGTACCGCCTTGCCTTCGACATCGATGCTCGAGAATGCATCGGGACCGATCGAGGTTTGTGATTTCGGCACGCGGCACACGACGCCATCCAAATCGGCCACGGATTCCAAGGCGAGCTCGGAGAGATCCTTGCCTTCCGCGTAGCGATGAAAGGGTGAATCGAGGTAGGTGCCGGTGTTGGCAACCATCTCGATTTTTCCGATCTGGAAGCTGGTGCCTTCGGCATAGTGGGTGGTGGACGCTTCGCGGCTGAGGAAATCACAAATGATCGGCCCCGGCAGTCCTTGATAGGTGATCATGCCGTGTTCGACGGTATGGCTGAGGTCGATGAGTCGCTTCATGGTTGACTGGGCTCTGACGAGAGATCTCCCAAAAACATAGCCGTATCGAGCCGAGGCAGCGACCGGATGCTCCGCATCGGCCGCCCACGGTTCGCACCTGATGAAGGCACGCCTGGGGTGAGGTTCGCCGCCACCTCGATTCGCCTCGCCACCAAGAGCAGGCTGACTATGCTGATACGGTCACCGGCGCAAGGCGCCCCGGCCCCGGCGGACAGTGAATGAGCATCGACGTCGAAGGTGTACGCGATCAGACCCCGGCCTGCGAGGATGTCCTGCACTTCAACAATGCCGGCTCGTCGCTGATGCCCGACCCCGTCTACGAAGCGGTGCTCGGACACCTGGCATTGGAGCGGGATATCGGCGGTTACGAGGCCGCCGCGCAGGCCCAGGCTGCCCTCGACCGCTACTACGGCGCGTTCGCTGAGTTGCTGGGAGCGGCTCCCGAGGAGATGGCCTATGTGGAGAACGCCACTCGGGCCTGGGACATGGCGTTCTATGCACTCCCGCTAGCTGCCGGCGATCGGATCATCACCCATGAGTCGGAGTACGTCTCCAACTACCTTGCGTACCTTCAGCTCGGGCGGCGCCGGGGTGTCGCCGTCGACGTGGCACCTTCGGACGCGAGCGGTCAGGTCGATGTCGCGGCCATGGAGCGGCTGATCAGGCCGCAAACCCGTGTTATTGCCATCACCCACGTGCCGACCCAGGGTGGGCTCGTGAATCCGGTGGCGGAGGTGGGCAGCGTCGCACGCAAGCATGGACTCATTTATCTGCTGGACGCCTGTCAGTCGGCGGGTCAGCTGCAGGTCGACGTCGAGGAGATCGGCTGTCACGTGCTCTCCGGAACCGGGCGCAAGTTTTTGCGCGGCCCGCGTGGCACGGGATTTCTCTATGTCAGTAACGAGATCGTTGAGCAGCTCGACCCTCCCTTCATTGACCTCCGGGCAGCGAGCTGGACGGCGCCAGAACAATTCCAGCTGGAGCCGGGCAGCCGTCGCTTCGAAACCTTCGAGAGCTTCGTGGCCGGTCGCATCGGCCTCGGAGTAGCTGTCGACTACGCACTGGCCCTGGGGCTTCCCGCCATCGAGCAGCGAGTCACCGGGCTGGCCCAGCGGCTGCGGGAAGCGCTCTCCGGGATTCGAGGCGTGCAGGTCCGCGATCAAGGTCAAAACCTGTGCGGCATCGTCACCTTCGACAAGGAGGGCGAAACCCCAGACGCGCTGGCTGCCCGATTGCGGCGCGATGGTATTCATATTTCGGTATCTGAGGCCAGCTCGGCCAGGCTGGATTTCGGTCGGCGCAGCTTACCCGCGCTGGCGCGTGCCTCGGTGCACTACTTCAA
>CAZLYT010000165.1:0-3153 GCA_964563515.1 uncultured Candidatus Competibacteraceae bacterium | reverse complement strand
CTTGAGATAGTAGGCATAGTCCACATAGGGATGCCTGGGATAGGTCCGAATGAAGCGGTCGAGGCTGGAGATGGCCTGGTCGGGCTCGTCGTAGCGATAGTAGGCGTAGGCTGTCTCCAAGGCCGCTTGCTGCGAGTAGCGTCCAAAGGGGTAACGAGCCTGCAGGATTTCATAGTAGTTAATCGCGTCCTCGTAATTCGAATCCGCGAGGGCCTCCTTGCCGGCCGTGTAGAGTTGATTGGCGGACCAGCCCTCGGTCTCGTCGCGGACCTCGGGAAGCAGTCCACAGCCGACCCCGGAACCGAGTAGGACAAGTGATAAGAGTAGCCAACCTATAATGCGGCGAACGGCAAGAGACATGAGCAGTGCGGCCGGATGGAGCGTGCGGCGCAGTATACAGGAATGGTCACAGAGCAGCCTTTGCGACACCAGCCCGTAAACCCGGGCGAGGCCATGTGGGCGGTGATTCCAGAAGTTCTCCATGGCCGACGCCTGGACCAGGCTCTGGCCGCCTTGTTCGCAGATTTCTCCCGCAGTCGACTGCAGGCGTGGATCCGCGATGGGCGGGTGCAACTGGACGGGCGCGACTGCCGCAATCGAGACCGGGTTGCCAGTGGCCAGACAGTGCGGCTGCTGATGGTGCCAGAACGTTCCGTGACGCTCGAAGGCGAGGATCTGCCCCTGGATCTGGTGCACGAGGACGCCGACCTGCTGGTGATCGAAAAGCCCGCCGGGATGGTGGTGCATCCGGCAGCGGGCAACCCGCGAGGAACCTTGGTCAATGCGCTGTTGCATCGTTTCCCCGAGCTGGAACGGCTGCCCCGGGCTGGTCTCGTACATCGGCTCGACAAGGACACTACCGGTCTTCTGGTGGTCGCTCGCAGCGAGCGCGCCCACGCGGCCCTGGTACGCCAGCTCCAGGACCGCAGCATGTCACGCCAGTATCTGGGCCTGGCGCGCGGCAGACTGATTGCCGGTGCCACCATCGATGCTGCGCTGGGCCGGCACCCGGTGGACCGCAAACGGATGGCGGTGGTCCCGGGCGGTCGCCGTGCAATTACCCACCTGCGGGTCGAGGAACGCTTCACTGCGCACACCTTGTTGCGCCTTCGACTGGAGACGGGCCGCACCCACCAGATACGCGTACACCTGGCCCACATTGGGCATCCTTTGGTGAGTGACCCGGTGTACGGCGGGCGTATGCAGGCGCCAGCCGGAATCGGCGCCGAGCTGCGGGCGGCACTTCGAATGTTTCCGCGCCAGGCCCTGCACGCCTGTCGCTTGGGTCTGGTACACCCGGGCAGTGGCGAGACCATGACATGGAGCAGTGACTGGCCGGAGGACCTGCGAGCGCTGTTGGAAACCCTTCGCACCGATGCCGGCAGGAGCAGTTAGGCTTGATCGAATTGTTCAGTGGGGCGCCACAGGCAGCGAGTGGGCTGGGTGTTGGAAAAGCGGATTCTCCGGAGCTCTGCCCACGTCCGGCTTGGTGCGATGTCTGAACCGGTGCTGCTGCGCCCGGCCTGGCCGGCGCCGGCAAATGTGCGGGCCGCCAGTACGACCCGTATCGGCGGGGTCAGCACGGATGATTTTGCGAGTCTTAACCTCGGCGCCCGTACTGCCGATGAGCCGGACGCGGTGGCGCGCAACCGAGTGTTGCTGGCGGCGACGCTGCAGCTGCCGGCCGAGCCCGCCTGGCTCGAGCAGGTCCACGGCACGCGAGTGGTGGCGGCGCGTGATCATGCTGCGGTCGCCGCCGACGCCGCCTGGAGCAAAACCGCCGGCGAGGTGTGTGTGGTCCTCACCGCCGACTGCTTGCCGGTCTTGTTCTGCGATCGGGCGGGAACCGTGGTGGCTGCCGCACACGCAGGTTGGCGGGGGCTGGTCGGAGGCGTGCTGGAGGCGACCATTGCGGCCCTTAAGTCGCCGCCGACATCGCTGCTGGCCTGGATCGGACCGGGAATCGGCGCCACCGCCTTCGAAGTCGGTGACGAGGTCAAACAGGTCTTCGTCGCAGCAGACCCGGGCGCGGAGGGCTGCTTCGAGCCTTCGCCGGCCGGGCGTTGGCAAGCCGATCTGGAAGGCCTGGCCCGACGCCGCCTGGCCGCGGCCGGGGTGGAGGGGGTCTACGGTGGCGGCTGGTGCACGTACTCCGATGCCGAGCGCTTCTACTCCCACCGGCGCGCCGCCAGCACGGGTCGGATGGCCTCGCTCATCTGGCTCAGCAGCGGGAGCTGATTGCAGCATGGATCCGATGGTACTGCGGGCGATGGCCAAGTGGCCCAACGTCCCCGACATCTACGATTGGCTCTCCCTGGACCGGCGCGGGGTATGGCGACTGCGTGGCGAGCCCATTGGCCACCGCGGCTCCATCGAGTTCATAAACCGCAACTACGAGGCTGATCAGTACGGTCGCTGGTACTTCCAGAACGGGCCCCAACGCGTCTTCGTGGGCCTGGAGTACACGCCCTTTGTCATCATGCGCGACCCTACTGGCCGCCTGGCCTGTCACACCGGCCGCGAGCTCGGTGACCTGTCCGCGGCGCTGCTGGACGACGAGGGCAATCTTCTGCTGAGCGGAGGTTTCGGCGTTGGACTGGTGCTGGACCGGGACCTTGCAGGCGTTGCCGATCAGATGGTCGATGGTGCCGACCGCCCGCTCGAGGAGGCCGCCATGGCCAGGCTTGCCGACGGCGACAGCAACCGCCTTCAGCTGCGCCTTGGCGAGCAGCTCCTGCTGGTGGAATCGATTCGGCGGGACCAGGTCGCCTCGCGCTTCGGTTTCGTTCCGAACCCGAAACCGCGCGGGTGAGCGGGGACCGAATGTCCAGGGAACAGCCGCAGCCCTACCTCATCCACCGTCGTACGCCGGCGGGAGATGGTGCATTACGCGTTCGCTAGTGCACCCGAGAGGACCCATCTTGTAGGAGGGAAGCGAGGAAGGGGGTTCCGCCATCTGGTCGTCCCCGAGTCAACGCCTGGCAGTGGGTGCCGGCTGCGTCCCAGTCGTCTTGAGCCGTGCCAGGATGTCTTCACGGGCCCGCGCCAGCACCGAGTCGCCATCGATGCTTTCCAGGATTTCCTGCACCGTGGACTTGGGTCCCCCCGGACCCCACGACTGTCCCTGGGCGAAATAGCGCTCGGCGGCACGAC
>CAZLYT010000164.1:0-2334 GCA_964563515.1 uncultured Candidatus Competibacteraceae bacterium | reverse complement strand
AGGAAAACCCAGTAGCTGAAGGCGTTGAGCCGCGGGAATGCCACGTCCCGGGCGCCGATCTGCAGCGGAATCAGGTAGTTGAAGAACATGGCCGACAGGGGCATGATCGCCAGGAAGATCATGGTGGTGCCGTGCATCGTGAACAGCTGATTGTACGTGTCGGCCGAGAGGAAGGTGCTCTCCGGACTGCCCAGCTGAATCCGAAGCAGCAGTGCCTCGATCCCGCCGATCAGAAAGAACAGGAATGCAGTTGCCCCGTAGAGCACACCGATGCGCTTGTGGTCGACGGTGGTGATCCAGCTCCACAGGCCGGTCTTTTCGCCGTGGGCTGGTGCATGCGCATGCTGCTGATCTAGAACCCTGGTAGCCATTGAAACCCTGTTGTTGTGGTCGCGCTATTTGTGTGCTCGGAGATAGGCCACCAGGGCCTGCGCTTCGGCTTCGGTGACGCCGAGGTTCGGCATCAGGACCCCCTTCTTGATGCCTTGGGGGTCCCGGATCCAACGAGCCAGATTCTCGTCAGTGTTCCTGAGAGTACCAGCCGCGAGATGTGAACGGGCCCCGATGTTGGCCAGGTTCGGGCCGACCATACCCTTGGGCGCGTTGACAGCGGTCATCGAGTGGCAGGCGATGCAGCCCTTGGCCGTGAACAGCTTCTCGCCTTCGGCGTGCTGCGGGCTCTGGCCCGGCCGGGCGCTGGCCCCCTGTGGCTTGGCACCCAGCGTCTGCATGTGGGCCACCCAGGCCTGAAACTCCTCCGGCTTTTGCGCCTTGATCCGGTGCGACATCCGTCCATGCTGAATGCCGCAGAACTCCGCGCACTGCCCGGGGTAGTCGCCTTCAGCCTGGGCCGTGAACCACATGCGGGTTTCACGATTGGGAAAGACGTCGCGCTTGGCGGCGAGCTGGGGAACCCAGAAGCTGTGAAGGACATCGCTGCTGCCCATGCGAAGCGAGACCGTGCGCCCCATGGGGACATGCATCTCATTCGCCGTGGTCAAATTGAACTCGGGGTAGCGGAACTCCCACCACCACTGGTGCCCCACTACCTCTATCGTGAGCGCGTCCTTGCCCGGAACGGCGTTGGTCTGAAAGATGGCCCGCACCGTGGGTACGGCGATGGCGGCCAGGATCAAGGCAGGAATGACGGTCCAGATGACCTCGACGGTGGTGTTGCCGTGGGTCTGCCGGGGCTCCGGATCTCCGGGTTTTCCGCGGAACCGGAAAATGGCGTACAGCAGAACACCCTCCACCAGTACGAACACGAGGAGGGCCCACCGCACCGTGGTGTCCAGAAGATCGTCGGCAATCTTGGCGAAATCGCCCCGCGGAAGCAGCGTGGTTTGGGCGTAATTCTCCGGACTGCAGCCTGCCAGCACCAGGGTCAGGAGGCAGAGCCCAATGACCCACCGGAGCGAGCGCCGGGCAACGGTCCTGAGGAGCATTACGGGGTTCATCCTGTTGGTAGAATCCGCTCGAACCAGAGGGAAGTCGAAAGCAAGCCGCACTTTACTCTTCGACCGAGTGGGTGTCAAGGAACTAGGAGGCCTACCGGATCGGCTCGTCGAACGGCAGTGCGTGCGGCACCTCATAGCTGAAGTGCCACCACTCCTTGGCGTAATTCCTGAAGCCCTCGGACTCCATGGCCCGAACCAGCGTTCGCCGGTTTCTGAGCGGCCACCCGCTGGCATTGGCGGTGTGGGCGGACTCGGCAAAAGTGTCGAACGGAGTACCCATCTCCAGGATCCTTCCACTTGGGAGGGCCACCAGCGTCAGGTCCACGGCCAGGCCGAGATTGTGCCGGCTCCGCCGCGCAATGTAGCCCTGCTCCATTAGATCCTGGCGCCCGGTCCGCTCGGCCCATTTCACCATCGCCAGGGTGGCCCGAACCGGCCGATAACCATCGAAGACCAGCAGCCCCAGGCCTTCGGCGCGGAGCCGCGCCTGGACCCGCGCAAGAGCCTGGGCAGCCTCACGCCGGAGCAGCGCGCGAGGCGCCTCGTATCCAGGCAAGGGTGCGCCGGTAAAGTTGTCGGCGCTGGCATAGCGAGCGTCCACCAGGATAGTGGAGTCCAGCGACCGCACGTCCACCAGCAGGGATTCCGCCGCGGAAGCCGGGGCCATCGGGAGCTCGGCGGTGTTGACCGCAGCCGGCGCCGTGTCAGCCCCGGGAGAGGTCCTACTACAGGCAGTGCCCCACACCAGGGCCAGTGGCAAGAGCCAGGAAGAAGTCATGGCTTTATTTTAAGCTGTTGACGTTTATCACGTTACGGCCGACAGCCATTCCGAATGCATGGCCTGAAGAGTATCTTGGAGCAAAGCCGGTCCTCCAAA
>CAZLYT010000163.1:0-2978 GCA_964563515.1 uncultured Candidatus Competibacteraceae bacterium | reverse complement strand
CGGAAGCTCCTACAACTGGAACGGGGTTAGCTGCGTGACGGCGCGCGGTCGGGGCCCGGGCGGAATCTCCTACGACTGGAATCCCGTCGGCCGGGGCAGAGCGAGCAGTCGGAGACGGATTGCCACCTCTTCCTAGTTCATCAAAGACCAAGCGCCGTTCTGGATCTCCACCATGTGCTGATCGGAGGCATCCAGGCCGGTGTGGTCGTCCGCCGACAGGTTGAATACGCCGGTCACGCCCACGAGGCCCCTGGTCTGCTCGATGGCCTCCTGCACTTGCGCCTTGTCGGTGCTGCCGGCTCGGGCGATGGCTTCGACGGCGAGCATCAAGGCGTCATGGGCGTAGCCGCCGAATTGGTCGGGGTCCACGCCGTAGGCTTCACGATAGGCATCCGAGTAGGTCAGGACTACTCCCGCTTGGGGATCATCGGCGGGGAGCTGATTGGCCACCAGCAGGCCACCCACCGGCAGCCGCACGCCCTCGGCGGCTTCGCCGGCCAGCTCCAGATAGGCGTGGCTGGCGGCGCCATGGGATTGGTACAGGGGCAGATCGATGCCGAGTGTGCGGTACTTCCCGGTGACGGACGCCGCTCCCTGGCCGGTGTCGATGTTCAACACCGCCTGAACGCCGGCGCTGTTCTGGATACGGGTCAGGGCAGCTGTCAGATCCGTGCTCCCGACCTGATAGGTCTCGTCCACCGCGATCTGAATGCCCTGCTCCGAGGCCACCGCCAGCGCCTGCTCACGACCGGTTTGGCCAAACTCGCTGGTGCTCGAAATCAAGCCAATCGTGCTGATGCCGCGCTTGCGCATATCTTCGATGATGCTCTCCGCGGCCATGCGGCTGGTCACGGCCGTGCCGAAGACCCAAGGACTGGCGAGCTCCAGCATCTGAGCGGCACCGCTCAACGCGATCAATGGCGTCCCGGCGCTGGCCGCCAACGACGCCGCCGCCTCTGCCGTGCTCGCCGTGGAGCCGCCGACCAGGATATCCACCTGATCCGAGCCCAGGAGCTGCGTCATGAGGGCGCTGGCCTCCGCTGCATCACTACCGTCGTCGTAATGGACCAGCTGCAGCGGCCGCTCGAGCACTCCGCCGTCGGCGTTGATCCGGTTCACGTAGAGCTGCAGCGTCCTCAGCTGCGCATCGCCCCGAGCGGCCGCCGGGCCGGACAGGGACAGGAAGGACCCGATTCTGATGGGCTCGGCGCCCTGGGCCACAGTCATGAGGCCAACCAGCGCCACCACGGCGGCCACCAGCCCAACACGCATCTGTTTGCTCCACATGTGTTTTTTGCTCCGTGTTCTGTGCTTGGCACTCGAGCTCTATTGGAAGAGGATGCAGGCCCTTCAATCGCTCATCGGTTCTTGAATTCAGGTTTGCGCTTCTCGATGAAAGCGCTCATGCCTTCGCGTCGGTCCTCGATTGCAAAGGTGGCCTGGAACAAGCGCCGCTCGTAGCGCAGCCCCTCGCTCAGTGGCGTCTCGTAGGCTCGGTTGACCGCGTCTCTGGCGAGCCCGATCACGGGCTGCGAGAGCTCGGCGATGCGTGCCGCCGTGGCCAGGGCCTCGTCCACCAGATTCGCCAAGGGCACCACGCGGCTCACGAGGCCACAGCGCTCGGCCTCGTCGGCTTCGATCATGCGCCCTGTCAGCACCATCTCCATGGCCTTGGACTTACCCACATACCGTGCCAAGCGCTGCGTACCGCCGCCACCCGGGATGACGCCCACCTTGACCTCCGGTTGGCCGAACTTGGCATTGTCTGCGGCCAGAATAAAGTCGCACGCCATCGCCAGCTCGCAACCACCGCCGAGGGCATATCCAGCCACCGCAGCAATGAGAGGCTTGCGGACCTGCCCCACGCGATCCCATAGCTCAGCCGAACCAGGGTCGGTGAGCACGTCGTTGAAGCTCCAGTCGCGCATGGCCTTGATGTCGGCGCCGGCGGCAAAAGCCTGGTCCGAGCCGGTGATCACCATGGCTGATACGGTGCGGTCCTGCTCCAGCTGGTCCAGGGCCCGGGCAATTTCGCCGCGCATCTCCAGTGACAAGGCGTTCAGCGCGTCCGGCCGGTCCAGCACGATCAAACCCACCTTGTCGTGGGTGCTCACCTTCAGATTCTGGTAGCCCATCTCCGACATCCAATTACAGTTTTGTTATTCGGGGCAGCGCCGTCGCGCACCTGCATTGGGGTGCTAGTGGAACACGTCGAGGGGCATATCACCATCGCTGCAATCGACGGAACTCACCCGCCCCCGGCCAGCCTGGGCCGGCTCACGAACACTCCGGAACTACCCCTGGCCTGCGTCGTTTAGACCTGTGCGCCGGCAAGGCCAGGGAGGGCCGGTTCACGGCTAGCGGCGATGGTGCCGGCGGCCTTGCACCTCGATGACGCTCGAGCTGCCGCCGCGTTCAAAAGGGGCACAGGGTGGACGTCGATGCAGCGCCACGACCCAAAACTCAATTCGGCCCTGGCCAGACGCCCAGCGGTTGCTATGCTCTGCATAGTCTTAATCCATTCCCGCAGCGCCGGAGGGAAATTGTTCAGCGAACACTTGCCCAGCACCACGGCCTGCGGGACGCGCTCCTGGTGCCGGTCGTGGCCATCGACACCCGCTCGAGCCGACGCGTCGTCCGGCTTACGATAGGGCTGCCAGGCGGTTTTGTGGTCGATTCCCGACCGCAACCAGTTCCATTCGGTATTCCAACCGAGGAGGTTCACAGTGGCCAAAGTATCCATGAGCACCCAGCTCTCCGTGCCCGCCGACGAGCTCTGGAAGATGATCGGTGGCTTCAATGCACTGCCGGACTGGCACCCGGGGGTGGAGAAAAGCGAGCTTGCCGACGGCGGTCGCCAGCGCACCTTGCAGCTAGCCGGCGGCGGCACCATCGTCGAGACGTTGGTCAGTCAGGACGACGGGAGCAAGACCTACACCTATGAGATCAAGGACAGCCCGCTGCCAGTGGCCAACTAC
>CAZLYT010000162.1:0-20180 GCA_964563515.1 uncultured Candidatus Competibacteraceae bacterium | reverse complement strand
AGCTGGCTTCGCGCATGGTGAGACGAATACGGCCTTGCTTGTCGATCTCCAGCACCGTCACCCGCACCATGTCGCCCACGCTGACCACGTCGGTGACTTTCTCCACCCGGCGATTGGCGAGCTGGGAGATGTGCACCATGCCGTCCTTACCTGGCAGGATGTTGACGAAGGCACCGAAATCCATGATGCGGACGACTTTGCCCTCGTAGCTTGCACCCACTTCCACATCGGCGGTGATCTGCTCGATGCGCTTGCGGGCGGCCTCCAGCGCCGTCTTGTCCACCGCCGCGATCTTGATGGTGCCATCGTCTTCGATATCGATGCTGGCACCGGTTTCCTCGGTGATGGCGCGGATGGTGACGCCGCCCTTCCCGATGACATCCCGGATCTTGTCGGGATGGATACGGATGGTCTCGATGCGGGGGGCATAGTCCGAGATCTGCTCCCGGGAGCTCGGCAGCACCTTGCCCATTTCGCCCAGGATGTGCAGGCGACCTTCACGAGCTTGATTCAGGGCCCGCGCCATGATCTCCCGGGTAATGCCGTCGATCTTGATGTCCATCTGCAGGGCGGTGACCCCGGACTCGGTACCGGCCACCTTGAAATCCATGTCACCCAGGTGGTCCTCGTCGCCCATGATGTCGCTCAAGACCTCGAAGCGCTCGCCTTCCTTGATCAACCCCATGGCGATACCTGCGACCGAGGCGCGCATAGGCACGCCGGCATCCATCAGCGCCAGGCTCGCGCCGCAGACGGTGGCCATGGAGCTGGAGCCATTGGACTCAGTGATCTCCGATACCACCCGCAACGTGTAGGGGAACTGCTCCTGGTCCGGCAGCACGGCTTGAATACCCCTGCGGGCAAGCCGTCCATGTCCAATCTCCCGTCGTTTTGGTGAACCAATAAATCCTGTTTCTCCAACGCTGTAGGGCGGAAAATTGTAGTGCAACATGAATGCATCGCGATACTCGCCTTCGATAGCGTCCACGATCTGCGCATCCCGCGCCGTCCCCAGTGTGGTGACCACCAGCGCCTGGGTCTCGCCACGGGTGAACAAGGCCGACCCATGGGTTCGCGGCAACAGGCCGACACGCACGTCGATGGGCCGCACGCTGCTGGCGTCACGGCCGTCGATGCGGGCCTTGCCATCTAGGATCAAGCCGCGCACGAGAGACTTCTCCAATCTTGCCATCGCGTCCTGCACCTGGCTGTAGCTCCACTGGCTTTCACCTTCCGCCGGCACCAGCTGTTCGACGACCTGCTGGCGGACTTCCCGCAGTCGGGCGCTGCGCTCCTGCTTGACCGACAGCCCGTAGGCTTCTTCCAGGGGCCCACGAGCTGCTTGCTCGACTGCCGCGATCAGCCCCGGATCCGTCGCCGGCTGCTCCCACGACCAAGCTTCGGCGCCGGACTCCGTGGCAAGCTCGCGAATAGCCTGGATGGCGGTCTGCATCTGCTGGTGACCAAACATCACCGCTTCGAGCATGACCTCCTCCGGAAGCTCGGAGGCTTCCGACTCCACCATCAAGACCGCGTTCTCAGTGCCCGCCACCACCAGATCGAGCTGCGAGGTCTTGAGCTCGGTACGGCTCGGGTTGAGGAGGTACTCGCCGTTGGCATAACCGACCCGGGCGGCACCGATGGGGCCGTTGAAGGGGATGCCGGAGACTGCCAGCGCCGCGGAGGCGCCGATCAGGGACGGAATGTCCGGGTCGATCTCCTGATTGACCGACATGACCGTGGCAATCACCTGGATCTCGTTCTTGAAGCCCTTGGGGAACAGCGGCCGCAGCGGGCGGTCGATGAGCCGGCAGGTCAGGGTCTCCTTTTCGGAGGGGCGGCCCTCCCGGCGGAAGAATCCGCCCGGAATCTTACCGGCGGCATAGACCCGCTCCTGGTAGTTGACGGTGAGCGGGAAGAAATCCTGCCCGGCCTTGGCCTCGCGCAGTCCCACGACGGTCACGAGCACGATGGTATCGTCCATGTTGACCATGACGGCCCCGGAGGCCTGACGCGCTACCGTGCCGGTCTCCAACGTCACGGAATGGTTGCCGTAACGGAAGCTCTTCTTGACTGATGTCACGTGTTGAATCCTGATGGTTGTAGAGGGGGGTGCAGGCGGTTGCGCCTCAGCGCCGCAGCCCGAGGCTCTCGATTAACGCCCGGTATCGATCGCCATCGCTGCGCCTGAGGTAGTCGAGCAGCTTGCGACGCTTGTTCACCATTTTCAGCAGGCCCTGACGCGAATGATGGTCGTGCTTGTGCTTGCTGAAGTGGTCCTGAAGGTCGTTGATGCGGTGGGTGAGCAGCGCAACCTGCACTTCCGGTGACCCCGTATCACCCGAGGCGCGGCGGTATTGCTCAACGATCCTGCTCTTGTCATCGGCTGACAGGGACATGAACTCTACTCCTGTTGCGATAGGGCGGGACGATGCATCGCCCCAAATAGCCAACTAACAACGCTGCTGGGCCGCATACGGCCACGGCGGCTCAAACCTGTACCAGACGGCGAGGCGCAACCCGGCCATCATCGATAATTTCGCCGACCCCCATGAAGTGGCTGTCACCCTCGTATAGCCTCACCATTCCATCCACCGGCGCCCGCGGCACCAGCACCGGTTGGCCGTGGCGAAGATAGTGGGCCAGATCGTCGTTCAGGTTGAGCCGAGGCCATCCGCCCAGAGCCGAATCCATCGGCAGCAGTAGCTGATCTAGGGCCAGGAAACCAGCCTCGGCGGCCTGCTCCACCTGTGCCAGGACGACCATCTGGGTCTCCTCATAGGGTTCCACTTCGAGCCGCCGCAAGGCCGTGACGTAGGCCCCGCAGCCGAGAGCCTCGCCAATGTCCTCGATCAGGCTACGGATGTAGGTCCCCTTGGAACATCGCACCTCCAGCTCCATGGCTGGCGGCGTCAAGCTGAGGCAGCGAAGGTCCAAGATCATTAGCTGCCTCGGCTCGCGCTCCACCTCGAGGCCGCGCCGCGCCAGATGGTACAGTCGCTGTCCCTGGTGGCGCAGCGCCGAGTACATGGGAGGAACCTGGGTGATGACACCGCGGAAACGACTCAGGGTCGTCTCGAGCTCGGGCTCTCCAAATGTCGGGACCTGCCGACGCTCGCGGACACTGCCCTCGCGGTCACCAGTTTCCGTGGTTTCACCGAGACGACATTCCACCCGATAGGATTTGTTGGCATTGAGCAGAAAACCGGAAAGCTTGGTGGCCTCGCCCAGACAAATCGGCAGCATGCCGCTGGCAAGCGGATCGAGGCTACCGGTATGCCCCGCTTTGCGAGCGTCGAACAGCCGCTTGACGACCTGGAGCGCCTGGTTGGAGGTGAGGCCAACCGGTTTGTCTAGCAGAAGCACCCCATCGATGGGGCGTCCCCGCAACTTGCGACGTGACATGTATTCCCCTGATCCGTTTCCGATGTTTGGCCCCTCACTCCGCCCAGGGTGGCAGAGGCGGGCGCTGATGCGGAAACTCAGCCTCCGCGGTGCGTTGATTCGCCAGGCGGTTCGGGCACTTCCGCCTCGTCGTCGTGATCTTCACCGTGGCGGGCCCGATCTTCCGCCAGAGCCCCAGTGATGAGCGCATCCAAGTGGGCCCCACGCTCCACCGACTCGTCGTATCGAAACTGCAATCGAGGCACCGTCCTGATCCGCATGTGGCGCCCCAGCTCGCCGCGCAGAAAACCCGCGGCGCTGTTCAGCTCCGCCACCACCTCGTTGCGTGCTTTCTCGTCATCGCCAAGGAAGGTCACGTAGACCTTCCCCTGCGCCAAGTCGCGGCTCACCCGGACCTCGGTTATCGAGATCATCGCCATGCGTGGATCATCCAGTCGATCCCGGATGATCGCGGCAAGCTCGCGCCGGACCTGCTCACCGACGCGCTCGGTTCGTTGGAATTCGCGGGGCACGCTTTACTCGCTGTCGGCGTTAGAGGGTGCGGTCTACCTGGACCTTCTCGAACACTTCGATGTGATCCCCGATCTTGACGTCATTATAGTTGCGCACACCGATGCCACATTCGAAGCCTGCGCGCACCTCGCCCACGTCTTCCTTGTAGCGCCGCAGCGACTCTAGCTCGCCCTCAAAGATAACGACATTCTCGCGCAGCACGCGAATCGGGTTGTGGCGGCGCACGACACCCTCCACTACCATGCACCCAGCCACGCTACCGATCTTGGGCACCCGAAACACTTCCCGCACCTCGGCATTGCCGATGATCTGTTCCTTGAACTCGGGTGCCAACAGACCTTGCAGCGCCTGCCTAACTTGGTCGATGGCTTCGTAGATGACTCCGTAGTAGCGCAGATCCACCTCCTCCTCGGCCACCAGCTTGCGCGCTGCTGCGTCGGCGCGGACGTTGAAGCCGATGATGATGGCGTTGGACGCCAGCGAGAGGTTGACGTCGGATTCGGTAATGCCGCCAACGCCGGCGGAAACGATGTTGACCTTCACTTCATCGGTGGACAACTTTTGCAGGGAGTCGCTGAGCGCCTCGACCGAGCCCTGGACATCCGTCTTCAGCACGATGTTGAGTGCGCTGGACTCGCCCTCGCTCATCTGCTCGAACACGTTGTCGAGCTTGGCCTTCTGCTGCTTGGCGAGCTTGACTTCGCGGTACTTGCCCTGACGGAACAGCGCCACCTCTCGGGCCTTGCGCTCGTCGGCCACCACCATGGCGTCATCGCCCGCATGCGGCGTGCCAGAGAGCCCCAGAACCTCCACGGGAATGGACGGCCCGGCCGCCTCTACGGGCTTGCCGAGTTCGTCCAGCATGGCCCGCACTCGCCCGTAATGCAGCCCGGCGAGCAGCATGTCTCCCTTGCGCAGGGTTCCACGCTGCACCAGCACCGTCGCCACCGGCCCGCGACCCCTGTCCAGCCGCGACTCGAGAACCACCGCGGCGCCAGGTCCGTCGGCCACCGTCCGCAGCTCCAGCACCTCGGCCTGCAGCAAGATGGCCTCCAGTAGATCATCGATCCCTTGGCCGGTCTTGGCCGATACCGGTACGAACTGGGTATCGCCGCCCCACTCCTCCGGGATCACGCCCTTCTGCCCCAGCTCGCTCTTGACCCGGTCCGGGTCGGCATCGGCCTTATCCATCTTGTTGACCGCAACAATGAGTGGAACTTCGGCGGCGCGTGCATGCTGAATAGCCTCCGCGGTTTGCGGCATCACACCGTCATCGGCGGCCACCACCAGCACCACGATGTCCGTGACCTGGGCCCCACGTGCGCGCATGGCGGTGAAGGCTTCGTGGCCCGGCGTGTCGAGGAAGGTGATGGTGCCTCGCTCGCCTTCCACGTGATAGGCGCCGATGTGCTGGGTGATGCCGCCAGCCTCCCCGGCCGCCACCCGGCTACGCCGGATGTAGTCCAGCAACGAGGTCTTGCCGTGATCCACGTGGCCCATGATCGTCACCACAGGCGCCCGCGCCACCTCGTCACCGTGGACCTCGGTCTCGGCGGCAACCTGCTCTTCCACCTGATTTTCCTTGAGGAGCACATACTTGTGCCCCATATCCTCGACCACGATGGCGGCGGTATCCTGATCCAGGACCTGGTTGATGGTCACCATGGTCCCCATTTTCATGAGGGACTTGATGACCTCGGTCGCCTTGACCGACATCTTCTGGGCCAACTCGGCGACTGAAATGGTCTCCGGCAATCCTACTTCCCGAATTACCGGCGCCGTGGGTCGGGTGAAGCCGTGGCGGGTTTGCGGCGGTGCTGGCGCCTTAGCCTTACGACCACCTCTGGCCTTGGCTTTGGCCTCGCGCTCCTTACGCCGGGCCTCCCGACGCTCGGCCTCGGCCAGGCGGCGCGCTTCCGCCTCCGCCGCCTTGCGCTCGGCCTCGGCCTCGCGCCGCGCCTGGTCCTCGACGCGCCGGCGTTCAGCCTCCTCCGCCGAGGCACGCTGCGCTTCGGCCACGTCCACCGGCTCGGGCTCCAGTGTTGGCTCTGGCTCCTGTCCCGCAGCCGCCGCCTGTGCCTGCGCCTCGAGCTCGGCGGCTTCGGACGCGGCTTGTTCCGCCTCCGCCTGTTCTGGGACGGCAGCCATCTCCTCCAGGACCATATCTGTGGTGGCCTGCTCGGGCTCGGCCAACGCCACCTCGGCCGCTTCCTCCTGCTCGGGCAGGGGTTGCTGCGGCTCGAGCACCCGCCGGCGAGCCTCTTCCTCCTCGATCATCACGCTGCGCTTGACGTAGGTGCGCCGCTTGCGCACTTCGACGTTGACAGTCTTGACACGGCCCTGGGCACCAGACAGCTTGAGCTCAGAGTGGCTCTTGCGGCGCAGCGTGATCCGTTTCGGCTCGGAGACGCCGAGGGTTTCCTTGCTGCCGTGACTGCGGCGCAGATGCTCCAGAAGCTTGAGCTTCACGTCATCGGTGATGGTGTCCCCAGCGCCGCTGGCACTAAGGCCCGCCTCGGCGAGCTGCGCCACCAAGCGCTCGACCGGTATTCCCACCGTTTCCGCGAACTGCGCCACCGTCACTTGCGACATACTCAATATCCTCGACCCTGCTACTGGCTGCTCTGCTCGGCAAACCACGGCTCTCGTGCGGTCATGATCAGCGTACCAGCCCTTTCGTCATCGATACCTGCCATCTCCGTGAGATCGTCCACCGCCAGCTCCGCTAACTGCTCCATGGTCCTGACGCCCTTGCCTGCCAGCTTGAAGGCGAGCTCCCGATCCATGCCTTCCATATTCAGCAAGTCGGCGGCGGGCTCGGCCGAATCCAATTCCTCTTCGGCGACGATGGCCCGCGTTAGCAAGGCATCGCGGGCGCGGGTACGCAGCTCCTCCACGATGTCCTCGTCGAATCCGTCGATCTCCAGCATCTCCTGCGCGGGCACGTAAGCCACTTCCTCCAGCGTCGAGAATCCCTCGCTCACCAGCACCGCGGCGAGATCCTCGTCCACGTCCAGGGCTTCCATGAACATGGCATGCGATTCTTCGGCCTCGCGATCCGTCTTCTCCGCCGCCTGCTCTTGACTCATTACGTTGAGCACCCAGCCGGTGAGCTCACTGGCCAGTCGCACGTTCTGGCCACCGCGGCCGATGGCCTGCGAGAGCTTATCCTCGTCGACCGCGATGTCCATGCTGTGGTTGTCCTCGTCCACCACGATGGACAAGACCTCGGCCGGCGCCATGGCATTGACCACGAACTTGGCCGGATTGTCGTCCCACAGCACGATATCGACGCGCTCCCCCGAAAGCTCGTTGGATACGCTCTGGACCCGGGAGCCGCGCATACCGACACAGGCCCCCACCGGGTCCACCCGCGGATCCAGACTCCGCACGGCGATCTTGGCGCGAACACCAGGGTCGCGAGCGGCACCTTTGATCTCGATCAGACCCTGTCCAAACTCCGGAACTTCGAGCTGGAACAACTGGATCAGCAGCTCGGGCAGCACGCGGCTAACAAAAATCTGCGGACCTCGTGGTTCCGGCCGCACATCGTAGAGATAGCCCCGCAAGCGGTCACCCACCCGGACAGACTCCCGCAGGATCATGTGCTCCCGTGGAATCATCGCCTCGGCGTTGCCACCCAGATCCAGGTAGACATTGCCCCGATCCACGCGCTTGACGATGCCGTTGATCATCTCGCCCTTGCGCGGCAGATAGGCATCGACCACTTGCATGCGCTCGGCCTCGCGCACCTTCTGCACGATTACCTGCTTGGCGGTCTGCGCTGCTATGCGACCGAAGGCGGCGTTCTCTACCGGCTCCTCCAGAAATTCCCCGAGCCCGGCGCCGGGCTTTGTCTTGCGAGCGTCAGTGAGCTTGACCTGGTATTCCGGGTCGAATTCCTCGGCCTCATCGGGCACCACCTCCCAGCGCCGAAAAGTGGCGTAGTCACCAGACTTTCGGTCGATGGAGACACGCAGCACCACCTCGCCCATGTAGCGCTTCTTGGCAGCCGAGGCCAATGCGGCTTCGATGGCCTCGAAGATGACGTCTTTGGCCACACCCTTCTCGTTGGATACGACCTCCACGACCTGCAATATCTCTTTGCTCATTGCGTCCAGACCTTCGCTGCGCGGAGAGTCAAATCTCCGGTACCAGCCGCGCCTTGACCACCTCGTCCATGGGGATCGTCAGGCGCTGGCCGTCCACCTCCACCACCAGATCTTCGCCCTCCACGCCTACCAGCATGCCGGTGAGGCGAGTCCCCGGGCGCCCCCCGAGGGGCCGACGCAACTGCAAGCGCGCCTCTCGTCCGGCGAAGCGCTGGAAGTGCGCGGGCATGAATAAGGGACGGTCAAGACCCGGCGACGATACCTCGAGGCGATAGTGCCCTCGGATCGGATCCTCCACGTCCAGGGTGCCGCTGACCTGATCGCTCACCCTGGCGCAATCGTCGACGGTGACCCCGGCGTCACCGTCGATGTACACCCGCAGCAAGCCACTCCGGCCATGGGGATGAAACTCCACCCCGACCAGCTCATAGCCGAGATCCTCAACCACTGGCGCCAGCAGCGCCTGGAGGTCGGGACGATAGCTCCCCATGTGCTGTGACCCACGCTGAAACGAAAAGTGGGCCATCAGGCCCACTTCCGCTGCCGGCCACGGCCGGCGAATGTCTCTCCTACGAAAAAGGCCCTTGCTGGAGGGCCTTCGTCGACCGGAACGTGGTAGCGGGGGCAGGATTCGAACCTGCGACCTTCGGGTTATGAGCCCGACGAGCTACCGGACTGCTCCACCCCGCAACAGAGGCGCGTATGGTAAGGACTACATTGGTGCAATGCAAGGCCGGCCAAGCACCGCCCTCGGGAGAAGTGTAGGCTGCATTAGCGCCAGCGTAATGCAGCGTCTCGAGCGCGCTTCGAGACGGCTCGGCGGATACGCTGCGCTAATCCGCCCAACAAGCGCTACGAGAGGGCTGTGGCACAGACGCCGAGCAGCCAGCCCGGAACGATGCCGAGCACCGCCACCAGAAGCCCGTTGGCCGAGAGCAGCACCCGGGTATCCAGACTTCCCTCAACCGCCACGTCGGACTCCGGCTCATCGAAGTACATCAGCTTGACGATCCGCAAGTAATAGAAGGCGCCGATGATGGAGAACAACACGGCCAGTACGGCAAGCCAAACCAGCCCCACGTCCACCACAGCATTCAGCACCGACAGCTTGGCGTAGAAGCCCACCAGCGGAGGGACGCCAGCGGTGGAGAACATCACCAGGAGCATCAAGAACGCGACCCATGGGCTACGGCGGTTGAGGCCCTTGAAGTCGTCCAGGGCGTCGGACTCGAAGCCAGCTCGGCTGAGATACAGCACCACGCCGAACGCCCCGCTGACCATGATGACGTAGGTGATGGTGTAGAACAGCGCTGCCGAATAGCCTTCCGGAGTACCGGCCAGAATCCCCAGCAGCAAGAATCCCACGTTGGCGATGGTCGAGTAGGCCAGCATCC
The DNA here is from genome assembly GCA_964563515.1 of uncultured Candidatus Competibacteraceae bacterium. Lineage (GTDB taxonomy): Bacteria > Pseudomonadota > Gammaproteobacteria > Competibacterales > JAHEDQ01 > CAZLYT01. Next base: position 10,756 of record CAZLYT010000162.1, on the reverse strand, counting down.
GTTTGATGTTGCTCTGGGCGATGGCCAGCAGATTGCCAAGCCCCATGGACAGCACCGACAGGACGATCAACATCTGCTGCCAGTCGGCGTGAAGACTGCCGACACTGTCCACCAGCAGCCGCATGGTCATGGCGAAGGCCGCCAGCTTGGGCGTCGAGCCGATGAACAGCGTCACCGCCGTGGGCGCGCCGTGGTAGACGTCCGGGATCCACATATGAAATGGGACCGCGCCCAGCTTGAAGCCGATGCCCACCACCAGGAACACCACGCCGAATACCAGCACCAGGTCATTGGAGCCTCGGGTGGTGATCGAGTCAGCCACTCGAGCGAGCTCGAGGGTGCCGGTCGCCCCGTATAGCATCGAAATGCCATAGAGCAGCATGCCGGACGCCAGGGCCCCGAGCACGAAGTACTTCATGGCCGCCTCGGAGGCGGTGGCCGACTCTCGATCGAAGGCCACCATCGCGTACAGACACAGGGACAGCAGCTCGAGCCCCAGATACAGGGTCAGCAGGCTGGCCGCCGACACCAGCACCATCATGCCCAGGGTCGCGAACAGGCCCAGGACGTAGAATTCGCCCCGGAACAGCCCCCGGGCCCGCAGGTAGTCCCGAGCGTAGAGGAAGGCCGCCGACGACACCAGCAGAGCCGTCACCTTCAGCACGTCGGCCAGGGGATCGCGTACATAGGTGCCGTGGAAGCCGACGCTGGTGGTGCCATCGGCCGTGGCCCACACCAACAGCGCCGTCAGCAGCAGCGACGCCTGAGCGACCCGATAGCTGTAATGGCGTCGCTCGTCACCCAGGAACACATCGAGCAGCACCAGGAAGCAGCCCAGCACCAACAGCAACGCCTCGGGGGCCACCAGCGCCAGGTCGGAAACCATCGTGCTCATTGCTCTTCCTCGGCACCGGCGCTCATAGCTTGGAGATGGCGATGTGCTGAACCAGGTTGTCCACCGAGCTGGTCATCACCGAGACCACCGGCTCGGGCCAGAGACCGAGCCCGAGCACCACCACGGCGAGGGCGCCAAGCACCGCGAACTCCCTGGGGTTGATGTCCTTCAGCTTGGCCACGTTGTCATTGCTCACCTCACCAAACACCACTCGCTTCACCATCCAGAGGGTGTAGGCGGCACCGAGGATCAGCGTCAGCGCCGCCAGGAAGGCGAGCCAAAAGCCGGCCTTGAAGGTGGAAAGGATGACCATGAACTCACCGACGAAGCCCGAGGTGCCGGGCAGCCCGGCATTGGCCATGGCGAACAGCACCATGAAGGCCGCGAACACGGGCATGGTATTGACCACCCCGCCGTAGTCTCCGATGCGGCGAGTATGCATGCGGTCATAGAGCACGCCGACGCACAGGAACATGGCCCCGGAGATGAAGCCGTGGGAGAGCATCTGCACCATGCCACCGGTGATGCCCATGGCAGCACCGTGATAGCTGCCGGTATTGCGCGCGATCTCGAAGGCAACGAAGAATCCCAGGGTCACGAAGCCCATGTGGGCGATCGACGAGTAGGCGATGAGCTTTTTCAGGTCATCCTGAACCAGGGCCACCAAACCGATGTAAACCACCGCGATCAAGGACAGTCCGATGATCAGCCAGTCCAGCGCTGCCGACGCGTCAGGGGTGATCGGCAGCGCAAACCTGACGAAGCCGTAGCCACCGATCTTCAGGGTGATGGCGGCCAGAATGACCGAGCCGCCGGTGGGAGCCTCCACGTGGGCATCCGGAAGCCAGGTGTGCACCGGCCACATGGGCACCTTCACCGCGAACGATATCAGGAACGCCAGAAAGATCACGATCTGCTCCGTCAACCCCAGGCGCAGATCATGAAATGCCAGGATCTCGAAGCTGTCGGCGCTACGGTAGAGATAGATCAGCGCCACCAACATGAACACTGAGCCGAGGAAGGTGTAGAGAAAAAACTTGAGCGTGGCATAGACCCGCTGCGGGCCACCCCAGATCCCGATGATGAGAAACATGGGGATCAGCATGCCCTCGAAGAATACGTAGAACAGCACCGCGTCCAGCGCCGCAAACACGCCGATCATCATACCTTCCATGATCAGGAAGGCCGCCATGTATTGGGACACTCGGCTCTGGATCACCTCCCAACCCGCGGCCACCACCAGCATCGTCATGAAGGCGGTGAGCAGTATCAGCGGCATGGAAAAGCCGTCCACCCCAAGGTGATAGTTCACTCCGAATACCGGGATCCACGGCAGCATTTCGGTGAACTGCATCGCAGCCGTGTCACGCTCGAAGCTTGCAAACAACGGCAGGCTCAGCAACAAGGTCAGCACCGAGACCGCCAGCGCTAGGCGCCGGACTCCGCCGGGATTCGACTCACCCACAAACAACACGGCGACGCCGCCGAGTATCGGCAGCCAAATGACCAGGCTCAGCAGCGGCAGCTCGGACAACGCTCGGACTCCTGGAACGCGACGCTACCGGACCACCAGCCAGCTCAGCAGCGCGAGCAAGCCGATGATCAGGGCGAAGGCATAGTGGTAGAGGTAGCCGGACTGGAGGTGGCGGGCCACGGACGCGAGCCAACCCACCGCTCGAGCGCTGCCGCTGACCATCATGCCATCGATGACCGCGGCGTCACCCACCCGCCAGAGCATCGAACCCACACTGCGACCCCCGGCGGCGAACACCTTGTCGTTGAAGTCGTCGAAGCCGTACTTGTTCTGCAGCCAGCCGTAGACCGGACCCAGCGCCTTAGCGGCGCGCCCAGCCAGGTCCGGTTGCCGCATGTAGATGTACCAGGACGCCGATGCCCCCGCCAGCGCGAGCCAGAACGGCGGCACCAGCAGCCCGTGCAGGGCGAACTCCAGTGCCCCATGAAACTCCGTCCCCACCTCGCTGAGCACGTCGTGCTCGGGAAGCACGTGAATCGCGCCGGCAAACAGATCGCCGAACAGCACCGGCTGCGCGGTCATGAAACCGATGACCACAGACGGAATGGCGAGCAGGATCAGTGGCACGGTGACCACCGCCGGTGTCTCGTGCAGGTGCTCCCGTGTGTGCGCATCCATGCGCTCGGGGCCGTGAAACACCAAAAGGTAGACCCGCGCCGTGTAGAAGGCGGTCACGAAAACGCCGAGCATCAGGCACAGGTAGGCAAAGCCGGACCCCGGAATGGCCGAGAAGTGGGTCGCCTCGATGATGGCGTCCTTGGAGTAGAAACCGGAGAAGCCGGGCACACCCATCAGTGCCAGCGACCCCAACAGGAAGGTGATCCAGGTGATCGGCATGTATTTGCTCACTCCGCCCATCTTGCGGATGTCCTGCTCGTGGTGCATGGCGATGATCACCGAGCCTGCGGCCAGGAACAGCAACGCCTTGAAGAAGGCGTGAGTCATCAGATGGAAGATGGCGGCACTGTAGGCGGAGGCCCCGAGCGCCGCGGTCATGTACCCCAGCTGTGACAGCGTGGAGTAGGCCACCACACGCTTGATATCGTTCTGCACGATACCGAGCAGCCCCATGGACAGCGCCGTGATGGAGCCGATGATCAGCACCACGCTCAATGCGGTTTCACTGAGCTCGAACAGGGGCGACATGCGCGCCACCATGAAGATGCCGGCTGTCACCATGGTGGCCGCGTGGATCAAGGCGGAGATCGGGGTGGGACCCTCCATGGAATCTGGCAGCCAGACGTGGAGGGGCACCTGGGCGGACTTGCCCATGGCGCCGATGAACAACAGGATGCAGATGACGCTCAATACCGACCATTCGACGCCCGGGATCACATCGATGGTGACCTCGGCGAGCATCGGCGCGGCCCTGAACACATCTTGGTAGTCGAGGCTACTGAAGTACATCAGCACGGCGGCGATGCCGAGCAGAAAACCGAAGTCCCCCACGCGGTTCACCAGGAACGCCTTCAGGTTGGCAACGATTGCGGTCGGTCGGGTGTACCAGAAGCCAATCAGCAGATAAGAGACCAAGCCGACCGCTTCCCAGCCGAAGAAAAGCTGCAGGAAGTTGTTCGCCATCACCAACATCAGCATGGAGAAGGTGAACAACGAGATGTAGCTGAAGAAACGGTTGTAGCCGGGATCATCGTGCATGTAGCCGATGGTGTAGATGTGCACCATCAGCGACACGAAGGTCACGACGCTGATCATGACCGCGGTGAGGTTGTCGATCAGGAAGCCCACCTCCATGTGGATTCCGTCCACCACGGCCCAGGTGTAGACCGAGCCGTCGAACGCCGGTGCACCGTCGAAGACGTGGTGCTTCAGCACAACCAGCGACAGCACGAACGACACCGCGACGCTGGCGATGGTGGCCCAATGGGCGCCGGCCCGGGGTATGCGCCGACAGAACAAGCCAGCCACGGCGGCGCCGACCAGCGGCGCGAGGGCGATGACGAGGTAAACCTGCTTCACGGAATCAGCCTTTCATGATGTCCAGGTCGGCCACGTTGATGGTCCCCCGACTGCGGAACAGGACCACCAGGATGGCCAGCCCGATAGCCGCTTCCGCCGCCGCCACCGTGAGAATGAAGAACACGAATACTTGGCCGGCCTGATCGTCCAGAAAGCGCGAGAAGGCGACAAAGTTGAAATTGACCGCCAACAACATGAGCTCGATGGACATGAGCAGGATGATGACGTTCTTCCGGTTCAGGAAGATGCCCGCCACGCTGAGGCAGAACAGCACAGCCCCCAGGATCAGGTAGTCGCTAAGCGTGATCATCCCCTAGCTCCAGAACAATTCGGCGATCCGGGCACAGCCCGGCTGAATGCGCTTTCTCAGGCGCGCTTGTCCGGGTCCATCTTGACCAGGCGCACTCGGTCGCGCCGGTTCACCCGAACCTGACGCGACGGATCCTGGTACTTGACTCCTTCGCGGCGCCGCATGGTCAGTGTGATCGCAGCAATCATGGCCACCAGCAGGATCACCGCGGCGATTTCGAATGGGTACACGAAGTCGGTGTACAGAACGCTGCCGAGCGCTTCGGTATTGCTGTAATCCGCCCCATGCCGGGGTGGACCGCCGAAAGCGGTGCCCTCGAATACGCCGGAGCCAATGACCATCGCCATCTCGATGGCGATCACCACCGCCACCGCCGTGCCCACCGGCAGATAGTTGATGAAGCCCTCGCGTAGCGGCGCCACGTTTACGTCCAGCATCATCACCACGAACAGGAACAGCACCATGACGGCGCCCACGTACACCAGAACCAGAACGATGGCGAGAAACTCCGCCTCCAGCAGCATCCACAAGATGGCGCTGTTGAAGAAAGCCAGCACCAAGAACAAGGTGGCATGCACGGGGTTGCGTACCGTAATCACCCGCACTGCGGCAAATACCAGCACCGCTGCGAACAGATAGAAGAGGAACTTCTCCAAACCCATGTGTTCCCGTCCTCAGCGGTAGGGCGCGTCGGCCGCGCGGTCGGCGGCAATCTGCGCCTCGTACTTGTCACCGATCGCCAGCAAGCGGTCCTTGGTAATGATCTCCTCGCCACGATTCTCGAAATGGAACTCGAACAATCGCGTCTCCACGATGGAGTCCACTGGGCAGGACTCCTCGCAGAAACCGCAGTAGATGCACTTGAAGAGATCGATGTCGTAGCGCGTGGTGCGCCGAGTCCCGTCGGCGCGCTGTTCCGACTCGATGGTGATGGCGAGCGCCGGGCACACCGCCTCACATAGCTTGCAGGCGATGCAACGCTCCTCCCCGTTGGGATAGCGGCGCAGCGCGTGCAGGCCGCGGAAGCGGGGCGATTGCGGCGTCTTCTCTTCGGGAAACTGCACCGTGACCTTGCGCGCGAACAGGTGACGCCCGGTCAGGCGCAAGCCGAGTAGCAACTCCCAGAGCATGAAGCTCTTCAGGTAGTGGCGCATCGATTCGATCATTGCTTCCACCCCCCGGGAACCTGACACCGCCCCTGGGCCGACGGCTCCCGCACGGCTGTGAATGTCGGCGCCGTCAATCGAACCACGGTGGCACCTGCAGGTAGACCGCGACACCGAGCACGGCGATCCAGACCAGCGTCACCGGAATCAGCACTTTCCAACCCAGCCGCATCACCTGGTCATAGCGATAGCGCGGGAACGTGGCCCGCAACCACACGAAGACAAACAGAAAGAAGGATGTCTTGGCCAGGAACCAGACCAGCCCCGGCACGAACGCGAAGGCCGACTCCAGCAGCGGAATTCCCTGGAACGGTGACAGCCATCCGCCCATGAACAGGAGCGCACAGAGGGCGGAAATCAAGATCATGTTGGCGTACTCGGCGAGGAAGAACACGGCGAATGCCATGCCCGAATACTCCACGTGAAACCCGGCCACGATCTCCGATTCGCCCTCGGCCAGATCGAAGGGGGCGCGATTGGTTTCGGCGACGCCGGAAATGAAATAGGTGACAAATAGCGGCAACAGGGGCAGCCAGAACCACTGCCACAAACCACCGTCTTGGGCCCGCACGATCTCGCCGAGATTGAGGCTACCGGCGGCCATGAGCACTCCGACCAAAGCGAATCCCATGGCAATCTCGTACGCTACGATCTGAGCCGCGGAACGCACGGCCCCCAGAAATGCGTACTTGGAGTTGGATGCCCAGCCGGCGATGATCACGCCGTATACACCCATGGACGTCAGCGCCAGCAGGTAGAGCAGGCCGGCGTCGATATCGGCCAGCACCAGCCCATCGCTGAAGGGAATCACTGCCCACGCCGCCAACGCCGGCGCTATGGCCAGCACGGGCCCCAGCAAGAACAAGAAGCGGTTGGCGCCGGCGGGAAGAATCACTTCCTTGTTCAGCAGCTTCAGCGCATCGGCGATGGGCTGAAGCCAACCGCCCGGCCCCACCCGGTTGGGTCCGAGACGAACCTGCATGTAGCCGATCACTTTGCGCTCGGCATAGGTGAGGTAGGCGACGGACAACATCAGTGGCACCAGGATCGCGACAATCTTGACCGAGATCAGAATCAGGGTCTGCATGGTCTCGGGGAACACCCCCCATATGCTCGCCAAGGTGTTCACGTGATCGCTACCTGCTGGAGGTGCCGCTTGGAATCATTTGCCCCAAGCAAGCCCTTGGCCTCGCCAGGGGGCCCGCCGGTAAACCCCGAGGGTGCCACCGCGGCCATAGGGCTCCTTCTATCGCGCCGGGAGCGAGCCTGCCCTGAGGGGTGTGCCACGACCACCTTCAGAGCTCCGCGATTTCGATGGGCTCGCCATCGGCTCCCAGCCGTTCGGTACCCGGCAGGCCACCCGCCACCCACACCACGCTCTGCGGAACCGTGTCGTCGACTACCAGGGGTAGGATGGCTTCGCCCTGGCCTTGCCGTACCCGCACCCGTTCACTACCGCTGAGCTCCAGGCGCCGGGCAGTGTCCGGATGCACTCGCGCCGCCGCCACCTCGGCCAGAGGTGTGCGCTGTAGCGAGCGCGCCCGTCGCACCAGCGGGTCCAAGGCATAGATCGGGATGTCGCCACCCCGGCGCAGGCTGTCATCGGCCGTCTGCGGGCGGATACGACGCCCCAAACGCACGTCGTTGGCAGGCTCCAGCTCGCGGCAAAGCTGGTACAGCTCTTCCACGATGGCTTCTGCGGACAGGTAGTCGAAGCCGTCTACGCGGCATAGATTTCCCAGCACCCGCAGCACCTTCCAACCGGGACGCGCCTTGGCCGGTGGCGTCACGGCACCCGGCATACTCTGCCAGCGCCCTTCCAGATTGATCCAGGTTCCGGCGGCCTCGGCGAAACTACCGATCGGCAGCACCACATCCGCCACCTCGTCCACGATGCCGCCCTGGAAGGCACCCATGTAGACCACCAGCTCGGCGTTGCCGAGTGCGGTCAGCGCTGCCCGCGGGTCGGCGGTGTCATACTCGGGGTCGAAGCCAATGACCACATAACCCTTGAGCCCTTGCGCCAACATCTCGCGGGCCCCGAGCCCGGTCTGCTCTACAGCGCTGCCTGCAGGCCCCCGATGGGGCACGGCGCCTGCCAACCAGGCGCCGGCCGCGTTACCGGCTTCCGGCAAATAGCCGAAGACACAATTGGTGGTCCGGGCCAACCAGCCCGCCAGCAACCTCAGCTTGGAGAGCTCCGGGCCCGAGAGGGCCTGGCTGCCCAGCAACACGGCACCGCGGTCGGCGTTGACCAGCTCTTGTGCAATGAGGCGCTGGGCGTCGTTGGGTCGCAGCTGGTCGAGGCCCTGGAAGGTCTTCGGCAGCTTGGACCCGGTCAGCGTGGCCGCTGCGACCGCCACCTGGGCCAGCTCGGAGGAGAGCGCATGACCAGGGGCCACGAGCTGCGCATTGGGAAAGCGGAACTCGTAGCGCCGGGGATTGATGAAGCTGATGCTTGCCCCCCGCAGCCCCGCCTTGCGCAGACGGTTGCCCGCAAGGGGCTGCTCCATCCGCACGTTCGACCCGATCAGGAGCGCGGCGTGCAACCGTTCCAGATCCGATAGCTCCATTCCGAGCCACGGAAATAGCGGCGCATCGTCTTGATCGCTATAGTCGAGCTGGCGTAGACGGTGGTCCACGTTGGGCACTCCGAGCCCGCGGGCCAGCTTCTGTGCCAGGTAGAGCTCTTCCAGGCTGGCGTGGGGAGCTACCAGGAAGCCCACCTGGTTGGGACCATGGCGGTCGAGGAGGTCGCGCAGGCGCGATGCTACGGCCTCCAGCGCCTGCTCCCACTCCACCTCGGCCAGGCCGGATTCGTCGCGCAACTGGGGGGTCGACGCACGTTCGCCGCCGTTGAGCCCTTCGTAGGCGAAGCGATCCCGATCCGAGAGCCAGCACTCGTTGACCGCCTCGTGGTCCCGGGGTACCACGCGCACCACCCGGTTGCGAATGGTGTGGACGCTGACATTGGAGCCGACGCTATCGTGGGGCGCGATACCGGGGTGCTGCACCAGCTCCCAGGCGCGCGCCTTGAACCGCGACGGCTTGGCGGTCAGCGCACCCACCGGACACAGATCGATGACGTTGCCCGAGAGCTCGGAAACCATGGCGTGCTCGACGTAGGTGCCGATCTCCATGTGCTCGCCACGACCGGTGGCGCCGAGCTCGCGCAGGCCGGCAACTTCGGTTCCGAATCGCACGCAGCGGGTGCAATGGATGCAACGCGTCATCTCGGTCTCCACCAGGGGACCGATATCTTTGTCGGCCACCGCACGTTTGCGCTCGGTGAAGCGCGAGATGCTGGCGCCGTAGCCCATGCTCACATCCTGCAGCTCGCACTCGCCGCCCTGGTCGCAGATCGGGCAATCCAGCGGGTGGTTGATCAGCAGGAACTCCATGGTCGCTTTTTGCGCGGCGATCGCCCGGGGCGAGGCGGTGAACACCCGCATGCCATCCAAGACCGGCGTGGCGCAGGCCGGCATGGGTTTTGGGGCCTTCTCCACCTCCACCAGACACATCCGGCAGTTGGCGGCGATGCTCAGCTTGGGGTGATAGCAGAAGCGGGGGATGTCGATGCCAGCCTCGTCGGCGACCTGAATGATCATGACGCCTTTGCGGGCCCGCAAGCTGCGCCCGTCGATCTCAATGCTGACCTTGTCGTCGCTCATCTACTGCTGCGCCTTTGCCGGATGCGCTGTGGACGGGTGCTGTCCGCGTCAGGCCGCCGCCTGAACCAGGGTGCGGCCGTGGTCGATGTAGTGCTCGAACTCGTGCCGATAGTGCTTGAGGAAGCTGCGCACGGGCATCGACGCGGCGTCTCCCAGGGCGCAGATCGTGTGCCCTTCAATGTTGGCTGCCACCGCGTCCAGGCGGTCCAGATCGCTTACCTCGCCGCGCCCCTCCACGATACGCGTCAACATCCGGTACAGCCAGCCGGTGCCCTCGCGGCAGGGGGTGCATTGGCCGCAGGACTCCGAGTAGTAGAAACGGGAGATGCGCCGCAGCATCTGGACCATGTCCGTGCGGTCGTCCATGACGATCACCGCGCCCGACCCCAGCATCGAGCCGGCCTTGACGATGGAGTCGTAGTCCATGTTGGTTGCCAGCATGGCCTCGCCTGGAACCACCGGTACCGACGATCCGCCGGGAATCACCGCCTTGAGGCTGCGCCCCTTCCAGACCCCTCCAGCCAGATCCAGCAGCTGCCGAAACGGCATCCCCAGGTTGACCTCGAAGTTCCCCGGCCTCGCCACGTGGCCGGAGACCGAGAAGATCTTGGTGCCGCCGGCTTTGGCGACGCCAAGCCCGGCAAACCATTCGGCCCCCTGGCGCAGAATGGTAGGCACCGATGCCAGCGTCTCGGTGTTGTTGATGGTGGTGGGCTTGCCGTAGAGGCCAAAGTTGGCCGGAAACGGAGGCTTGAAACGCGGCATACCCTTCTTGCCTTCCAGGGACTCCAGCAGCGCCGTCTCCTCACCGCAGATGTAGGCGCCGGCACCCAGGGTGGGGTAGAGATCGAAATTCACACTACTGCCGAGGATGTTCCGGCCCAGCAGGCCAGCCTCGTAAGCCTCTCGCACCGCACCCTCGAAGCGCTGATAGGGCAGATCCATCCATTCCCCACGCATGTAGTTGTAGCCGACGCTGGCGCCGATGGCGTAGCCGGCGATAGCCATGCCTTCCACCAGCGCGTGGGGATTGTTGAGATGGATCTCACGGTCCTTGCAGGTGCCGGGTTCCGACTCGTCCGAGTTGCAGACCAGATACATCTGGCCGTCGTAGTTCTTGGGCATGAAGCTCCATTTCAGCCCGGTGGGAAAGCCAGCGCCCCCCCGCCCGCGCAGGCCCGAGGACTTGATTTCCTCGATGAT
>CAZLYT010000161.1:0-1812 GCA_964563515.1 uncultured Candidatus Competibacteraceae bacterium | reverse complement strand
GCTGCTCCCGACACCCTCCGGATGAGCGAACACACCTACAAGCTGGTGGCAGGTTACGTCGATTGTGAAGACCTCGGGTTGGTTGGCCTCAAGGGGATTGCAACTAAAGTGCGGGCTTATCGGGTTTTGGGTGAGCGAGGCCCGCGAGCGCGGTTTCACGCATCTGGTGGGACGGCAGCGCGAGCTTGACCTGTTGCGCTATTGCTTTGAGCAGGCCAAGGCTGGACGCGGCCAGGCCGTGTCGATCATTGGCGATGCCGGCTTGGGCAAATCGCGTCTGTTGCACGAGTGTCGCCAGCGCCTTAAAGGGGAAGACTTGACTTGGCTCGAGGGTCGCTGCCATCCCTACGGCATGGCCCTGGCGTATTGGCCCATGATCGAGCTGCTCAAGCAGCACTTCCGGATCGGGGCGAATGACGGCGACGAGGACATCCGTCGCAGCGTCCATCACGGGTTGGTTGCGTTGAGCATCGAGCCCCAGGCGACGGCACCATATCTATTACACCTGCTGGCTGCTGGCATCGACGCAGGTCTCCCCACCGGGATGTCGCCTGAGGCGATCAAGCACCGCACCTTCGAAGTCCTGCGAGATATCGTTCTGGCGTTGTCTGCCCAACGTCCGCTGGTTCTCACCATTGAAGACTTGCACTGGGCGGATCAAACCACCGAAGAATGGCTCACCTTTTTATTAGACCACCTGGGAGGTGCGCCGGTTTTGTTGGTGTGTACCTACCGTCCGGATTTTGCCACCACGTGGTCGCGCAAGTCCTATCATCATGTCATTGGCGTGACCCGCCTGGAGCCCCAGGAGAATCACCAGATGTTAAGCGCCCTGCTGGGGACGACCCACATCCAGGACGATCTGGCCCAGCTAGTGCTCGACAAGGCCGAAGGGGTGCCGTTTTTTGTAGAGGAATTGGTGAAATCCCTGCGCGAAACTGGGGCCATTGAGTGCTATGAGGACCACTGGCGGCTCACCGTGGGTGAGAGGACCGTGCAGGTGCCCGAGACCGTGGACGAAATGCTCATGTCCCGCATCGATCGGTTACCGGAAGGCGCCAAAGGTCTGCTGCAGTTGGGGGCGGTCATTGGCCGTGAGTTGAGCCATGAGCTGTTGCGGGAGCTCTCGGGTTTGGCCGATTGGGAACTCGCGTCGCAGCTGACCACGCTCACCGACGCCGAACTGCTCTATGCACGCGGTTTGCCGCCCCAGAGCACCTACATCTTCAAGCACGCTTTTACGCAGGAGGCGGCCTATCGTAGTTTGCTCACGGCACGGCGTCGGGTGTTGCACCATCGCGTGGCCGTGACTCTGGAGACGCTGTTTCCCGACCGATTGGAAGAACACTACGGACAACTAGCGCACCACTATGTCGAGTCGAGCGGGGATGAGGCGCTAGCCAAGGCGATTGAATACGCGGTGAAGGCTGGCGATCGCAACATGGCGCTACCCGCCTATGCCGAGGCAGTGCGGTTCTATCAGATGGCCCTCGACGCTCTGGAACGCCTCGAGCGTGCGGATGAAATCCAGCGGCGTACCCTACTACTCGCCCTGGGTGAGGCCCATCGCAAGGCTGGCGAGCATGTGCAAGCCCGTGCAATCTTGCAACGCGCTGTGGACAGCGCCAGACAACAGGATGCATTAGAAGACCTGGCGCGGGCAGCGTCTGATTCCGACAGGCGTGCGGTCGGGTAGCAAGGAGAAGTTACCCTCTCCAAGCTCCCCCAGATCCGGACATGCCGGACTACGGCATCCGGCTCCTCGGAACGATAGATTTGCTACGACTTCAGCGCGCTGTGCACGACCTTCAC
>CAZLYT010000160.1:0-9662 GCA_964563515.1 uncultured Candidatus Competibacteraceae bacterium | reverse complement strand
CGCGCTGGCGCAGTCCATCCTCGACCTCGGCCAAGCCCTCCAGCATGAAAGCGAAGTGTCGGGCGTTGGCATCCGGGTAATCCGCCATCAGGCCGAATCCCACCACCACACCCAGGTTCAGATCGGCGGCGCGCCGGATGGCGTATTCCAGCGCCGGATTGAACTCGGCGCGCTGCGACGCCTGCATCCAGTAGAGCGCGTAGCGTCCATTGCCAGCGGGCTGCTGATTGAGGGCTTGGATCCTGGCGTCGTGCACCGATGTCCCCATGAGCTCAGAGGTGGGTGTGGTTGGCGGAATGCCCTTTCGGGGCTTCCGCCCTACCGCTCCAGCCTACTCGTAGGGGAGAGTGCCGAGCGAGGAGTAGCGCTCATTGAGGCCGTTGAGTGTGGCCATGTCTTCGTCGTCGATAGAGAAATCGAATACGTCGAAGTCTTCCTCCAGATGCGGTCGACGATTGGCTTTGGGAAGGGGCACGGTGCCGCGCTGTAGATTCCAGCGGATCAAGACCTGAGCCGACGTCTTTCCGTATTTGGCCGCAATGTCGGACAGCGTTTCGTCGTCCAGGCGTTTGCCGCGAGTGAGAGGACTATAGGCCTGTATGACGATGCGCTTCTGCCTGGCGTAGTCCACCATGTCGTCGCTGTAGCCGAATGGGCTCCACTCGATTTGATTGACGGTGGGCACTTCGCCAGTGGCATCGATCAATGCCTCGATAAGCTCGGCGGAAAAATTGCTCACGCCGATGTCCTTGGTGAGCCCCTCCTCCTTGGCGCGAATCAGCCCACGCCACAGCTCTACACCTGCGCCCGTCCGGGGCGGACGATGTATGAGCATCAGGTCAGCGTAGTCCAACTGCAGCTCGTTCAGATTCTTGCGTGTGGCCTCATAGGCATCGTCGGTCTCTTCGACTTTGGTAACCAGGTAGAAATCCTCGCGGTCGACACCGCTCCTGCGCAGGCCCTCTCCGATGCCTGGCTGGGTGCCGTAGTCGCCGGAGGTATCGATCATGGGATAGCCCTTCTTCATGGCCGCCGCTATGGTTTGCGCCGTCTCGATGTTCAGTTGCCAGGTGCCAAGCCCCATGACGGGCATCTTGCTGCCGGTATGCAGTGAAAGCTTGGTTCTCGAATCCATGCCGGACTCCTTCGTAGCGCCTGGCGGCGGGATCCCGCACGCCGGGTGGCATCTACTCGGTATAAGAAAGTCGCGGCGACTGCAGTTCCATCATCGATGTTTGCGCCAATGCCTAGCTTGATCGCAGCTCTACGCCCCTCAAGGTCAGCTCCACCACCGGCACATACCACTGCTCCACCCGCAGCCGTTGCCGATAGTCGGCCTCCTCCCGCTCACCATTGCGGCGAAGCAGAAAGAGCAGCCGAGCGCTGTCGATGGTGGCTAGCCGCTCGGCGGTCCAGCGTTGGCGGCCGGCTTTTGAGAGCTTGGCCAGCAGTCGTCCACGGCGATCGACGATCAAAACATCCGCTCCCGACGCGGTCAGGCTCAGCTCATCACCCGGTCGTGCCTCGGCCAAGGCGGCATGAATGGGGTGGTTTGCAACCTGGCAGCCGGCGTAGCTGACGAACAGACTGTCGAGCGCCAGGAGCTCGAAGCGCCGGGCTAGCACCTGATCCGGCACCTCCGCCAGGGCGCAGTGCTCCCGATCCTGGCGAAAATCTCCGCGCAGACCCGAAAGATGGGGATGGTTATGATCGAGCCGCTGCAGCAGTATCAGATTGCATCGGGCCCGGGTCATGGCGACGTAGAAGAGGCGACGCTCGGCCTCGATTTCCGGGAATTCAGCCGGCCTCCAGCCCCCCAGCACGAACACGTGGTCGAACTCGAGTCCTTTGGCAGCGTGGGCAGTGGCGAGGCACACCCCGACACCTGCGACGGCACCCTGGTGGCACTCGCTGAGCCACTCTGACAGCGCTTCCAGCACCAGGGGGGCCGCCACCGGACCACCGACCTCGACCGCCAAATCCTCCAGCACCCGCCGCAGCCCCGTGGTCCAGGGCAGGGCGTCGGGCAAGGCGTCATAGAAGCTTCGGGGTTCAACGGTGTCGAATCCCACCTCGCGTAGCTGGTCGAGCACAGCCGCGATCTCTCGAACCCGGAACGGACTCGGCAATCGCTCGCGCTCCACCGCCCAGCGCACCGGGATACCCAGATGCTCCAGCGCCGCTCGCACCGGCATCAGCTCGGTCCGCGTGCGGCCGAGGACGGCAAAGCCGCTCCAGTCGGGCGATCCTTGCAGCGCGACCAGGCGCTGGATCTCCGCCGCGATTGCGCGCGCCTGGGCCCGCACGCCCGCGACCTGCAGCACCTGCACGTGACCTCGAGCCACCGGGTCCAGATCGTGCCAGATTCCACCGGGCGGCAAGTCCTGGCGCCGCCGGTCGATGCGGATGGGCGTCTGCGTTTTCATGCGCTCGCGATTGCGCTCGATGAAGCAGTCGGCGGCGGCGATGACGTGGCCACTGGAACGGTAGTTCTCGACCAAGGAGTGGATCTCTGCTTGGTAGTCCGACTGGAAGCGGCGGATGTATTCAACACTGGAGCCACGAAAGGCGTAGATGTTCTGGTCGTCGTCACCCACCGCCAGGATCGCAAGGCGGCGATCGGGATCATCCAGCGTGCGGCCAGCGATCGCAGACACCAACTGGTACTGCTCCTCGTCGATATCCTGGTACTCGTCCACCAGGATGTGGCGGTAGCCTTCCAGCAAGCGATCGTGGAGCTCATCGGCCTCGACGCCGACCAGGTCGCGTTCGCCCTTGAGCAACGCTGTGGCCTCCCTGACCAGTCCGCTGAAGTCGATATCGGCTCGACTGCGGCCGTCCAATGCATGCCCCGAAAGCCGCAGCGCCAGCCCATGAAAGGTCTGCACCGTCACGCCGCGGGCGTCGCGGCCCACCAGATCGAACAGGCGCCGCCGCAGCTCGAGCACGGCATTGCGGTTGTAGCAGAGCACTAGTACCGAGCGCGGCGGCACCCGCTTGATCCGCAGCAGATACGCCACCCGATGCACCACTACCCGGGTCTTGCCAGACCCCGGCCCGGCCAGCACCAGGAGATTGCGCTCCTCGGGCGCGGCGACGATGGCCTGTTGCACGAGATTGCCCAGGGACTCGACGATGGCCCGGAACGACTCCGGCAAGGTGCGCTGCTGCAACAATTCTTCCCGTCCGGCGAAGAAACGCTTCAGCAGGCTGCGGCGGTCGAGGGTGAAGTAGGCGCTGACCAACTCCAGCGCCTGGGTGATCCGAACTAGTGCCAGCCGGGCGTACTCGTCCAGGACGTGCACCTGAAAGATGCGCTCCCGGTAGTGCAAAGCGAGCGGCGCATAGTCGCCGCCACCGTAAACCCGGCCCTTGGCCTCGGGCAGTACCTGGATCGTCATGGCCTGGCGAAACACGGCCAAGCCCTTCTGTAGCGCGATCACCTGCTGTTCGTGGAGGAACAGCAGCGCCCGTTCGATGGCCGGCAGTAGGTGCCGCACCTGGGAGCTCAGCAAGGCGTCGGTGGACAATGCCGCGCGCAGGTCGTCCAGGGAGAACTCCACCAGTACTTCGCCCCGGGCGCCGGTGGGGGACCGCGCGAGCAGGTCGCGCAGCAGCACGGCGGCAATGGCGCGCCGGCGCTCGGCGGTCGCCGATAGGGCCTGCCAGCCGCGCTGCAATTTCACGTGGATCAGATCCTTGCCCGCATGGCGCAGCAACAAGCTGCCGCGCTCTCCGGCAAGTCCCCGACCGTCTTGAGAGAGGCTCTTCAGCAGCTTGCGCAGCAGCTCGGGATCGGAGGGCTGGTCCTCGTCCACCAGCCGCTGGTTGAGCTGGCGTAACGCCAAGGGCTGCCAACGATCTTCATTCCGATCGGCGTCTGGAGCCGTCTCCCGCAGCAAGTCGATCAGCGCCTTCTCTACCCGACAGACCTCAGCGAAGCGCTTCTCTGCGCCCATTGCGCCGCCGGCGCCACGGGGACGGAGGAAGGCGGTGAGCTGCATGCCCACACCCAGCAAGCCGGCTTGCTGCATATCGCCCAGCAGGCGCAGCACCTTGATGGGCGGTTGGCCCTCGGGAACCTTCAAGGCCGGCAGCAGCGCCAGCTCATCTGAGGTCAGACCCTCGTCGGGATCGGCCAGGAGCAGTGCCTGCAGCACCGCCCGGTAGCGCGCCTTGGTGGACGCGGGTAGTTTGAACGGCGCCATCCGTGCCTCCGCTTCCTCCATGGAGACGACCATGGGCTTGCCCTGAAACACGCGGGTGAAGTTCTCGTTGCGCTCCACGAAGCCCGCTCGTTCCAGCCATGCCACTGCAGTCTTCACCCGGGTGTCGGCGTTGCGGTCGTCGGAATCGAAGCTGATTTCGAGCGCCTCGTCGCTCAGCAATTCGCCACTGGTCACCACCACGGGTACCTTCGGCCCATGCCGCTGCTGTAGTCGCCGCAAAGCCCGCAGAATGCCGGCGATGTCACGACGGGAAAGCTCGGTCAGCGCCTCCATCCGGAACTGCCGTTCCACGTCCTCGCGGGCATACAGCAGCACACACTCGGCGGGCTCCCGGTCGCGGCCGGCGCGGCCTGCCTCCTGCAGATAGTTCTCAAGCGAGCCGGGGGCGTCGCTGTGCACCACCAGGCGCACATTCTCCTTGTCGATCCCCATCCCAAAGGCATTGGTGGCGCAGATCACCTGAGTTTCGCCGCGGATGAAGGCATCCTGGATCGACCGCTTCTCCAGCGGGTTCAAGCCAGCGTGGAAGGCCGCCACTGACCAGCCTCGGGTGCTCAGAAACTCCGCCGTTTGCTCGGTGGCATTGCGGGTGGCGCAGTACACGATTGCCGCGCCCGGTTGCGCCTGCAGGCGCTCTTGAAGCAAGCCGTCGATGCGGCCGTACTTCTCGGCCCGGGTCACGGGCTGGACCTCGAAGCGAAGGTTGTCACGCTCCACACCGCCCGCGAATACCGTGAGCTCGAGGCCGAGCTCGGCCTCGAAATGACGGCAAATCTCGTGGATCACCTCCAGCTTCGCGGTAGCCGTGTAGCCGAATATGGGCGCTGGGGACAGCTCCTCGGTGCGGGTGAACTCGCGGATGAAGCGGGCGCAATAGAGATAGTCGGGGCGGAAATCGTGCCCCCACTTGGATAGACAGTGGGCCTCGTCGAACACCCAGGCGCCGATTTCGCGGGAGGCCAGGACCTCACGGAAAGAGCGGTTGCGGAACTGCTCCGGAGACACGTACAGCAGGGCAATGTCACCGAGCCGCACCCGCTCCATGAGCTCGCCGCGCTCGGGAGGCGTGAGCAGACCGTTGAGGGCGCCAGATAGCTCGCTGCCGACCCGGCGATTGAGGCCTTCCACCTGGTCCTTCATCAGTGCTTGCAGGGGCGACACTACAACGGTCAAGGCGGAGCGACGCTAATAGCGCGCCAACGCCGGGACCTGGAAGCAGAGCGACTTGCCACCGCCGGTGGGCAGGAATCCAAGCAGCGGCCGCTCGGCCATACCTTCTGTCACGATCGCTCGCTGCAAGCTGCGGCCATCGGCATCTGCGGGTACGGGACGAAAGTTGTCGAAACCGAACCATCGCTGTAGCTGCGCTTCGGGATCGTGGGTCTGCCGGCAATAACGACAAGCCGAATCGCCACAATCTGAGTCCCGGAGCTGGAGCAAGACCGGGCCGATTTCGGGAAATCGCTTGCGCACCCAGGGAGGCAGGACCGAGTTGCCGCCGGCGACCAGAATCCAAGTCAACACATAGGCCAGAATGGGTCGTAGCCTTGCTGACTCGATCAGCGGGCTGATCGCGTCACGCTGTTGATTGCCGCAAGCCCGCCCTGCCAGCAACGACTCAATTGCGTCCCACGGGTTGCCGGGCGCGCTGGCGCCCAAGGCCTTCCAAATCGCCAGCATGCCACTCGCCGGTACACCCTCGCGGCCGAGCTCCGAGCCATCGAAGGCGAAGTGCAACAGGTCCAACCAAACCGGCTTTGCCGCCGCCCGGGCGGCGAAGGCTTCCCACTGCTCCTCGAGAACCTGAGCTGCGAGCCGAGCGTCGGCGACCGGATCGTTGGCCGCCTCTCGCACCAGCTTGTAGTCCTTCACCAGCCGGTGATACGGATTCTCCGGGTAGGCCAGCGGCGAGAGGTAGAGGGTGTCAATCACCGGGAGCTGCAGCAACGCCAATTGCGGACTCAGGCTCCGAAGTATCGGCAGGTCGTGATCGAGAAGGTTGTGGCCTACCAGATACCGGGCGCCCCGGGCGAACCCCTCGAGCTCGGCCAGCACCTTCGCTGGTTTGCGGATACTGGAGCGCTCGAAGACCTGATCCGCCCGCACGGCGCCGATCTTAAGCAGCCGTCCGTCGGGCGTGGTCTCCAGATCGAGCGATAGAGAATCCGTTAGCAGCATGCTGGCGTTCGTTGGTGACGGCCGTGCATTTCCCGATGTCTCGGTAAACGCCGTGATACCGGCGGCCACCCGGTGGTCGTTCACTGGTTCGCAGGCTCCCTGTGACATGAGCTACAACCACGCAACCAGCTGATGATGCGGGATTTCACGGCTACCTTGAAGGTAGCGGGTTCCCCCTAGCGGCTTATTGTCGGCCTCGACTTCGTCTGCGTCGGCTCGCAATCCGATGCTCACGAGGCGATCGTCGGCCGGCTCGACAACGCCCTAGGAAGCAGGCAAGCCGCAGCGCACATCGCTCAACTGGAACGGAAAGCCGACCGCCTCATCAGAGTAGCCCTTGCTCTTCCAGTCCTTATCGGACAGCCTGGCATGTACGAGGACCTGCCGAGCACCCCAATGATCGAATTCAGCGTGGAACCTCGTGCGCAAATTGGCCGGTCCTTGACTGCGCCCGCGATTCACCCAGCCTCGCAGCTGGATCTCGTAGCCGCCGGCAGGCCAACGCACCTCATCGGTTAACACCGGCGCCGTGAGCTGTATGCCGGTACGCACCTTCTGGCGGGCAGGAATCGCGATCTTGGTTTCGCGCTCGATCCGGCGCTCGTGCTCCAAACCTCGTGAATCGAAAACCAATCGCCAGTTGAAGTCGAACTCGAGATCCCCAGGCCCAGTTGCAGAAGCCTCGATAGCGCGAAGCTCCTCATCTCGATCGAGCTCGTTGCGGAGCTCACAGGTGAGATTGATGGCGTGACCGAGATCGGGATGCCGCTTGGGTCGCCCCATGACAACTGCCAAGTCGAGAGGATAGAGGGACACTCCTTTACGCCTGCCGAGCAACTCGGCGATCTCGTCCACCAGTGGCCGAGAGCAGGCGAATCGGGCCGGCGATCCCAGCCTGTGAGATCACAGGCGTGGACACTCTTGAAACCAAGCGGCGGCTCGACGTCCTCCAGGCGCGCGGGGATCAGGATCTTGCGCTCGGCAGCAAGCTCCGCCTCCTCGATCACCCACCGTTTCTCGATTGAGCTTGACGACCACAGCACCGGCACGCAGCCGGCCGGGGTCAGTTCGGCTTCGAGCACATCGCGCCACTGCTTACCCGGGGGAATGCTGCGATCCCAAAAAACGGTCCAACCTTCTGCTTGTAGCCGCTCGACGAGGTTGGCGGCTGGCTCGACGTCCGCTCTGGAATAGCTGAGGAAGATATCCGCCATACGACTTCCGCAATACGCGCGGAGATTCACTCAGAGTATAGGTCTGACACGAGGAGCTCACAGCAGCCCATCTCTGTCATCCAGCCCCTGCCAGTGGTGCTGTACACTACGCCCCCGATTTCCTCAGGAGGCAGACATGGGCACTGAAGTGCTAGGCGATCGCAGAAAGGCATTGGAGGAAGCGTTCTTCGCCAAGCAGGACGCCAAGCTCCGACAGGAGCTAGCAGAGAAGGAAGGCCTGCAGGCCAGGAAAGCGGCGCTTGCGGAAGTCTCCGGCATTGGCGACGACGCCGTTCTCGAAAGGCTGATCGCTATGGATATCCGACCCGACACGCTGGCCGCCTTGACCCTGGTACCGCTCATCGAAGTGGCCTGGGCGGACGGTAACATCGACGACAACGAGCAGGCCGCCATCCTCCAGGCTGCCTCGACTACGGGGCTTGACAAGGGAAGCCCCAGCGCCCAGCTGCTCGAGGCTTGGTTGAAGCAGCCTCCGACACCGGATGTACGGCGTGCCTGGAAAGACTATGTCAGCGCCCTGTTGGCGACACTCGATGCGGACGCGAAGAGCGCATTCAAGGACGATATCCTCGGCCGCGCCCGGTCGGTCGCAGAAGCGGCAGGTGGATTCTTGGGGCTCGGCAGCAAGGTGTCGAAGTCAGAACAGGCGGTTCTGGAGGAGCTGGAGGCGGTGTTCGAGTAACGCTGGCAGTGGTATCGATGTCTGGCATCGGTCGGCTGCTTGCAAACGCTACTCCCCGGGGGGCGGCATTTCGATGTCCGCGAACTCAAGGTCGCAGTAATTACCGAGCAGCACCGCACCCCGGTAACCACGGCTGACCGTATCCCCTCGGTCCGCGGCTTTATGGATTTGCCGGTAGAAAGAAGAAATGTTTCGCCACGTCACTGGACAATTCTTCGCCGCCTATAGTTCAAGACACCCCAGCCAATGAGCACAAGCCCTGCCATTACTCTTCGGCTGTCAGCCACGTAGGGTGGGCAACTTCTTGCCCACCTCCCCGCTTTCTACAACCATTCAGACACGTCCATAATGGAAGTGCGGTCGATAGGGGCCAGGCCGTCTGGGAAGGTCGTGCGCGGCGGTTCGTGGAACAATCATCGAGACAACGCGCGCTGTGCCTACCGCAACAGGAATCAACCCGACAATCGGAACAATAATCTGGGGTTTCGGGTGGTGTTGCGTTCGGCCCACGTTCTTCTGACCCTTCTTCTGGTCCTGCCGCAGGGCGGGACGGCGCGCCCGGACACCCGTGCCGGCCGCGTCCGGAAATGCTGGCCGATCTGCGAGAGCAGGTTTGCCCGCCGAGGTGAAGGAAGAAGAACAGCGCCAGACGCGTCTGGTCCGCGCGTAGACCGCAAGGTAGGGCGACACCGGGGCATCGCCCGCGCCGGGCAAATACAGAAACCAGGGCACGGCCAGGCCATCGCGCCCGCCGCTGCCCGCCCCGTTTTCTCGTCCCCGCTCGGTGTTGCCGCTGCTGCCGATCTAAGACGACCCGGAACGCGCGGCAAGCTGGGTCTGCTTGATCCAACCACCCAACAGCCGGCCCACATTCGCGACCATTTTGCTCACATGCTCGTATTGACCGCTGCTAAGCCAGTTCCATTGTCGCGCCAAGCGAAGGTAGAGCCGCAGCTTGTTCAAAGATGCATCGGCGGCATGAAGATGCTCCAAGCGCCGGGCGCCACTTCGCGCATTCGCCTCGAAAATCGCCTCTTGAAAATCCAGTGCTGCACCCTGCAAGCGTTGGGTTAC
Organism: uncultured Candidatus Competibacteraceae bacterium; assembly: GCA_964563515.1. Taxonomy (GTDB): domain Bacteria; phylum Pseudomonadota; class Gammaproteobacteria; order Competibacterales; family JAHEDQ01; genus CAZLYT01. Next base: position 264 of record CAZLYT010000160.1, on the reverse strand, counting down.
GACGAATCGTTGGTGCTTGGGAAAACCTTGGCACTAGGGCAAAAGCCAGGTCAATAGATCATAAGTCTGGGTGAAGATGATGAGCTCATTGGAATTTGGCATGGTGCAGCATCTGCCGAAGTCTTGAAGGTCGCCATGTTCGAAGCCATCACGTCGTGGGACAACCTGTGGCTGGCCAATCGCAAGGCTGCGCGCGGCAAACGCCGAAGGACGAGCGCAGCGGCATTCGAGCAGCAGATTGCCGACCGGCTGCTCGTGCTTCAG
>CAZLYT010000159.1:0-7265 GCA_964563515.1 uncultured Candidatus Competibacteraceae bacterium | reverse complement strand
CAAGTACATCGGCCCCGCCATTGCAGGTGCTAATCGCAAGGAAAGAGGTCGACGGTCTCCCCGGGGACTGCTGGCGAGCCGAGAAGCTCGGTCAAGGGATGACAACTGTCCTGCCAACAGAGCCGGTAATCGCTGGTGTATCCGGAGCGGGTCAGCGTGAGGCTTGGCCGTGGTGGTAGTTGGGGGCGGTAATGCCAACGCCCGTTCCGCAGCTCCGCACCTTCGGGAGGTTCCATGCCCGCCCCGGAGCCCTGGATCCTCGCCTCCAATAGCTGCAGACCTGATTGCTCTACCCGGTAGTCCTCCTCCCATTCGGTCTTTTCCACCGAGTGGGTCCAGGCCAGGGTGAACTCCTCCACTGGGACCCGAGCCTGCACCACGGCGAAGGCCACTCCCAGGCACAGGCTCGTCACGTGGCGGGCTCGAGCCGGCGCCCCCGGTACCAGTGCCAGCCGAAGGCGACTGCGGCCAGCCCGAAGCCGATCTCGTCGGTGATCGGCAACGCCGCCACCAGCGAAAACGCGGCAGCAGCAGCCAGCACCCGCTCCAACCAGCTCATGGGGGCGAACAAGAAGCCGATGGCTGCGGCGCCCCAGAGGGTGATGGCGATGCCCGCCTTCAACAGGATGTAGAGCACCGCTAGCACGGTGGGCTCTTGCAGCATCAGCGCCGGTGAGTACACCGCCATGTAGGGAATCACGAAGCCCGCGATCGCCACTCGCATGCAGTTGAGGCCAATTCTTAGGCCAGAGGCCCCGGCAATGGGCGAAGCGGCGAACGCGGCTAGCGCCACCGGTGGCGTGAGATCCGCCATGATCCCGAAATAGAACACGAACATGTGCGATATCAGCAGCGGCACCCCCAGCTCCAACAGCGCCGGTGCCGCCAGCGAGCTGGTGATGATGTAGTTGGGGATGGTGGGGATTCCCATTCCGAGCACCAAGCAGGTAATCATGGTCAGAACCAGGCTCAGCAGCAAGCTGTGCTCGCCCAGATCGATGATCACCCCAGCGAAGTTGGTGGCCACGCCGGTCAGGGTGCTGACGCCGATAATGACCCCCACCAGGGCGCAAGCAATGCCGACACCGATGGCGTGCTTGGCACCCTCCGCCAAGCTGTTCACCGCGAGTCGCAAGGTCGAGCGGCCGCCCTCCCGAATGAAGAAGTTCACCGCCACCAGTGCCGCCACCAGCCACAGGGAGGCAGCGATGCCATATTGGAAGAAGGCCGAGGCCGCGAGGCCGATGACCACCCAGAAGGCCACTCGGATAGCGGTGGGGCCGAAGAGCCGGGAAACGGGGGTCGCCAGAATCAGGACCGCGGTCAGGGCGAGTCCCACCGTGCCGGCGAAAAGCGGCGTGTAGCCCGAGAACAGCAGGTACACCAGCATCATCAGCGGCAGCAGCAGATACCAGTTGGCGCGCAAGGCCTCCCCAGCCTTGGGGCAGTCCGCCTTGGCGAGTCCCCGCAGCCCCAACCGCCCGGCCTCCAGGTGCACCATCCAGAACACCGTGGCGAAGTAGAGGATGGCCGGCACGATGGCCGCTTGCACCACTTCCACATAGGGGATGTCCAGGGTCTCCGCCATGATGAAAGCGACCGCCCCCATCACCGGCGGCATGATCTGCCCACCCATGCTGGCTGTCGCCTCCACCGCCCCGGCAAAAGCCGGTTGATAGCCGAACTTCTTCATCAGCGGAATGGTGAATTGGCCGGTGGTGACGACGTTGGCGACACCGGAGCCGTTGATGGTGCCCATGAGGCCCGAGGAGACCACCGACACCTTGGCTGGGCCGCCGCGCTTGTGCCCCACTGTCCCCAAAGCCACGTCGGTGAACAGCTTCACCATTCCGGCCTGCTCCAGGAAGGTCCCGAACAGGATGAACAAGAAGATGTAGGTAGAGGAGACGTAGGTGGGAATGCCGAAGATGCCCTCGGTGCCGAGGTACATCTGCTCGATCACCTGGTCGAAGCCATAACCCCGATGATCCAAGGGTGCCGGCAGATACTCGCCAAACAGCGCGTAGGCTAGGAACGAGCCGCAGATGATGGGCAACGCGATCCCCATCATGCGGCGGGCGCCTTCAAATACCAGCACCACCACGATCACCCCCACCACCAGGTCAAGAGTGTTCGGGTCGCCGGCCCGCTGGATGAGCTCGGCCTCGAAAATCCAGTGGTAGAAGGCCAGCACGAAGGCAAACACGCCGATGCCCCAGTCCATTGCCACCAGGGCTGGCGAGCGCTCCTGGTCCTTGCGAGCGTGAATGGCAAAGATCAGCAGCAGCAGGAAACCCACGTGCACCGAGCGCACAATCAAGCTGGACAGCGGGCTGAAGGCGGCGGTCCAGATCTGAAAGGCCGAAAAGGTGACAGCGATTCCGAAGATCAGCCGCGAAGGCAGGTCTCTGGCCACGGGTTCGTCCCGCGGCGCCAACTCGATTTCGACGGTCATCGGTGGGAGCTCCGACGGCGCTGGAGGGGCGGACGGCCACCGGTTTCGGCGGCCGCCGATTCTGCGGGCTACTGCATCACGCCCACTTCTTTGTAGTACTTCTCGGCGCCGGGATGCACCGGCACCACCATGCCCTTGACGGCGTTGTCGAGCTCGATGCCCTTGGCGGCGGCGTGGGCGGCCACCAGCTGATCCAGATTCTCGAACAAGCTCTTGGTCATGGCGTAGACCACGTCTTCCGGCACCTCCTCGTGGGTGATCAGATAGTTGGAGATAGTGATGGTCGCCACGTCCTCGCTCTGCCCGTCGTAGGTTCCAGCAGGGATCACCGAGGACTGGTAGGCGGCATCGTCGATCTTGGCCACCACGTCCTCGGGAATCTCCACCACCACGATATCGATGGAGGTGGCCAGATCTCGGATCGAGGCGACGCCCAGCCCCGCCGATTGCAGAGTGGCGTCGATCTGCCGGTTCTTCATCAGCTCCACCGACTCACCAAAAGGCAGGTACTCCACCTTGCTGAAATCGTCGTAGCTGAGGCCGGCAGCGGCGAACACGGTCCGGGCGTTGAGCTCGGTGCCGGACTTGGGTGCGCCGACCGAAATACGCTTTCCTTTGAGATCGCCCAGGGTCTTCACCCCGGACTCGGCGTTGGCAACGATCTGGATGTAGTTGGAGTACATGGCGCTGAGGCCGCGGAGCTTGTCCAGGGGCTGCTTGAAGCCGGCTTCCTCGTTGCCCGACCAGGCTTGGCTCACGGCGTCGCCGAGGCTCAGCCCCGCCTCGCCGCGGCCGTCTTGCAGCAGGTTCAGATTCTCCACTGAAGCCTTGGTGGACTGCACCGAGGTGCGGGCATCGGGCACCGCGTCCTCCCAGATCTTGCTGAGGGCTACGCCCATGGGGTAGTACACCCCGCTGGTGCCGCCGGTCAGCACGTTGATGAACTGGGCGCCACTCGCCGGCGCAGCTACCACTGCCGCCATAGCTGCGGCCACGAGCATTCTTCTCATCGACTTCTCCTCGTTCCAGGGTTTCGTTGGCTCGGCATCGAGTCCGCACATCTCAACAAAGCCGGCGCGCCATCTCATCCCGTTTGTTCCGGCGGATGCAAGCCGCCGCTGCCTATCACTGATCAGTGCAATCGGCAGCGAGACGCATGGAAATCCGGGTGGACTCGTCGTGCCGCCCCGCGGTCTGTGTCTGCAGTATGCACCGACAAGCTTAGTCGGCACGGGCGCGGCCTGCCGGCCAACGGATCCGGAGCTTCCTCAGCGATACGCCTCCCACTCGGGTTCATTGGCGAACACCCAGTCGTAGTAGTCGCGCCCCTGTAGCTCGCTCGCTGCGGCCTCATCCACCACCACCCTGCAGGCGGGATGCAGCTGGATGGCGCAGGCACTGACCATCGCGGTGATGGGTCCCTCCACCGCGCGCGCCACGATGGCAGCCTTGGCCGCGCCGGTGGCCAGCAGCACGAGCTCGCGGGCCTCGAGGATAGTGCCCACACCCATGGTCAGGGCCCGGCTTGGCACGAGCTCGGGGTCGCCGCCGAAGATTCCGGCATTCTGCCGCCGGGTCAGCGGTGTGAGGGTCTTGTCCCGGGTGCGCGACATCAGCGCCGACAGGGGCTCATTGAAGCCGATGTGGCCCGCCTCCCCGATCCCCAGAAGCTGCAGGTCGATTCCGCCGGCGGCACGGATCAGCGACTCGTAGCGCTCGGCCTCGGCCTTGAGATCGCCCGCAAGCCCGTGGGGGATATGGGTGTTGGCGAGATGCACGTTCACCCGATCGAACAGGTGATGGTTCATGTAGTGGCGATAGGACTGCAGGTCGGTGGGCGCAATGCCGATGTACTCGTCCAGATTGAAGGTCTGCACGCGGGAGAAATCCAAGGCTTCGTCGCGATGCCAGCACACTAGCCGGTCGTAGACCCGCTCCATGGTGCGCCCGGTGGCCAATCCCAGAACCAGGCCAGGCTTCGCCACCAAGCGTGATCGAATCAGCCGAGCGACCAGCTCCGCAGCGCTTTCAGCGTCGGATCGAACAATCACCTCCATCTCAGGCCTCCTCGTGCTCGGCATGGTTGAGGGAAAGAATCAGCGTGGGCTCGTCCGCCCTCGCCAAGAAACGCCCGTGGCCGGGAGCCCGCTGTAGCCGCCGCTGCCGCCACTGGCTGAGCCGATAACAGGTGGCAAAGGCGAAATCCGGTGCCGGCCCGCCGGCACCGCCGACCAACTCGGCCCCGCGGCGCACGTTGTCCACCATCCAGGCCATCAGCCTCAGGTGATAGGGGTTGCGCGCGACCTCGCCCCGGTGCAACGACAGGGCGGCCATCAGATCCGCCACTTCTTCGGCAGTGGACTCCACCAGCAGGTTGGGGTCGTCCATCGCGCCCCAGAACTCGGTCTCGACCACGTGGCAGCCGAAGTCGGAGGGCATCCCCTCCAAGGCGTCTTGCACGAGCAGGTGGGTGCCGATATGAGTTTGGTTCCAGTCCTCGGCGTGGGGCATCAAGATCAGGGTCGGCCGCTGCTGTTCCAACAGCTCCACGATGCGCTCCACAGCCAGTCGCCATTGCCGCGGTTGGCCGCGGCGCCCAGCGGGATTGATATCGTCGAAACCCTGCGACCGCGGCAGCAATAGATCGAAGCCGAGATAGTCACAGGCGGCTTCCAGCTCCTCCAGCCGCTCACGACGCCGATCCCGACGGCTCCCAAGCGTTACTGCCACGTTGCAGACCCTAAAGCCGCTCTGACGCAGCAGCCGCAGTGGCAACGCGCCGATGATGACTTCATCGTCTGGATGGGGTGAGAAGATCAGGCAACGGGGCGCGTTGGCAGCCAGTGCCGGGCGTTCAGGAAACGGCGGCCGGGGCGCCGGCAACGTCTTTCCCTGCTGCAGCAACTGAGCGAATTGCACCACCATGTTCTGAAATGGATTGTCCTTCGGCATGATTACCTCGTGTTCAAAGTGTGTTTGGTTCCTGGGGTAGCGAACGGCGGATCATCAGCAGGGCGCCTTGGGCCGCGTCCAACTGGGGAGGCGTCAGCCGGGCTCGCAATGCGGTGCCCAACCACGGCTCGACAAAAGGTGCTATGCCGCCGAGCAGACAGCAGGGCAATGCTTCGCCGCTTGCGCGCTGGCTCAGGGCTTCCCCCACACGGTCGATTTCGTCGGCGGCCTGCTGGATCAGCTCGCGCGCGAGGGCGGTACCACTTCTGGCCTGGTCGATTACCAGGGGCGCGAGCTGGGCAAACTGGGTGGCCTTGGCCTCGCAGGCCCAGGCCACCATACGCGGCAGGTCCTGATCGAAGTGTGCATAGACCGAGGCCAGTAGCGGCGAGCTCCCGTGGCGGCCGTCCAACCACTGCAGGGTCAGACGCAGGGCCTGGAGCCCCAGCCAGGAGCCACCGCCCAGGTCGTCATGGGGGAACCCCCAGCCACTGACCTGGACCTCGCGGCCCGCCTGCACCTGATAGGCCACCACCCCAGTGCCAACGGCAATGATCGCCCCGTCCTCACCCCCATGGGCACCCAGACATGAGATGTAACCGTCGGACCGGAGTTGCAGCCGAGCGAAGGGATGTGGAGTGGCGATGAAGGCAGTAGAGGCGGAGGACACCTCGGTGCCGGCCAAACCGACTCCACAGTGGAAGCGGTAGCGTTCGTCACCGAGCTCGAGTCCCGCCGAGGCCAAGGCTTGAGCTACGGCCTCCAGCACGGACTGCCAGCTGCCCTCCACCGACAGGCGCACGTTGGCGGGCCCCCCTCGGCCCTGTCCGAGCAGCGCACCTTCAGCGTCTTCGACCCGCGCTATGGTCTTGGTGCCCCCGCCATCGACGCCAACGAAGATGTCCCTAGGGTTCGTCATGGTTTCTCCTCCGAGCCAATAGGACCATTATATGTCCAATATAGTACCTGTCAACAGTGGATCTAGATTGGTAACATCAGAGGCCGTCCTATCGGAGGAAAATCGATGAGCAGACAAAGCGCAGCCCTAGAAGCCCTGAAAGCCGGTCTATCCAGTGCCGCGGACAATCCCACCCCGCTCTATCAAAAGCTGCAGCGACAGCTACGGCGACTGATCGACGACGGCTTGCTGCCGGCCTCAGAGGCCATCCCCCCCGAGCGCGAGCTGGCCTCCGGACTGGGACTGTCGCGGATCACCGTGCGCAAGGCGGTGCGCGGGCTCGTGGAAGAAGGCCTGCTGACCCAGCGTCAAGGCGCCGGAACGTTCGTGGTCCCGCGGGTGGAACAGCCGCTGTCGCGGCTGACCGGCTTCAGTGAGGACATGCGCTCGCGGGGCTTGCGACCCACGGTGGAATGGCTGGATCGCTCCACAGGCCAAGCCTCTCCGGAGGAAGCCGTCGCTTTGAATCTGTCCCCGGGAGCCGAAGTCTCGCGACTTTACCGACTGCGCTGTGCTGACGGCCGTCCCTTGGCGTTGGAACGCGCCACGATCCCGCGGGCTTTCCTGGCCAATCCTGGGGCGGTAAAAAGCTCGCTATACGAGGTGTTGGCCGCCGCCGGTCACCGTCCAGTGCGGGCTCTTCAGTACCTGCGGGCGGAGCTTCTGGATGAGGAGTATGCGCGGCTGCTGGGCGTGCCCGCCGGCAGCGCTGCCCTCGCCATCAAGCGCTACGGTTTTCTGTCTGATGGGCGGCCCGTCGAATACACGCGTTCCCACTATCGGGGCGACTCCTACGACTTCGTGGCCGAGATGCAGCTGGATCGGCCCGGATGAGCGCGGGCCCCGATCACCTGTACCAACTACGATTGCGCGTTCTCCCGCTCCCTCTAAGTGGGCGCC
>CAZLYT010000158.1:0-2537 GCA_964563515.1 uncultured Candidatus Competibacteraceae bacterium | reverse complement strand
TGATCGCGGCATAGGTCGAAAGCAGGCTCGCGAAGGAAATCAGGAGCGCGACCAGGCCCCGGTTGCGGCGCGCTTTCTGCGCATGGGTCCAGGCCATGACGACCGTCCCGAGCACCGGCAGCCCGCTCACCTCCCTCAGCCCGCGCTCGTCGTTGAGCGTGGGCCTGATCTGGCTCATCAGAAAAGCAGCACCGAGCCCGCCCCCGAGCGCCGCGAGCAGGACAAGCGACATCAGCAGCCGGCGGCTGGGCGCCTTGGGTACGGTCGGCGCCTGGGGCGGATCGATCACCCGGAAGTCCATGACGCTCGCTCTCGAATCCATATCGCCGGAAATCTGCGCTGTTTCGCGCCGCGTCAGCAGGGATTGGTAGTTCCCCTTGGTCACCTCGTAGTCTCGGGTGAGCTGCGTGAACTCCGCATCGATTTGAGGCGCTGCATTGGCCGCCGCTTTCAACGCCTCATAGCGCCTGGCGTATTCCGCCACCCGGGTCTTCATGGCAGCCACGCTTGCTTCGGCCGCCGCCAGGGTAACCCTCAACTGCTCGCGGACCCGGTCCTGAGCCGGGGCTGCACTCGGGGTGGGCTTGCGCACCTTGGCCTCCGCCTTCTTCTGCTCCTTCAACTGGGCGATGATGCGCAGAGTGGCGACGACATCGGGATGCAGTTCCGTGTAGTTGAGCCGCAGGGCGTCGAGATTCTTCTCGAGAGCCTGGATGCGGGCGTCGATCTCGAGGCTGACCCCTTCGCCCGCGTCCTTATCGCCCAGCAAAGACGGGAGGGTCTCTGCGGCCCCCGCCGCAAGCTGCTGCTTGATCGCGTCCCGGCCGTTTTCAGCTTCCTTGAGCTCCAGCGTCGCCCCACCCAGGGCAGTCTGCGCCTCGACCAGCCGCGTATAGTAGTCTCGCTGGTCGCCGGACATGAACCCCATGTGCCGTCGCTTGAACTCGGTCACCGCGTTCTCGGCGGCCACCAGCTTGTCGTTGTAGATCTTGAGCTGATCGTCGATGAAGCGCCGCGCCGCGACGGAGTCCTTGCGCTGGTCGCCGAGGCCTCCTTCCACGAATATCGTGAGCAGCGCTTGCACCACCCGCTTTGCGTCCTGGGGATTCTTATCGGTATACGCGATGGTGTAGAGGTTCTCGCGGCCGGCGCTCTGGATGGTGAGTTCCCTGGTCAGGCGGGCAATCAATTGCTCCCGGTCCCCGGAGGTCCGGAGCCTGAGATCCATGTCAGCCATCCGGATCACCTTGTCCAGGTTCGGTCGGTTGATCAAGGTTCGGCCCATCATCGTAACCACTTGATCGACGTTGGGCTGCACCGCGAGACCCGCCAGCAGGGGCCTTAACACCGACTGCGTGTCCACGTAGACCCGCGCGGAAGCTTCGTAGCGAGGTGGCGTCAGGTAGACAGCGATCCAGCCGCCTGATGCGATCATCCAGCTAACGACCACCGCGTGCCACCGGTAGCGCCAGGAGGCCTTCAGGTGGGAGAGGAGTTGGTCGGCCAGTTCGTGCATGCTAGAAAAAGCTCTGCGGTATGATCAGGACGTCACCCGGGCGCATCGCCACATTGGCCGACAGATCGCCCCCTCTGACCAGATTTGTCAGCCGCACCCCGAACTGCTGGGTCTTGCCGCCGCCGGTGCGCAGGATGCTCGCCTTGTTCCCGTCCGCAAAATCGGTGATGCCGCCCACAGCGATCATGACATCCAGTAGCGTCATGTTTTCACGGTAGGCGAGCGCCTGGGGCTTCGCCGCTTCGCCGATCACGCGGATCTGCTGGCTGTAAGGCCCGACGAAACCGGTGGCGATGACCGTGACCACCGGGCTCTGGATGTACTTGGCCAGGACCTTTTCGATGTCCCGGGCAAGCTGCGTCGCGGTCTTGCCGCTCGCCGGCAGATCTTCCACCAGCGGCGTGGTGATCTTTCCGTCGGGGCGCACCGGAACGCTGATGGACAACTCCGGATTGCGCCATACGACGATGTTGAGCGTATCGCCCGGGCCGACCAGGTAGGGTGCATCGATTCCGCTTACGGACTCGGCCAGAGGCGGATGGACCGTGCCGCATCCGCCTGCGCCCAGCACCAAAGCCACCAGCCCCATAGCCGCACATCTTCTGACGCTCACGGCATGTCTCCTTCCGCAATATCAATCAGGCAAATGTTTCGGTCCCACTCTCAACACCGCTCCGCACTTCGTTCCTGTTTGTGCCTGTTTGATCAAGAGCTTATTGGATTCACCGGCGATGGGCAATCGCTCATTGCCGGGCATTGTCTGACAAAGGGTAGCCGGGCACCTGATAGCGCTCTCAGCCTGACTCAATTTTTCACTTTGACCCCCGCTGGACTGGATCTGCAATCGCCTTACCGAACCCGTCCGGTATTGCCCGTGTCCTGGCCGCCCTAGAATACCGGTCATCGTAGAACCTCACGCGATCGGCTTGCAGATTCATTCATGTCTCCAAACAGTTGCCCGTTCTGCGAACAGGTCAATCCGGCGGACGCGAAGTTCTGCAACGCCTGCGGCGGCGCATTG
>CAZLYT010000157.1:0-1858 GCA_964563515.1 uncultured Candidatus Competibacteraceae bacterium | reverse complement strand
CCGGCGCCTCCTGCACGTCCCTCGATGCCAGCCTGGTTCACACGCGATAGGATGAGGCCCGTGCCCGCGCTCTGGAGAGGACGAGCTCGACATCCGGGTGACCTGTCCCCCGTTCGCGTGGTTGCCCGCCGTGATGGTCCTGGCGGCGCTGGCCGGACACGTCGTGATTCTCAGGGCCCTTCGAGTGAGATCCGGCTGAAGCCAGACCTGCACCTCGCCCGCGAGCTGCCATCGGGCCGGATATAATCCGGCACTCCGACAAGCGCGACAGCCCGGGCGCCATCGGCCCATGACCAGTGCGTCGACCGCACGAGGAGTCACGAGCAGCCATGAGTTACCGAAACCTGGAGGAAGCGTTGCAGGCGGCCGGCAGTCCGGTCGAGATGCTCCGAAACTCGCAGATCGGACCGTATGCCTTTCCGGTGGTGCGATCGGAGTTCACGAACTGGCGGGACGAACAGCGGTCGTGGAGGGAGACCTGTGCCCTCTTCGACCAGTCTCACCACATGACGGACCTCCAGATCGAGGGCCCGGATGCACTCAGGTTGCTGTCGGATCTGGGTGTCAACAGCTTCAGGAGCTTCAAGGTCGATCAGGCGAAGCAGTTCGTGGCGTGCAACCACGACGGATACGTCATCGGTGACGCGATTCTCTTCTACCTCGCCGAGAACCGGTTCAGTCTCGTCGGACGCCCTCCCGCTCACAACTGGGTGCAGTACCACCTCGAGACCGGAGGGTATTCGGCGTCTGCGGAACGGGACGAGCGCTCGGCCGTCAACCAGGGCCGCCGGAAGGGCTACCGGTACCAGGTGCAGGGACCGCACGCGCTCGCGGTGATGGCCAAGGTCACCGGCAGGGCCGTGCCCGATATCCGCTTCTTCACCATGGACGTCTTCACCATCGCGGGCCGGAGCGTCCGTGCTCTCCGGCACGGGATGGTCGGGCAACCAGGATGGGAGATCTTCGGACCCTGGGAGGAGGGCGACGACGTTCGCAATGCCATCGTGGAGGCCGGCCAGGAATTCGGGATCCGCCAGGTGGGCTCGCGAGCGTACCCCACGACCTGCCTCGAGTCGGGGTGGATTCCCTCGCCGCTCCCGGCGGTCTACGCCGGCGATACCATGAAGGGCTACAGGCAGTGGCTGAGCGGCAGAAGCTACGAAGCCACGGCGTCGCTCGGGGGCAGCTACTATTCCAGCCACATCACCGACTACTACCTGACCCCGTACGAGCTCGGCTACGGGTCGATCGTCAAGTTCGATCACGACTTCATCGGCCGCACCGCCGTCGAACGGATGGCCGGGACGCCGCAGCGGACGAAGGTGACGCTCGTCTGGAATGGCGACGATATCGCGCGGGTCTTCAGGTCGCTGTTCGACGACGGCGGGGACATCGACAAGTACATCGACCTGCCGCTCGCCAACTACTCCACGCTCCCCTACGACAAGGTGCTGAGGAACGGGAAGACCATCGGGATCTCCACGTATACTGGCTACACCTACAACGAACGCGCGATGGTCTCGCTGGCGATGGTCGGCGCCGAGCACAGTGAGCCGGGCACCGAGGTGAGCGTCGTCTGGGGCGAGGAGAAACGAGGGTCGTCGAAGCCGACGGTCGAACGCCACGCACAGGTCGAGATCAGGGCGACCGTCGCGCCGGTGCCCATCTCGGACGTGGCTCGTGTCGCCTACCGGCCGCGTTGACGGGGGAAACCAGGATGGCTTACATCTTTCATCAGGACGAGCTCCCGAAGCTGGTCTCGGTGGTGCCGGGCCGCGAGCGCACGTTCTTCGTCAACAAGGAACTGGCGGACGTGGACGACATGCTCGCCGGCATCATGCGCTACAAGCAGGGTGCG
>CAZLYT010000156.1:0-2838 GCA_964563515.1 uncultured Candidatus Competibacteraceae bacterium | reverse complement strand
TCACCGTCGAGATCATCGACCTACAGCAGCTGTCCCGGCTGCTGGACAAGCTCGGCCGACTGCGCAACGTGCTCGAGGCCGGCCGGCGGGAATGACATCAGGCCGGGTAGTTCATCAAGGATCCCGAGTGATGTGGGAATTCGCGGTACTGGTTAGCCTTTACCAGAAGAACGCCCTCCCTTATCCTCGTTTTGCTCTCGCCGGCGTCCGGCTTTCACGGCCGCTGGGGCGTCAGCACCAATCGCCTGCTCAGCCAAATGCCGGGTGCAGGTGGCCGCCGGCGTGGGCGCCAGCGCCACAGCCGCCACAACAACATCCCGAGGCCGTCGACAGGCCGACCTGATAGCTGCGCCGATCATCCTCGTCCAAGGCGTGCATCTGTGGCTGACCGATTTCGGCCACTGTCTCAACGGTCGGGCCGAGGGTCAGCACCGAACCCAGTCCGGCATAGAGGTAACGGTCGCCGAAGGTCTCCTTTAAAATAGCAAACGCCGGTTCGCCGGTGCAGTGCATGGGAGCAATCCACTGGACCTTCGAGGTGTCGCGCAGCGAGGTGGCGATGCGCGCTATCTCTTCATCATCGGCCGGCAGCAGATGAGTCCCGCCAAATACCAGCAGAATCGGCTTGTTGAGTGTGGTGTCGGCCGTCTCCACGATCTTTTCAATGGTTGGGTGGCTGCAACCGACCACCAGAACGATCCCGTCCGGCGTGTCAATCGCCAGGGTCACCTCCATGACGTCCAGATCGACGCCCCACGAGCCCTTGAGTACGATCAGGTGAAAACCGGGGGCAACCTCAGTGGTCTCCGTCAGCCAGGTGAAATTGCCTTGGGGCCAGGGGCTGCCGAAGTACAGCGTTTCCGGCGGACTGCCATCGAAGTAGCGCATTTCCGGGGGCAGGGACGGATTGCGTCTGTAGAAGGTTCCCGGCAGGGCCGCACCGAAAACGCCAAAGTTCTCTTTGGGCGCATAGATAGGTACGTCGGGGTTGACCCTCAACAAGTGGTTCAGTCCGCTGGTATGGTCGCCGTGGCGATGGGAGATGACGGCAAAGTCGAGCTGAGTGAGGTCGATGCCTCTAGCCTTGACGTTATGCGCAAAGACCTCGGCATTGTTACCGGAGTCGAATAGGATGCGCTTGCCGCCGTACTCGATATAAGAAGCAAAACCCCAGTCTTTCTGCATGGTTGAAGTCTTGCCGAAAGCGTCGTAAAGGACGGTAATCTGGGCTGCATTCGGCTCGGCCTGCGCTTCGGTCAAGCTAACGGCCGAGGCATTTCGTAATAGACCCGGAACCGTCAGCGCGCCTACACCCGCGCCAAGGACCTTCAGGACGTTACGCCTCGAACGTTGAATCCGGCTCTCGCGATACCGAGGAAAACTCGAAAAAAGAAGATTTCGCAAAGAATCTCTCATTTTCCCGCCCTCCTTCAAGACATAACTGCGGGGGTGTCGGGTTGGACCCGCGAGCGCGCAAAGACAACCTATGGCAGAGATGAGCGGATCCTGAGTGCCAACTTCCAAGGCTGGTGCTGGGTCCAGCGATGGATGAGCGCAGTACTTGTAGATTAGCCCCAGCTTCTGAACCCCATCTCAAATTTTAGTCCGCTATCGCAGAAATGCGGCTCCTATATGGCTTTTGTGAAAGATTGCAGTGATTTGGAATCGTTTGGCGCACCGCTCTCCCTTTCAGGATAGAAGTCACTTGACGGGGTAGAATTCTTACAGTCTGTGGAGAGCGATGGAGTTGGTGAGTGATTCGGTACTCCGAGGAGCGCAAGAGGGCGGTACTGGCGAAGCTGATGCCGCCCAACAATCGAAGCGTCGAGGATGTGGCCCGCGAAGAGGGTATCTCGGTCGCCTCGCTGTATCTGTGGCGAAAGAAAGCTCGTGCACAGGGACGGCTGTTGCCTGCGTCCATGGAAGGTCCCGAGGGTTGGAGCGCGCGCGACAAGTTCGCCGTTGTCGTGGAAACCGCGGCGCTGAATGAAACGGAGCTGGCCGAGTACTGCCGCTCCCGAGGTCTGTATCCCGAGCAGGTTCGAGCGTGGCGGGCCGCTTGTGAGCAGGCCAAAGACTGGGCGCTGGCGAGCGAGCGCGAGCGCAACGAGAGCCGTCGCGAAAGTGCCCGACGGATGAAAGAGCTCGAGCGCGAGTTACGCCGCAAAGAGCGGGCTTTGGCGGAGGCAGCGGCATTGCTGACGCTCTCAAAAAAAGCCCGGGCGATCTGGGGCGAGGACGAGGCCGACTGATCAGAACCCCAGATCGCCAGCGTGCCGTTGAACTGATCGAGGAGGCCCGGGCCGCCGGGGCGCGCCTGGCACCGGCCTGCGAGCGCTTGGGGCTGTGCGTGCGAACCTACCTGCGCTGGACACGAGAGCCCGGCAGCGTGCGCGAGGACCCCCGCCCGCGGGCGCGCCGTCCAACGCCGGCAAATCGGCTCTCGGAGCCCGAGCGCGCCGCAGTGCTCGAGTGCTGCCATCGCCCCGAGTTTGCGAGCCTGCCGCCGGGACAGATCGTACCGCGGCTGGCGAGGTCGTCGCCGGCCAGAGTGCTGTTCTCCGCGTCACGCGTAAGCCACCCCTGCCGTTCGAGGGACCGGCCGATGCGCAGCGCGAGGATCTGGGCCAGTCGGGTGAGCTCGGCACCCGTCGGCGCCTTCACCCAGCCGATCCGGGGTCCCGATCCAACGCCGAATGACGCAGCGGATTCGGGGGCGAGACTGATCAAGACGGCCTTCGCCGCCAATTCCGATTGCGAAGCTCGATTGGATTTCCAGCCGGATGGGCTCCGGTGCGAGATCCGAGTCTCTGCAGATCATCTGATGGCTCCGAGCTC